>JAJFGC010000213.1 GCA_021776345.1 Hyphococcus sp. | reverse complement strand
GCGGTTGTTTCCGCGACCCATCCACTCGCCGATCAAATTCGCCAAGACAAGCGCGTTCTGCTCGTCCGCTCGCCGCTTGACGCGCTGCAAATCCTCGCGGCATTTTATCGAGAACGGATATATTCAAAAATACTTTGCATTACCGGCAGTAACGGCAAGACAATCGTCAAGGATATGATTTCGCGAATATTCGTGAACTCGGATCATATCGCCTCGCCCGGCAGTTACAACGGTCAATTAGGGTTGCCGTTATCGATCCTGGCCGCGGATCGCGACGTTGAGTTGGGTATCTTCGAGGTCGGCGTGTCGGAGCCCGGCGAAATGGAGCGCCTGGCCGCGATCGCCAAACCCGATTTTGGCCTTTTAACTAATATTGGCATGGCCCATATTGCGGCATTCGGCGACAGGCGTGAAATTGCGAAAGAAAAATGCAGCCTCTTTTCCAATATCCCGGACGACAACTGGATCCTTGTTCCCGATAGAACTCAGTTGATTACACAAAATTTTAAAAAAGAAGATCCGCGCATTCGGACTTTTTATGATGATCAGGCGCCGATAAAAGTATCGGTGAAGTCGAGGGACGGTGAGGGTGCTGAACTGCTGATACAATCGCGGCAGGCCAACGACCAGTATTCGTTTCGAACAAAAACAGTAACACAATATCTGCTTTCCGATTTTTCCGCGGCGATTAATGCAACTTTTCTATTGGGAAAACCGCTTCACCAGATTGCGGCGTTTTTAGACGGTTACGAGCCCAGACCCACACGGATGGAAATCTGGACGTCAAAAAACGGTCTCAGGATAATTAATGACAGCCATAGCGCTGATCCGATTTCCGTCGGCGCGGCGCTGCAAGCTGCGTCCGATCTGCATGAGGCAAACGCAAACAGCGCGGCGAAGGACAGAAAGCTCGTTTTTGCCTTCGCAGGCATGGCCGGGCTCAACGAATTTGCACAGGATACACATCAGCAGGTCGGCAAACTTGCCGCCGACATTGAGATCACCCATCTTTGCATCGTTGCAAATAACGAGACGAATATTGCCGCCCAATCGTATCTCGACAACAATCCAGGCGGGCAAGTGATCAAGGTGAACAGCCCATCTGAGATCAGAGACAAACTCATCCCCCTCCTGAAAGGCGGCGATACGGTATTGTACAAAGGCGCTCGCGCCGCAGATATGACCTCCGCCGCCAATGAACTCATCGGCTCCATTTCTCAACGATGCATGTGGATCGATTTGGCGGCGATCCGGGAGAATGTCGCTCAAATTCGACGGCGCGCTTCCGGCGCAAAATTTATGGCGATGCTAAAGGCCCTCTCCTACGGTACGGAACTGGAGCGGATTGGGTATTGGGCGAGCAGCCTCGGCATCGACTCCCTCGGTGTCTCGTCCTGCGCCGAAGGCATCTCTTTGCGGCAATCAGGCTTTACCGGCGATATCTATGTTTTCCTTAGCTACTCACATGACTTCACAAATTTGGCGACATATCGATTGACGCCAATTGTCTACTCCAAGACGCTCGCGCGGGCATTCATCCAAAGCGGCGAACATCTGAAGACGTCGCTGCCCGTCCATTTGAAGATCGACACCGGAATGCATCGACTTGGCGTCGATCCGGCGGAGGTGCTGGAGGTTGCTCATCAAATTCGTGAGAGCCGGTATATAAACCTCACTGGCGTGTGCACGCATTTGGCGTGCGCTGACGCGCAAGAGCAAGACGATTTTACGCATGCGCAACTCGATACATTCGATGACTGCTTAACGTTACTGCGAGACAATAAATTCGACGGTCTGATTAGACATGCCGCAAATACCGCGGCCGCGATCAGAATTCCACGCGCTGCGTATGACATGGTGCGCGTTGGCGTTGGACTTTATGGAATCTACCCGTCGGCCTGCGTTGCAAAAGAACTTGATTTGACGCTTGCCGTCGCTGTAACCAGCGTCATCGTTGATCTTAAAGAGATCAAGCCCGGAGACGCCGTTGGCTATTCCAGAGGGTTTGTTGCCGATGTTCCCATGCGCGTTGCCTGTGTCCCCTTTGGATATGACGATGGGCTGCCATGGAAGCTGACAGGGTCCAACCGAGTAGGCGGCGGTTATGTGCTGATCAATGGCGTTCGCGCGCCCGTGGTCGGCCGGGTCAGCATGGATCAATCTTTGGTCGATATAACAAACATTCCGACGGCACAAATCGGCGATGAGGTGTTGATTTATGGACTGCGGCATGGCGCCATGCTCCGGCCCGAAGACGTCGCATCACAATCAGAGACCATCCCGCATGAGCTGCTCATCCGCGTGGGCAGCAGAGTACAACGCATTTTTCTCGCCTCATGATTTTCATGAAAACAACAAGCCATTCATTGCGATGAATATCAGTTGACGCCGGTTAGGCGGCTGTGGCTTGATCGTCGCTCAGCGTCGCCGGATAATCCGACAGACGAAGCGAGAACGAATTCCCGTTTGGCGTCGGTGTATGTGCGAGTTCTCCGCGCATCAACTCCACCGCACGCGCAACAGTTCGCAGCGACATGGGCATTTCTGAGCCGCCGCCGCTCAGATAGTTATCAATTTTCGTCAATGGTTTGATCTCTTCCAAAAACTCTTCTGACGAAAGCGGGGCGCCATTGTCTTCGATTGTGATTGTAACATCGCCGCCATCAGCAGCGGTCGAGATGATCTTGAGTTTGGAAACTTGGCGCTTGGGCTCACTGAAATAGGCCGCCAGACTGTCCAGCGCCGTTTTCAACGCAACCGGTATGGTTTTTATCTCACCGGCAGGACCCTCGACATTCGTTTTGATGTCCGTGTCGAGGAGATCGACAAAATCGCTGAGCCCATCGTCCAAACTCGTTTCTGCAATGTCGTGCTGGCGCTCAATTTCATCAAGGCGATGATAGGCGAGCAATTTGTTGACGCTGCTTGAAAGGCTGGCGGTTGCGTTTTTAATGTATTTTGCACTTTCCGCGCGCTCTTGCGCCGTCACGCTGTCTCCTTCGGGCCCGGAGCTGCGGACCAAAATTTCTGAAAACCCGTTGATCTGATGCAGCGGCGTTTTGACAAAATGCACGAGCGTATTGATCGCTGCAATTTTGCGCGTGTTGTCTTTGCGTACATCGTCGAGCAGCAACTTAAGCTGAGTATTTTGCTGTTCGATTGTGCGGCTTTTGAGGAAATCGCTTCGGCGATAGCGTTGCAGCAAGTAGTTACCAAAGCCGGAGATCAAAAACATTGTGCACAAAATCAGTAGTTGAGCGGCAACCTCGCTTGTCTGGATGCGCTCACCAAACGCAGCAGCAAAGCCAAGTAAAAACCAACTCAGTACCGCTACCGCGCTGACAAAGCCGACACGTAGCAAGAAGCAAACAAAGACGCCGCCCTGAACCAGACCAACATAATAATTATGGTCAATGGTCGCGCGCGTGTGGAGGATAAAAAATAGCGTGCTGCTCATCACGGCCATAATCAAACAGGAAATAGCTTCTTGATGTTTTGCCAGCGCCGGACGCCGAAGCGCCAACAGTAACACAGCGCTGATAGCACAAGCTGACAGTCTGTATCTTATCGCCGGCTCTGGATCTTCGATCATTAAAAAATCAAGCAGCGCGTAGGCTGCAAAAATCGGAATCGCAAGCATGAGCGCCCGCAAATTATTGAGGTAATCGCCAGCCTGTTTGGCGTGCTGAAACGCCGCTTCCATCTTTGACGACGCAAAGCGAGCGGTCCATTTGTTTAACTGCTCATCCATCCTAGGATCCGTATCCGTCTAAGCCACCCGCAACGACGAGCGCTCCGGTCCGGCGCATGCTAGTAAAATGAGCTTATGAGGCGGTTAACGGTTAATCTGCGCCCCTATGCCCCCCCGCGCAAAATGGTCATAAAGGAGCCGGTGCTCTGTTTTGGGGCTGAGTCATGTGTCTATCTCGCCCACCACGCTACAAATATGTCCCGAAAAGAGATTTTTTCCGCTTTGCGCGCTTGCACAGGCCTATTTTCTTAACTATCGTTTCACAATAGTTAACAAAAGGTTAACGCGTAATGATGATGCAGCGACTGAAAAGTAGTTTCGAACTCGCTCGCGAAGAGTTTGTAAAATCCAGCACGATTACCAGGCTTTTGTCTGGTGAATTGACGATTCCCGAATACCGGTCCGTCCTCAGGCAGATATTTCACCACACCAGGGAAAACCCACAATTACAAGTGCTTGCCACTGTCCACTTCCGCGGCAGGCAACGCGATATGGTGAAACCCTTTCTAAGTCACGCTGCGTCCGAAATCGGCCATGACCAGCTAGCGCTCAATGATTATGTGACGCTCGGCGGGAAGGACGAAAACATTCCGTATGAAAACCCATTGCCGGCTACGAGCGCCCTGCTCGCTTATGGTTTCTATCAAATCTACAATCTTAATCCGCTTGGATACCTCGGATACTTATTTTTCCTAGAGTTTAACGGCACGGCCAATGGCGACCTGCTCATGTCTTCCTTGCGGGCAATTGGCGTCGGCGACAATGGGATGACATTTTTGCGTGACCATGCGGAAATCGATATCGGCCATAACAAGTTGATGGAAAAATATGTTGATCATATGATCCATAACGAGGCCGACCTTGACGCGATTACCTATGGAATGAAAACCACCGGGTATCTCTACGCACAAATGCTTGACGCCGCCGTCGCCGATGTCGCTCAAAAGTTTGACTGTGGGTGGAATTGGGAAGAATTAAACGCAGACAATATCGATCCGCTGCAACTCGCGAAAAACGTTGCATGACCTATTAATTTTCGAGAGTGTTGCGTAGTGACCGAGTACAATCTTTATTCATATGACGACTGTCCGCCCGAAGCTTTTCAATTCCGGTACAAAGTTTACGTAGAAGAACTCCATCGCAAACAGACCTACGCCGATCACGAAAAGAAAGTGATCATCGACACTCTTGACCCTACCGGCAAGCATGTTGTCGCAACAAAAGACGGCGAAATCATTGGCGTTGTCCGGCTAAATATGGTGCGAGACGGCGGTGTCGATCCATATTTTGACTTCTATGAGCTCGGCCGCCTGCCGAAAGCAGAACAGGAAACCGCGAGTATCTGCACCCGCAATATGGTTGCAGCGGAATATCGCAGCACTGGCGTTTCAGTACGTATGCTGAAGATGGTTTATGAGCATGGCATCAGAAACGGCGCCACCTCATGCTATATGGATGTCAACGAGCCTTTGATCGGGCTATTCAAAAGATACGGCTACAAAGAACTATTTGAAAAAGAGCACGCCGATTACGGCCTAGTGACGGTCATGGTGTTGCCAGCAACAGATTTGAAATGGCTTACCGAGTGCCGGTCGCCCTTTGCATCGAACCTGCGAAAATATCTTGACGAATAAGTGGGCAGGCGGCCGAGAGACCCGCCTCGCTAGCTGACTAGGCCGCCTTTTGCGCTGACGGCGTAATCGCCGAGGATGCTTTGACAGTCTCGGCAGGCGGTCGCGCGCGCAGATATAGGCGCGGTCTTTCAAAATGACATTCGCGACGGACCGTATGAAGCGGCTTGCCTAGGTAATCGCGCCAATCAATCTCGGCCACCCACACAGCCTTGCGCGCTATTCGTCGCGCTTCAGCCGTCATTTTCAGGACAGGATGCTGGGGATGGGTGATACTCTCACGCAGTGCGAGCGCCCATGAAAACACACCAACACCGCTTAATTTGAATTGCTCGGCAGTGAACGCCAATACGCATGCCTCGCCGATCGGATCGCGCCCATAGCCCGTCACAACGTGGAGCATATCATGGGTCGCAAACCCATTATCCATGTAGTTGCGCCGCGACTGGTTGAGCTGAATGGCCGACGCATTTGCATTTTGTTCTGCGTCGGTCAGCATGCCCATCTCCAGATTTTCCGCGGCCATAAAATCCAAGTAGTTGCGGGCAAGGCTGTCGGTAGGCAGATGTTCCAGGGCGTCTTTATCGTTAAGCACGTTGGCGAAATTTACGTTATCTCTGTCCAGTTTGGAACCAACTGGGCTGTGTATGTAACGCTGATAATTTTTCTCGTTCTGCTGACCGTCAATGGCGCCCGTCATCCGGAAAAAATGAGAAGTTTCTTCTAGATCCAGCAAAAACTGGACCCCCGCTGCAATTGCTACAAGCGGCTTCGCGGACGACGAAAACTTACCGTCCTGATCATCGATCTCTGGGCGTCCCTGCACGTAACTTTCCCGGATTCAACATTGACTGGTACCGGGCGCAACCTAGTGATTGACGCTTACTTTCCGAGAAACTTAATTTAAAAAATTGAATTAACCGTGGTGTGGTATTGTTAAGCTTAACCCCAGCGCCATTTATGCCGCGTCTTCGCCAACCAGGATTTCGCGTTTACCCGCATGGTTTGCCGACGAGATAACCCCTTCTTCTTCCATCTTCTCGATCAGCGTTGCGGCGCGGTTGTAACCGATCTGAAGCCGCCGCTGCACGTAAGAGGTCGACGCCTTGCGATCACGCAAGACCACCGCGACAGCCCGGTCATAGAGCGCATCGCCGGTCGATGTATTGCCGCCAATATCGAAACCGCCGCCCGCGTCTTCGTCACGCATTTCGGTGACTTCCTGAACATAGTCAGGAGCGCCCTGTTTTTTCAGGAATTTGACGATCTTTTCGACCTCATCGTCAGAAACGAATGCTCCGTGCACGCGTCGCACGCGGCCGCCGCCAGCCATGTGGAGCATGTCGCCCTGACCGAGAAGCTGCTCGGCGCCCTGATCGCCAAGGATCGTGCGCGAGTCGATTTTTGACGTTACCTGAAATGAAATCCGGGTTGGAAAGTTTGCTTTGATCGTGCCCGTGATGACGTCAACGGATGGCCGCTGCGTCGCCATGATCAAGTGAATGCCGGCAGCCCGGGCCATCTGCGCCAGGCGCTGCACCATGCCTTCAATATCCTTGCCCGCGACCATCATCAGATCCGCGACTTCGTCGATCACGACGACGATGAACGCCATCGCGTCATAGTCAAGCTCTTCGCTCTCATAGACCGGTTCGCTGGTCTCTTCGTCATAGCCCGTATGAACAGTGCGCGTCAGCGTCTCGCCATTTTCTTCCGCCTCGGCAACGCGCGCATTGAACCCTTCAATGTTGCGCACGCCGACTTTTGACATCTTGCGGTAGCGTTCTTCCATTTCCCGCACGGTCCATTTGAGCGCAACAACGGCCTTGCGCGGATCTGTGACCACCGGCGCCAGCAAATGCGGAATTCCTTCGTATACGGAAAGCTCGAGCATTTTTGGATCGATCAGAATGAGTTTGCACTCATCTGGCGCCAACCGATAAAGCAATGAGAGGATCATGGTGTTGATCCCAACCGATTTACCCGATCCCGTGGTCCCCGCGATCAACAAATGCGGCATGCGCGCAAGATCAGCAAAGACCGGCTCGCCGCCAATGCCCTTGCCAAGGGTCAGGGTCAGATCGCCGCTTGAGTTTTCATAATCGGCGGCGCCCAAAAGCTCGCGCAGGAACACCATTTCCCGGTCCTGGTTCGGCAATTCGATGCCGATCACATTGCGCCCCGGCACCACCGCCACCCGGCAGGCAACGGCGCTCATCGAGCGGGCAATATCATCGGCAAGACCGATTACCCGCGAAGATTTGACGCCAGCCGCGGGCTCCAGCTCATAGAGCGTGACGACCGGGCCAGGGCGCACATTGATGATTTCACCGCGCACGCCGAAATCTGACAGGACGTTTTCAAGCATCCGCGCATTTTGTTCGAGCGCTTCATCGGAGATCACCGCGCGGTTCGAATGGTGCGGTTTGGCGAGCAGATTGAGCGGTGGAAGCTCATAATCGCCCGCCGAGAACACCGGCAACACCGGTTGAGACTCACGGCGCTCGCGTTTGCTCTCCGTTGATTTTTGTTTCTTGCGAATGATTTTGCGTTTGCGCGACGGCGCACCCAATTCAGGCTCGTCTTCATCTTCTTCGTAGAGCGAGCCGAGCTCCTCTTCGTCTTCGAGATCATCGTCTTCATATTCGCCGTCGCCGCGCACTCGATCAATGACGTTCACGGCAAATTCGTGAATAGCGAGGCAAGTCTCTTCAAGCGTCCAGTAGGCTTCCATGATGCGGTCACGGGTCAGCCCGCAAAGGATCGCATAACTGCCAAGCGCAATCACGGCAAAGACGCCGGCGCTGATGGCGGTAGCGGCGGGCGCGCCGACCGTCGCAAGGAGACCGCTTGTTGCGGCCAAAAACCCATCCCCGACGAAACCGCCAGCGCCTGCGATATACGGCCAGATCGCCGGTGGCGGCGCCGCGGCAATGGCGGCGGCGGCGGCCAGCAACGCGACCGGGAAAAGCGCCAGTCGGCGCCAGAAATCAGACGGCGTTTCCTCAGGCGCGCCCTTAAACAGCGCCGCCACGCCCCAGATCGCCATCGGCGCAACCAGGAGAAACGCCGCGCCGCCAATCGCCTGTAGCAAAAGGTCGGCGATATTCGCGCCAGCAGCGCCCGCCATATTTTGCACCGGCGCCGGCGTCGCCGTGTTGAAGCTCGGGTCGCTGATGGAAAATGTGGTCAGCGCAACGCCAAGCCATACAGCAATAAGGACCATGGAAAGCCCGCCGGCGCGCATCATCATGTTCCGCGCAAAGCCGCGAAGGCTTTCAACCAATTCAGCGAACTGGTCGCGATTACGAGCGGAGCGGCGGGTAAGGTTTCTGGTGCGCGACATATGACGGGTACGGATCGTTAAGGTTGCAAACAAGCTGACGTTTATCTTTGCATGACGCGCAAAAAAAAGGGTTAACAGGCGTTAACTTTTCAAGAGCCGTCTATTGGACCTGGCTAGGGCGTGTCTTCATCAGGCATCAGCGTCTCGGTTTTCAACCTGACGCCGAGGGAATATTTGAGCGCCACCCAAATGAGGAGGCTCAAGACGAAGGCGAAAATACCGACCGCGCCGAGGCCTATAAATTGACCCGGCAGCCAGACGTCAGGGTTCGACCAAGGCACGATGATCATCCCCCAGACCCCGCAACACAAATGCGCGGGGATAACAAAGCCGGCGTCGTCAATGCGAAATCGATCCAGAAATGGCGGCGCCACGGTCACGATCACCCCGCCGACAGCGCCGATCATTGCCGCCTGCCACAGGCCGGGGCTGAGCGGATCTGCGGAAATTGAGACCAGTCCGCCAATCACAGCATTGATGGTCGTCACCAGACCGACCCGCCGATAAACGATCTGCGTCAGAAACAGCGCCGCCAGAACCGCGGCCGCAACCGCAATCGAGGCATTGGCGACAATCGAGCCAAATGAAATCGCCGGCTCAAGCGAGGAAAACGACCCGATCTTCGCCGCAAGAATGATGGTCCATGCCGCGAGAATGAACCCCGCCGCAAACGCCGATAAAGGCAGGGCCGTGGTTGGCGCAGGGCGGGTTCCGTGTTCGTGGTAGCGGCCGGGGCGCGGCCCGACCACGAGAGCGCCCGCCAGCGCTCCTGCGCCGCCGACAATGTGAATAATAGCGGCGCCGCCGAAATCATACGTCCGCCAGACTTCGCCAAAATAGCCCGCGCCCCAGATCCAGGAAGCGGCGATCGGATAAATCAGCCCCGCCATGGCCGCGGCAAACAGGAGGAACGACCAGGTTTTAACCCGCTCGGAGACCGCACTCGACACAATTGCCGCTGGAATAATGGCCAGCCCCATCTCGAAGAACCAGATCGACCCCGACGCGCGCCCGACCGACATCGGGTCCGTATCGTCAGCGCGCCACGGCGAGAACCCGCCGAGGAAACCGCCCGCTTCGATCATATGAATGAGGTTGTAGCCGACGAGCCAGAAGCCGAAGGCGCCAACACCCAGCAACCCGATCGTCCGCAGACAAACCTGCGGCGCATTTTGCACCCGCGCGAGGCCAACATCACGCAAGCCCAGGGCGAAAACGAAGACAATCGCGGAGAGCCCGCCAAAGACAAAGAGCGCGGTATCGAGGATATAGCGCGTTTCATCGCTTGCCTGGCTGATATCTTGTGCGTTGGCGCCGCTGGCGCACAAAAGCGCCGCGATAAAGCCTGAACCCAGAAGGACCTTGCGCATACTCATCATTCTCCGTCGCCCGCTCTCTACCCTATGCCGCGCTTTTCGCCGCAGCTGCAAGCGCCTGGGTGGACGGGCCCATCCTAACGCGCGAAACTTTGCGGGTTATGGCGGAAACCTTTCAATTTGATATTGCTATTGTCGGCGGCGGCCTCGCCGGCAGCCTTGCGGCGCTGGCGCTGCGCGATAAAGGCTTTTCATGCGCCGTTATTGACGCGCAGGACCCGGCCGTCATGCAAAAAGCCATTTTTGACGGGCGCACGACCGCCATCTCCTATGCGTCGGCGCGCGTCTTCAAGCGGCTCGGCCTATGGGATCGGATCGCACCGGAAGCGGAGGCCATTCGCGATATTCTGGTCACCGATGGCCGCGCCAAGTCCCGCTTTGACGACGGCGCCGTTTCCACGTTCGCGCTGCATTTCGACAGCCGCGAGTTAGACGAAGAAACGCCGCTCGGCTGGATCGTCGAAAACCTGCTATTGCGAGAGACGCTTTTCGACGCGATGGACAAGACCGACGGTATCACGGCTTTTGCGCCGGCAAAGCGCGCGCAAACCATTTACGATGCTGCACGCGCGACGATTGCGCTTGAAGACGGCCGAGAAATTTCAGCGCCGCTTGTCGTGGCGGCTGACGGGCGCTTTTCCGCGCTGCGCAGCGAGGCCAACATCAAAGTCAATCAATGGCGCTATAAGCAGACCGGCATTGTTGCGACCGTCGCCCATGAACGCCCGCATGAAGGCGTCGCTCAGGAGTTCTTTTTACCATCCGGGCCATTTGCGATTCTGCCGATGACCGAAAACCGGTCGTCACTGGTCTGGACAGAACGCGCCGATGCGGCCGACGCCTATCTGGCGCTTGACGATGCGAACTTCACGCAGGAAATTCAAAATCGCTTCGGCGACTATCTCGGCGCCGTCAGCCTGGTCGGCCCGCGCTGGTCATACCCCCTCGCGTTTCATCTTTCTCAAAGTTTTATCGCCCCGCGCCTGGCGCTAATCGGTGATGCGGCGCGCGCCATCCACCCGATCGCCGGGCAGGGCTATAACCTCGGCGTCAAAGACATCGCCGCGCTTGTCGATGTTCTCGCCGAAGGCCGTGATGTCGGGTTGGATATCGGTCACTTAAGCGTCTTGCAAAACTATCAGCGCTGGCGACGGTTTGATTCCGTTTCGCTTGCTCTTGGTACGGATGTTTTGAACCGGCTTTTTTCAAATGACATTGCGCCTTTGCGTCTTGCCCGCGATATCGGCATGAGCGCGGTCGGGAAGATTGCGCCCTTGCGCCAGTTCTTTATGCGTCAGGCGGGCGCCGATCTCGGCGCTTTACCGAGCCTGATGGCGAGGGAGAATTAGGCGCTATTTGCACCAAATCGCATCTGCCGATAGAGGTTTCAGGCCGATAGGGTGAGGGACAGGAAAGATGGCGCTCGACCACCGGCCGACAGACATTCTGGCGGCCAATCAGCTGGCAAAACTTGTGCGCCCGATTGCCCCTGGCGAGCCGCCTTATCTATTTCAGCGCATTGATGAGACCGGCCGGGTTTTTGACCTTAAGGGCGACTATGTCTCCGGCGGCTATCTGGTCCTGATCTTTGTCCCTGATCTTGAGAGCGACGATATCAATGCGGCGCTGCAATCCTATGAAGGGTATGCACCGAAATTTGACGACGCAAACGCCAAGGTCGTTATCGTGACGGCGCAAAGCCACGCGCGAACAAATCGCCAGTTAAAACGCACATTGGGTCTTAGTTTTCCAATCATCACGGACCCTGGCGGCCTCGCATTCGCCGCATACGGAATACATAAAAACGGAACAGCGCTATCGCCGACGCGAATGCGCAGCGTTGTTCTTACGCCTTATCGCCAAATCCGATGCTATTGGGATATCGAAATGACGAAGAACCACGCAGATAATGCCGCCGCCCTGATCGATCAGGCAAAACTCGCGGAAGAGACCTCCTGGTTGGCCCCGCATCCGCCAGTCCTCATCGCGCCAAACATCTTTTCAAAAGCAGAATGCGCCGCCCTGATCGAGCACTACGAAAAGAGCGGAGAGCTTCAGGTCATCCCGCCGAAATCAGCCAAAGACGCCGCCGGGGTCAAAATTCCGGTCTATGAATATGATCGGCAGGACCGCGTCGATCATATTCTGACCGATCCCGCGAAGCTGGCGTTTATCGATGATCGATTGAAAGAGCGTGTGTTCCCGGCGATCCAGAAAGCTTTTGCCTTTTCCGTCACGCGCCGGGAAAACCTGACCCTCGCGCGCTATGTCGGCGCCCGAAGCGGCGTCGAGATTGGCCATCGCGATAATGTCGCGGGCGCAACCCATCGCCGCTTCGCGCTCTCTGTCAGTCTTAATGACGGCTATGAAGATGGCGGCGTTGTCTTCCGGGAATATTCAACCCGCGGCTATCGGCTGGCGCCGGGCTCAGCGCTCGTCTTTTCCTCATCATTGCTGCATGAGGTTCAAGAAACAAAAGGCGGCGTGCGGTATAATCTCTTGTCGCATTTTTATAATGATGCGTCAGCTGCCGGACGATAACTACCCTCTTAACACCAGCTCTCCGGATCGCGCCTCGACACTTTCAAGGCGCGACAGAAAGCTCATGCCCAAAAGATTGATCGCAAGCTGGTCGTCAGGGAGAATGAACGCCTTAACGCCTTCAACGCGAATGCCGTTGATTTCCATTTCATCAAGCGTGACAAAGGCGGCCTTGGTTTCGCCATTGGCGGTGCGGACGGGGTAGGTATAATCCGCCCACGTTGTATAAATGCCGGCGTCGCGCGCATCAGTTTCGCGCAAGGCGACATAGCTGGCGCCGGTATCAACCAGAAAATTCGCGCTGCGCCGGTTAACATCCGCATCAACATAAAATTGGTGATCGCGCGACGCGATAATGCGCACTTCCCGATCCCAGCGCGATGGCGCCGGCGCGGCGGCAGGCGTAGCCGAGACGGCGGCAAGCGACAACGGTTCGTCGTTCGCGATCTCTGTTTTTACGTCCATGTAGCGAACGCCGACGATCGCAGTGGCGACAATGATACCGGCAGCAATAATTTCTGTGCGCATGAAAACCCCTTAAAACTGGCCATACTTTGCCAGAGCATGGTTGCGTTAAGGTCTTCAGGCTTGTTCGAATTCTATCTAGTTTTTGCCAAGGCCCAGCACATCGCGCATGGAATAAAGCCCCGGCGGTTTGCCGATTGCCCATCTGGCGGCGGCGACCGCGCCTTTAGCGTACAGCCCCCTATCAATGGCGCTGTGGGAGAGGGTGATCACCTCTTCTGCGCCGGCAAAGGCGACATGATGATCGCCGACAATGCCGCCGCCGCGGATGACCGAAAAGCCGATATCGCCCGCCAGGCGCTCGCCGCTCCGATTGCCGGTCATACCGGCCGATTTTTGCGCGAGATCGACGCCGCGCCCGGCGGCGGCGGCGCGGCCAAGCATCAACGCCGTCCCCGACGGCGCATCGACCTTAGCCCTATGGTGGGCCTCGGTTATTTCGATATCGTAATCATCATTCAGCGCCTTTGCGGCGTCCTCAACCAGCGCCAGCAGCAGGTTGACGCCGACGCTCATATTGCCGGATTTCACGATCGCGATTTTCTCCGCCAGGGCGGCGATTTCGGCGTCCTCAGCGATGGAAAATCCGGTGGTGCCGATAATATGGGCGGCGCCGGTTTGCGCCGCCGCCTTGGCGTTGGCAAGGCTTGCCGCCGGGGCGGTAAAATCGATCAGCGCGGCGGCTTTTTTGAGCCCTTTTGCAGCGGCATCCTCAACCGCGAGCCCGATCGCATCGAGCCCGGCAAGGACGCCAATATCTTTGCCGATATCAGCCCCGCCCGGGCGCTCAAATCCACCGGCCAGGGTTGCCCCCGGCGTGCGCAAAACCTCCGCCACCACGGCTTTGCCCATGCGCCCGCCAGCGCCGGCGACAAGAATGGAAGAATTTGGCATAGGGCCTCGTCTCTTTCGTCACGCGCCAATAGCGGTAGCGGATTGGCCCTAAAGCGCAACCTCCATATTGAGAAGACCCGCGCCGCCGCGGGGCGGTTGTTTCTTCTCCCAGCCTTGCGCCTGATAAAACCGGATCGCACGACCATTAATCGGCGTGACATTGAGGCGTGCGCGGCGACACCCGGCGTTTCGCAAGGTCGCCCGTGCATAATCATCGAGCAGACCGCCAAAGCCCTGTCCGCGATGGAACGGCGCCATGTAAAAATGATGCACATGGCCGAGGCAGCGGTCGCGGCTGTTGCGGCCGAGAACAACAAAGCCGATTGCCTCTCCATTCTCCGTCAACAGCGCCGCGAAATCGGCGTGTGATGCGCTGCACGCGGCAATCCACAAAGGAAATTTCTGCCCGCGCGCGCCATAATCGCGGCGGAACCCGGCATCACTTCCAAGACTTTCGATGTAGAGATCACGGCCAAAAGCGATCAGCGTCGCACTGTCTGCAAGCGGCCGCGCCGGGCGAAACGCCAGCGCCCCGGCATATTTATGGGTTGCGCTATTGGCCATTTCCTCAATGTAGGCACGAAAATCCAGTTTTACGACCCGCGCGGAAACGGCGTTCCGTAAACATGGGTAAAATAGTTGCCGATGTCGCCGGCGGTGTCGAAAAAGCGCTGACCATTTTTGGTTTTGATCTGCGCGTGAGGCCCGGCGTCTGCTCCCGCCGCAAGGATCAGGGTCGGGCAGTTCCACTTCCCTTCACCCAGCACCTCAACCAGCCCCGGGCGCGGATGATCAATCGGCTGATAGTGGATTTCAAGTCCGTGCAGGACCGCCGGAAAGTAACTCAGTACGCCCCATATTTCGGCGCATTCGGGGCAGTATTCGCGTCGGTCATTGTCCGCAAAACCGGGAGCGAGAAGGAACAGTCTATCTTTTTCCATTGACGACGAGGCTTTCCGTTTGGGCGGCGGCGTTATTGTTTCGCTTTGATATCTTTTTCAAATTTATCAAGCCAGATAAGCTCGGTCTTAAACATTTCAATAACAAGGCCAACAAGTGACTGAGCAAGCAAGGCGGTTTCCGCATCATAAGATTTCAACTCTTTCAATGTTGCGCGCTCCCTCTTCAGTTCACGATGCAAAAATGCCCGCCGACGCGCGACCTGTGCAAGTTTGTCCTTGACCGGCAATGCCAGTGACAGCGCCGCCCAGGTCAGAAAAGGCGGCGGCTCGCGGCTTTCCGCCCAATAGGGCGCGCCGAGGTTTTTCTTCAGCGCCGCGCGACCGGATCGCGTCACCGCGAAAACTTCTTTTTTCGGCCCCGCCGGTTTGCCGCTGGTTTGCGTCTCCGCGATCAGCGACAAGGCCTGCAGTTTTTTGAGGGAGTAATAAACTTGCGGCTTGGACACCGGCGCCCAGTCTTTGACGTCCGCGGCTTCCAGTTGTTTCCACAGATCATAGCCATGACGTGGCTTGGCCGCAGCGGTTGCCAGCACCACCAGATCACATGGCGTAAGAGATAAGGATTTTTCAGGGTTTGACATCGTATCTAGTCTTAATTATACTAGTTTACGTTCTGCACAAGCGAAAAGGCGAAGCATGGACATCGGGCGCATCATTGGAGCCGTCATCCTCGGGGCTTTCATTGCGACGAGCGCTCACGGGGCGGAACCCATGAAGCCATTAGCATCGGAAGCAATCCGGATGAAAAAAGCAACACCCATATTATTTGTAGACAACGTCCAGCAGTCAGCGGGCTTTTTTATCGAGCAGCTCGGTTTCACCAAAACCATTGAAGTGCCTTACGAGCGCGGTCTGCAGTTCGCCGCAGTTGTGCATGGTGATGTTGAGATCATGTTTCAGGCGAGCGACTCAGCGGATGAGACGTTCTCGACGGACGAACTCGCCGCCAGGGTGGGCCAGGGGTTTATCTATTTCGAGATCGACGATTTCGACGAAATCGTGGCGGCGGTGCGCGGCGCGGAGATTGTCAAAGACGCCCACGAGACCGCTTATGGCTCAAAAGAAATTTATATCCGCGAGCCCGGCGGCAATGTTTTAGGCTTTGCAAAACACGCAGATTAAGCCAGCGGGCTCATCCGTATTTCGCGCCCCAGTCGCGCATGGCGCCAATAATGCCGCTCATCTTCCGGCCTTTGTCGGTGAGTTTGTATTCTGCGCGCGGCGGGTGTGTTTCATAAATCTGGCGTTCAACCACACCGCTCTCTTCCAGCATTTTTAGCCGGTTCGACAGCATCGTTGGGGCGATCCCCTCGAGCGCATCGGAAAAATCCTGAAACCGCCGCGGACCGTGATCCAGCAATTCGCGAATGATCTGCGCCGTCCAGCGCGATCCAAGGATCATCGCCGTGCGGGAGATCGGACAAAGGGGCAATCGCTCGGTCATGATAATAATTTATAGTAGGGGCTTGAAATTTGCTATAGACTATCTTTTTTGTAGTCACATGCAAAATGGGAGGTCTGGACGATGACGATAGAATTACAGGCGCTTTTTGGCGTCACGGCTATGACGCTGGTGCTCGTGTTCATTCAGGGCGGGCTCGCACCCGCCATCAACGGCTTCAAATGGGGCCTTGGACCACGTGACGAACCGCGCGACCCGACTATCCTGCAGGGCCGCGTCAATCGCATTGTCGCCAACCATCTTGAAGGCATGGCGATGTTTGTCCCGCTGATTCTGCTTACGCACCTTGCCGGCATTTCAACGCCGCTGACCGAAATCGGCGCGGTGACTTTTGTTGCCGGGCGGGCCGCCTTCGCGGTGATCTATATGCTTGGCATTCCGGTTGCCCGCTCCGCCGCCTGGGCTGTGGCGCTGACCGGACTGTTGATGATCGGGTTCGAACTCGTCCGCGTCGGACTTTAAAGGCCGAGCTCGGTAAGACCTGGATAGTCCGCTGGACGCGGCCGAGGCCCGGTCTCCGGTCCCGGCCAGCGGAACTTCCGCTCGCTTTCGGCTATCGCAACATCATTGATCGAGGCTTGGCGGATGCGCATCAAACCGTTTTTGTCGAATTCCCAGTTCTCATTGCCATAGGCGCGGAACCAGGCGCCGTCGCCATTGTGATATTCATACTGAAAACGGACAGCGATGCGATTATCCGTATACGCCCAAAGCTCTTTAATCAGCCGGTAGTCAAGCTCGCGTTCCCATTTGCCGGTGAGAAACTCAACGATCTCCGCCCGCCCCGTGACAAAACTTGAGCGATTGCGCCAATGGCTGTCAGGCGTGTAGGCGAGAGAAATGCGCCGAGGGTCGCGACCGTTCCAGGCATCCTCCGCCAGGCGGGTTTTCTGGATCGCGCTATCACGGGTAAATGGGGGTAAAGGCGGGCGTTGTTCCGAAGATTGAGCAGCGGCCATGGTTCTATCCTATTAAGCTGGAGATCAAACTTAGGGAAAAATCAGCGTATTACGCTACACATTTTGTTGAGCGCACAACCCGTAACGGGCTTTCAACTCCGTCAGCGCTAAAACAGGTCCCGGTTGACGCGCCCGAGGCCTGCATCAGGCGGCTATCCCTGCTGGAAGCACTCAGCCAAGGCTTCCTTGGTTCCATCGCTCCAGTTTTCTGTTTCATCCGGGCTGGTAAGCGAAAGAATTTCGGCTTTTACGTCAGCGTCGGCTTCACCGGCGGCGCCAATGCACGGACATGGCTCTGTGCCTAAATCATGCTCGCCGGCAAAGGCGACACAGAAGTCTTCCGTCTCACTGGCAAGCGCCGGAGCGGTAAAAGCAACGCCGGCGACAAGCACCGGCAACATCATTTTGTTCATGGTTTTTCCCTCTCTTTTAAACCCTCGCGCCCACGAAAAATCTCTCACGCAACGCAAGCGCGGGCCGAACCGGGAACAGCGTGGCGCAAGCGCAACCTTCGCGTCAATCGTCCATTCGGTGAGGCGCGCGGACGCTGCGGCGGGGCGTGCAGACAAGGTTTTTCCTATGCCCTTCAGCGCCTTGGCTCCCAAGACTGTTCTTCGTTTTCATTGTTTCTACTGTCAGCGCAAAGCCAACCAGGAACGGGGACATGTCATGGCCATACGCATTGGCGCCATAGCAATACTATCGCTAATCCTATCGGCATGCGCATCCTACACGGACCGTATGGTGACCCCTGAAGACGAAGCGGCGCTTGCGGCGATACCGGTTGATTTATCGCCTGCGGCGCGAAAAGTTTTTGTTGAAAAAACGCTTGTTACCAATGGCGCGAAAGCATTCGCAGCATCACCCGATGGGTCATCCGGTTATGGGCGCCGTTATCATGATTTAGCCAATGCTGAAAAAGCAGCGCTGAACAATTGTTCCAATAGATCGACGACCTGCAAGATCGTCTATGCGGTTCAGTCCGCAACCCCGCCGCTGGAAAACGGGATCCGGCTTTCGGATAACGTCTATCAGCATTATGAGCTCTACATATCGGCGCCAAATCCGAAAGTCTTTGTGATTGGCTATGGCGGCCACTTTAATTCCGGCGTCGGCGCCGATCTGGAACAACTTAAACAGGATGTCCTCTTCCCCTGTTCGGCGGCAATGAAAGAACGCACCTATCCAGACGGTTGCGTTGTGTTGAGCGTTAATGGAGACTTGCTCGACATCGACCAACCGATGCGGCCAACGCTTCCATAGGTTCTTATGACCATCGAACTATATTTTCTCTACGTCGCCACCGTCGCTGCTTTAATGTCAACGCCGGGGCCGAGCCATCTCCTGATGCTGTCCAACAGCCTCGCCCATGGCTTCCGCCGATCAACGGCGACGGCTATCGGCGACCTGATGGCGAATATGGGTCAGATGCTGCTCGCTGGGCTCGGCCTCGCGGCGCTTTTAACGACGTTTGAAAACGCGCTTTTCTATATAAAATGGGCGGGCGTTCTTTATCTGGCGTTTATGGGCCTGCAGATGTTGTTGGCGAAGGACAAGCCGGAAGGCGACGGCGCAAAGCCCCACGCAAGCCTCAAACGGCTTTGGCTGCAAGGCTTCATCACCTCGGCGTCAAACCCGAAAGCGGTGATCTTCTTCGCCGCCCTCTTTCCGCAATTTATCTCCGTATCCGAACCATTCTGGCTGCAATTTGCGATCCTTTCCGCGACCTATATCGCCATGGACGGCTTCATGCTCACCCTCTACGGCGCCGGAGCGGGGTGGATCGCCGCGCGCGTCACCGCAAAAACGCAAGGCCGGTTAAAGCGGCTTGGCGGCGGGTTTATGATTGGCGCCGCAGTGATGCTGGGGCTGAAGCCGGTGGAGCGGTAAGCCTCACGCCGGCATCGTAGTGGCGGCGAGAAAGCAGATAGCGGTCGCTGCTGAGCCAACCGTTCTTACGTGGTTCAATCTCGTCCACACTTTGCCATATGTTTTCCAGTAGCGGTCCGTTTCTGTCTCGCCAGCCGCCATCGGATCAAGCCGATTGTTCATCGGCACATTGCCGATCATCGTCACCAGAAAGACGCTGATCACATAGATGACGGCGCCGCTGATGATCCATATTTGCGCCGGGCCGGAGAGAGTGAAATATGCATATGCTCCCAGCCCCAACAAAACCGGCGCCAGGCCGAGCATCATTATGAGGAATACGGATCGAAACACTGTCCGGTTAATCATCTGCATCACGTCAACGCCGGCCGCTGGCGCCGCGGCGACGAGGGCGCGCATGACAAAGTCCGAAAAGGATTGAAATACGCCGGCGACCAGCGCGCCGCTGAGACCGATAGCCAAGCACGTATAAACTAACCAAGTTGACGTCATTTTTATATCTCCATGAATTTGAAGGCTCTGAGTGCTCGGCTATGCAGCGGCGCTGGCGCCCATACGGTGGGCGGCGCCAATCCAGCGCTGAATTTTTTTTGGGTCTGCTAATTTCACCGAACCGAACTGGACAATTTTGCGCGATTTGATGCCGCAAAAACCAAGCACCTGATTTTTGATTACGCGGCGCGCAGGCTTGCGGTAAATCAGCGTGTCGATCAGCGGCGGCGTGTCCGACGTGATGATCGCATCGCCGGTCTTGCCAGTGAGCAACTTGTCCCAGCCCATGCCCTTGCCGTGATATTTATAGGCAAAGCCCGGCGTCAGCGCGCGGTCGAGGACGGCCTTGGCTAATGTCGGCATCGCGCCCCACCAATAAGGGTGAACGATCATGACATGATCAGCCCAGGCCATCGCCTCCTGCCACGCCAGCAGGTCGGGCTCCAAGGCTGGCGCCTCCCTATAGCCGTCAAAATTCGCCGTGAAGGTCATCTCACTGAGATCCATCCTGCGCACTTGCGCCCCAGACGCCTCAACGCCGGCCTGATACGCATCGGCGATCCCTTCACTCAAACTGCCCGGTTTTGGGTGGGCTACCCAGATAAACACGCGTTTCATCATATTCTCCTTTGCTTGACACGGTGTAAAGTTGACACGGTGTCAATTAGGAGTAGCTTGACACGATGTCAAGCACAAAATTGAACACCAGAGAAAAAATCCTGAAAACGACCTGGGCCCTCCTGGAAGCCAATCCAGACAAGCCTGTGCGCATGAGCGATATCGCCAAAGCCGCCGGGATCAGCCGCCAAGCCTTATATTTACACTTTCCAGCGCGGTCGGACTTGCTGGTCGCGACGGCGCGTTATCTGGACGAGGTCAACCAGGTTGATAGGCGGCTGGCCGCGAGCCGCAAGGCAGCGACGGGCATCGGCCGTCTCGACGCCTTTATTGAAGCGTGGGGAAATTACATCCCTGAAATTTATGGAATGGCAAAAGCGTTTTGGGCGCAGCAGTCGAGTGACGAGGCGGTTGCGACGGCATGGAATGATCGCATGCAAGCCGTGCGGCACGGATGCGCGGCGGCAATTAAAGCGTTGAAAGAAGATGGCGCGCTCACGCCCGAGCATCCGCCAAAGCAGGCGACAGATATTCTCTGGATGATGTTATCCGTGCGCAATTGGGAACAGCTGACCGTCGAGTGCGGCTGGTCGCAAAAACGCTACATCACCACAATGAAAAAACTTGCCCGGCAGACGCTGGTGAATTGATGGGTGCGGGTGAGGGTTAGCGGCGGGTTTGTGATTAGCCCCGCGGTGCTCCTGAGGCTGACGCAGGTAAAGCCGTAGGCCATTTAAGACCACCAAAAGATCAGGGAACAAACGATTGCCGCAACAACTCGCCTTGCTGCTTCTATTCGCGAGACAGCAAGCCCGAAGAGGCCGCCAACAATGGCGCCCAGAATTACTATTTGGAGCCAATAACCATCGGCAATAGTTGCATGTATTGCTATTGAAACGATCAGCCCGATGAATGCAAATGTCCCGATTAGCACCCACGTCTCTGCTACTGCGCCCAAGCCAGATGCGAAACGTTTTCCCATGGCGACTCTACCGCCCGTCCGTCACATTATCCCAGAAGTTTTTCGCGCGGTTGAAAAAGCCCTGGCTTTGGGGGCAGCAGTCCTCGCCGCCGCCGGCCTCGCAGAATTGTTTGAGCAGCTCTTTCTGCTCAGCGTTCAAACCGGTCGGGGTTTCGACCTGAACTTCCACATAGAGATCGCCGCGGCGGCGGATATTGCCGCGTCCTGACTGGTCTAGCTGGCTCATGCCGCGCCCACGCACGCGGAAGCGCTTGCCGGTCTGGGCGCCTTCGGGCACCGTGATCAAAACACGCCCGCCATCGATGGTCGGGGCCTCGAACTCGCCGCCCAGCGCCGCTGTCGTCATCGGCACGGGCATGGCGCAATAAAGATCGGGGCCGTCACGCTCGAAAAGGTCGTGGTCTTCAACGCCGACAAAAATATAAAGATCACCTTCCGGCCCGCCCCGGGGGCCG
>JAJFGC010000212.1 GCA_021776345.1 Hyphococcus sp. | reverse complement strand
TTAAAATGAAACAACAGATGAGCCAGAGACTCCCTTACTGAATAAACTCTGTGGTCTCATGTTATTTGATGACGGACAAACGCTCCAGCTTCCGGAATAGGACAATGACAGTGCTACGGAAGAGCGTTCGAGTCCGCGTTTGGGACTCGAACTCCCGCTCAAAACTGGGATCCGAATTTTGGGTAACAAATTGGTATACAATTTGGGTAACATTCCGCACCCGGATTATCGCTAACTATTTGATTTTATTATGTTTAGAAAAATCGTTGACTCTTCTCGTGCGCGATCCGGAGACTCTGCTCAAGAATGCTTGCACCCTTCCCTATTTGGTGCGCAGTTTGATCGGCTAGCCCACGTTTTGCTTGCAACTATACGATCAATTCAGAGGAGTAGTGCGTGTCGTCGGATAGGAAAGTCACCGATAAGCAGATTGAAGATGGTTTGGACTTGGTAGCGGAGTTAATTCACAAATATGGCGATGTTTATTGGCCTGTATATGATCGACTAGAACGCGAACTCGCTGAAAGAAGATCTAGACGCGCCCGGTTAAATGAACGACTAAATCGGTTAAAAACCAGATCAACTGGCAAAACCGAGTAGTAGGTCCCAAGTTGTAGTTCTCCTGAGCATCAAACCGGAAGATGAGTATCTCATAGCATCGCGGCTTCCAAACGGTGCGCTTGTATCTCTCAGGAATCCGAAACAAACTCCAATCTGCTGGAAATTTCTGTCAATTTCCGGACTTATGGACTCCAGACCTTTCGGTAAAATCGGAGTATGGCTTATTGGCTCCCAAATACTGTAACTCTAACCTACTACGCGCTGAGCGGTCGGCGCCTGACAGGGCAAATCACCGACATTTCTGCAATGGGTTTCTTTTCGTGACGTCCGTCACGGACAACGACTTGGAACGCGCACTGAAAAGCGCTGCACGCATTATTGACCGCTACGGGGATGCATATTGGCCGTTGTTTGAACGGCTGGAACGAGAATTGGCTGCGCGCCGCTCGAGGGCCGCGCGACTGACCGAACAATTGGTTGCCAAATCAACACCGTCGCCAATTTCTCCTAGAACACTCGCTTCGGAACCGGATGCGCGATTTTGAGCAGCTCGTCGCGACGGTATTCGAGTGAGCCGCCGTCCCCATAGGCGGGTCGGTCCGTGGCATGCCCCATCAATAGACATCGAAGCGCATAATCAATGCCTGCTTCCTGCATTCGCTTTTCAAATGAATGACGGAAGGAGTAGATAACGTGCTGATCACTCGGCATCAGCCCGCGATTACGAAATATCTTGTTGAGAGAAGCCGAAAGCAGGTCATTCCGATCATAATAATGCGGGAAGCCCTCCCGTGCATGTCTCATCGCTTCCAAGGATATTCCAACTAGTGGAATTTCCCGCAAGGAAGACGCCGTTTTCTTTTCCATTCTTTCGTGAGGGCGGATTCTGATATGCGGCACAGCGTGATCGAGGCAAATATCATTCTTAGGATCAAGGTTAGCAATTTCACTCGGCCGGCATCCGGTCTCGATCAAGGCATAGGCGATGATTTTCGCCTGCTCGTTGATGCCGTCCAGGACGCCCGGTACGAGGATCTTATTGCGCACCCATTCATTCTCAAAAGGCGGCGTCTTCTTCTCCTTGACGGCATCGTTTTCCCTGAAATTCAAGTTGCGAAACGGATTTGGACGCTCCTCTTCACCGACGTGTTTAAAATACTCTTTGTAGAGTTTTCGTAAATTTCCGAGATCACGATTGGCGGTGTTAGCACCACGGCGCTTTTCGCCCTCCTTCGCCATGATGCGGTCTTTCCACCAATTATAGAATTTGAGCGCGTCCTCTCGCGAGATATCAACCATCGGCATATCGTCCACGACTTTGACGAAATAATTGACCGCTCGAAGTTTAGTTTTACGCCACGCACGTTTTTGATTTTCTGATTTCTTTAAGAACTCGGTGACGGCGATGTCGCTGCAATAAATTTCAAATGCCTCGGTGATTGAAACTTTCGGCGCAACAACACCTCCTAATAGAGCTTCCGCCTCTACTTGCTCTCCTACACTCTTTGAACCTTTGTCGTGCCGATCGACTTCTCTGACGCGATTCACAACTTCGGCAACTTCAAGTGCTTCAGCGAGGTCAGCCGCAGGGCTATAGACGAATCCTCTCGCCATGGCCCTTGCGCTCGCCCTCCGGTAGCGATTTACAGCGACCTGGCGCATCGCGACCTCCGCTGCTTGTGAAAGATCATCGTTCGCCGGAGCCGCGAGAGAAGCCCAAAACAAATCATCGGCCTCAGCCATCGCGTCACGACGCATACGCGCTGTTTCTAGAGATTTCGTTCTAAGCGAAACACGTATTACGCCACGATCATCAAGCGCATCAAACCGCTTCGGCACTCGCCTTACGTAGTGCCAATATTCATCTCTACACTGAAGGTATCGATCCACTTTCAACTCAATCGCCATCTACAATTGTTACACAAAATGTTGCACAATTTGTTACACAAAATTCGTATGATGTAAAGGTGGGCGCGAGCGATAACTTACATTATCGTTTACTTACAATGGGTTATCTAAAGGTGTAGGAAAACATCTTGGAGCGGGTAGCGGGAATCGAACCCGCATATTCAGCTTGGAAGGCTGCTGCACTACCATTGTGCTATACCCGCTCATCGGCTTTCTCAAAAGCCGGTTCTAAATAAAGCAAATAGGCCCTCGCGCAAGTCCGAAGCGCCTTACTCTAATTCTGATTTACGCGGCCGGGC
This sequence comes from Hyphococcus sp., assembly GCA_021776345.1. Classification (GTDB taxonomy): domain Bacteria; phylum Pseudomonadota; class Alphaproteobacteria; order Caulobacterales; family Parvularculaceae; genus Hyphococcus. The sequence continues at coordinate 1,369 of JAJFGC010000212.1, read as the reverse complement.
ATATTTTGGCGAAGGAATGTTGAAAAGGATAGCGCCGCCGCGGATGGCAAAGGTTAAAACCGCGGCAAGCACGGCCGCCAAGGCTGACCCCGCCCCCAAGCTCAACAACCCGATATAGGCGCTGGCGCCGATCAGGGCAGCCGTTGCATAGATATCCTGTTTCAGAATCAGCGGCGCCTCATTGAGGAGGACATCGCGCACAATGCCGCCAAAGGTCGCTGTTACTGCGCCCATGAAAATAGCGATGACCAAAGGCGCCTCCACCGCGAGCGCGGCTTGCGCGCCCAGCACCGTAAATACGGCAAGGCCCATGGCGTCGGCCCAGATCAATGCATTGAGCCGCGATGTGAGTATGGGTTGGGCTAACGTCGCCACCGCAGCGCCGGCAAGGCAGATAAAGATGGCGTTTGGGTCCGCAATCCACCACACCGGAAAAGAGCCAAGCAGAACATCACGGATGGTGCCGCCGCCAACACCGGTTACAAACGCGATCATACCGACGCCAAACAAATCCATGTCATTTCGAAGCGCCGTCAGGGCGCCGGAAATCGCAAAGACGAAGAGGCCAACGATAGTCAGCGCGGCGAAAATTTGGGCAGTGTCCATTGCCCGATGCAATGCGCCGATTCCGAACCTTGAAACAAGCTGTCTTTAAAGCGTCCGCGCGATCAGGAGTTTCATAATCTCGTTGGTGCCGCCATAGATGCGCTGGACGCGGGCGTCGGCATACATGCGGCTGATCGGATATTCATCCATATAGCCATAGCCGCCAAAGAGTTGCAGGCATTTGTCCATGACCTCGCCCTCCAAATCCGTCAGCAGCATTTTCGACATCGACGCGGTTGGCGCGTCAAGCTTGCCTGCGATCAATTGCTCGGTGCAATAATCGACAAACACCCGCGCCATGGTTGCTTTTGACTTCAGCTCAGCGAGCACAAATTGCGTGTTCTGAAACGACAGAATCGGTCTGCCGAAAGCCTGGCGTTCTTTGACATAGTCGATGGTCAATTCTAGCGCCAGTTCAATGCCGGCAATGGCCTGGACGGCGATCTCCTGGCGTTCCTGCGGCAATTGCTCCATCAGCTGAAAAAATCCCTGGCCTTCGTCTGTACCAAGAAGGTTTTCCGTCGGAATTTTGACGTCGCTGAAAAACAGCTCGGACGTGTCCTGCGCCTTGTTGCCGAGTTTTTTCAAGTTGCGTCCGCGCTCAAAACCGTCCGCGCCGTCGGTTTCAACAACCATGAGCGATACACCGCTGGCGCCCGCTTTTGGATCGGTCTTGGCGACAACGATAATGATATTCGCGTTTTGACCATTGGTGATAAAGGTTTTCTGGCCATTGATGACATATTGGTTGCCGTCTTTTAAG
>JAJFGC010000211.1 GCA_021776345.1 Hyphococcus sp. | reverse complement strand
CTTGCCGAAAGATAATAGTCCCACATCCGAAGAAAGCGGTCATCGTATTTCCGGCCGATTTTTTCAGCATTCGCACTGAAGCGACGCCGCCACTCCTGCAATGTATCCGCGTAGTGCAAACGCAACACTTCCAAGTCAGTTAAAATAAGACCGGCGCGTTCGATCGCGGGCATGATCTCGGAAAGTGCGGGAATGTATCCGCCAGGGAAGATGTGTTTTGCCGTCCAGGCGTCTGTGGCGCCCGGTCCATTCGGGCGCCCGATTGTGTGGATAAGTGCGACGCCCTCCTCGTTTAAAAGGCGGGCGACTTGGTCGAAGTATTCCTGGAAATGCGGCACACCCACATGCTCAAACATGCCGACGGAGACAATCCGGTCAAAACCGCCTTCAACCGATCGGTAATCCTGAAGGCTGAATTGGACATGATCGGACAAACCTTTTGCGCTGGCTCGCATGCGGGCGACACGTAGCTGTTCCTTTGACAGAGTTACGCTGGTGACCCGCGCTTCGGTGGTCTCGGCAAGGGAGATAGCGAGCCCGCCCCATCCGCTGCCAATTTCCAGAACTGAATGATCCGGCTCGATAAGGAGTTTTCTGGCGATAAGATCTTTTTTCGCCTTTTGCGCCTCCTCAAGCGAGATATTGGGCCGCTGAAAATAGGCGCATGAGTATTGAAGATCTTCATCAAGGAAAAGGCGGTATAAATCATTGCCGACATCATAGTGGTGGGCGGCGTTCTTTTGCGCCCGTCCCGCCGGATTAAATTGCGCGATCCGGCGTACAATGCGCCGGACGAAAGCGGGAATAGACGAGCCCGACTTTTTCGACAGAACATCAGACCAAATCAAATCCAGCAGCGCGAAAATATCGTCATTCTCGATTTTTACGCCGCCCTCCATATAGGCTTCGCCCAGGGCGAGCGCCGGATCGAGGACGAGGCGGCGCAACCACATCTGATCTTTGATATGGGCGTGAACAATATCGGCGGTGTTGTCGCCGTAAAACCGCGCCGAACCGTCAGGATAGGTGAGCTCCAACCCGCCCGTTTTTATGGCGTTCGACAATCGGTCATCAAGAATTCTTCTCCACATAACCATCCCACCTTTCTCCCAAGGTCCGGTAAGCAACTTCGAGAACCACCCCATGTGGTCCTTTACGTAACAGACGGTCGTCACCCTCTCGCATTACGCGCTGCCTGATGCGGCCCGCTGTCGCAGGTAATTTTGTGTTGTCGCTGAGGGATTTGCATCACCGCCCCGTAGACAAAGGTGAGTGCTTCGCGACAGGAGCACGGTGCGGCGTCGCTTCCCGTGGGAAGTGACGCGATAGTGTTTGCGAGCTTTTATGGAAACGGAAAAAGATCCTGTTGCGACTGAGGCGAGGGCGGCTGTCGAAGCGGCCCTGATTGACGTTTGCCGCGATCTCCATCGATTTCTCGTGCGGCGATTGGGAAATGAGCATGACGCTGTCGACGTGCTTCAAGAATTCTTTATCCGCGTCTTGAGCCGGTTCGGTGACTTGCGTGACGAAGACAGGCTGAGGGGGTGGATGGCGAGTGTTTTGCGCAGCGCCATTGCAGACCATTATAGGATGAAGGGCCACCAATCCCAACTAGCGAATGCCTACCATGCAGATCCAGCGTTAGGCCCCGATGTTGTTGAAGAAGACATTGATCTTGTCGTTTGCGCTTGCCTCTACAAATTATTGCCGACCCTGAAGAATGAATATGCGCAACTTGTCTGGCGTGCTGATTTAATCGGCGAGCCACGCTCGCAAATTGCGGTGGACCTCGGCCTCAATGAGAATGCTTTGCGTGTAAAGTTGCATCGCGCTCGCAAAGCGTTGCGCAAACGGCTGGAGCAGACCTGCGAAACATGTCCGGAGCACGGGTTTTTTCGATGCGAATGCCCGCAGATGATTTCTATGCGGGAACGATTGTCGAAAGCGAAGCTGCGCGACGCCGGCGCTTCTTGACTGGGTGCGAAAATTTTTTGCTGTGCGGGTGTAACGCGGTCTCGATGGTCGCGTCTGTACATAAGGCGTTGTGTCTTTCGCTACGCCGTTTTGTGATTCAATCGCGGCGCCTTTCGTTTGGGCGCCATAATGGAGATAGCAATGACCGATAAACAGACCTCAAAAATTACCGCTGCGAAACCTGGCGCAAAAAGAGCGGACGCGCCTGTCGAATCCGAACAGCCGGCATGGCTATGGCCAACTTTCGGGGGCGCCGCCGGCGCGCAAATGGACGGCGTCAAAACCCTCGGCGAGGTTTCTGTATTGCTGGCGAAAATGGCGCAGGATTTGGGCGCACGCCAAACCGCCTTCATGAAAGCGAACGCTGAAACCATCCAGAACGCCGCCGCTTCTTATGGCGAGAGCGATCCAAGCGCGCGTCTTGCGCGGCAGAGCGACCTTTATCGCGAAATCATGGAGCGATCAGCGGATCATGTCTCGACGGTCGCCGAAACAATCACGGGCTCTTGCTGTGAGGCAATGGATCAAATGACCGAAGCCGCAACCGAAACGGTGAATAAAGCGGCGCAAAAAACATGACACACAGACGCTGAAATAGGTCGGTCAGCGTTCCTGCTGTCGGGCCGTATACGGAAAAAAGGAATATAATCATGCCAGACGATGGCGCAATATTAACGACGACAACGCGACGGGGCAATACGACGAAAACGCCGCGTAAGCCCATGCCTTCTGAGAATGAATCCTCCGCGAGAGATACTGCTGAGACCTCTTCGCTGCCTGGATCGGCGCAAAATTGGATCTCATTTTCCGACTATCTCATCGACGCCGCGCAGCGCAATATTCTATTCTGGGATACGCTGCGTCAGCGCGCGAACAATATGTTGGAGCACGAACGTCAAGGGCTGCCGCCGCTCTTGAAGTTCAAATACGAAGAAGTCGCCGATGCGGCAGAGTATGATCCGCCAGCAAATTATAAACTCCTGAAAATCCTCGAGGTCGATGATATCTGCCTCGATGATTGTCTCGATCCGGAAAAACCGCCACTCATGATCATTGATCCGCGCGCGGGGCACGGGCCCGGCATCGGCGGTTTCAAGCGTGATTCCGAGGTCGGTATTGCCTTGCACGAAGGCTATCCCGTTTACTTTGTAGTTTTCGACCCCGATCCCAAGACCGGCCAGACTCTCGCGGACGTCCTCCACGCGTTACGGAAGTTCGTTGAAACGCTGAAGGCATTGCATGGCGGAAAAGCGCCAATCCTCTACGGCAACTGCCAAGGGGGATGGGCCGCAGCGCTGCTCGCTGCCGATTGCGGCGGTCTTGCCGGTCCGGTTGTGATGAACGGGTCGCCGCTATCTTACTGGGCGGGCGAGGCGGGCGCCAACCCGATGCGGCTCGCCGGTGGGTTTCTCGGCGGCGCGTGGATGACGCATTTTCTTGGCGATCTCGGCGCCGGGGTTTTTGACGGCGCATGGCTGGTGCAGAACTTTGAAAATCTGAAGCCGGAGGGCGCAATCTGGCGAAAATACGCCGACCTATATCTTAATGTTGATGAGGAAAAGGAACGTTTTCTCGATTTTGAACGATGGTGGAGCGGTTTTTATCGCTTGAGCCGCGAGGAAATGCTTTCGATCGTCGAAAATCTGTTTATCGGCAACCGGCTTGAGCAAGGGTTGGTCGAGATTTGCGAAGGATGCGTTGTCGATCTTAAAAACATCCGCAACCCTCTCGTCATTTTTGCATCGTATGGCGACAACATTACGCCGCCGCATCAGGCGCTGGGTTGGATCCCGGCGGTCTATAAATCGACTCAAGAATTGAAGTACGCCGGGCAGCGCATCGTTTACCTCATCAATCAGCATGCGGGGCACCTCGGTATCTTCGTGTCCGCTAAGGTCGCAAGACTCGAACACCGGGCGATCCTTGAAAGTATTGGCGATATCGAATCGCTCGAACCTGGCCTTTACGAGATGCGGATTGACAATCCAACTGGCGATCCGGACTGCGAGAAAGATCAATATTCTGTTCGTTTTGAGCCGCGTCGCGTCGAAGACATTTCCTTTGGTTATCCGGAGGACGCGTTTGAAAACGTAGAGGCCGTTTCGCAAGCAGTGGAAGGCTACTATGCGAAATTCGTAAGCCCCTGGGTACGCGCCTGGGCCAATCCTGTCACCGCCGAAGCGCTTCGCTGGATGCATCCGATGCGGGCATCCCGCTACATGTATTCTGAAAAGCTGAACCCTTTCATGGCGATTATGGCGACTGCTGCGGAGATGGCCGAAAAATCCCGCTGGCGAATTGACCCGCACAATCCTTATCGGAAGGCTGAGCGCGCCGCTGTTAATAATGTGGAATCCGGCATTAAGCGCGCGCGTATCGCTCGCGACAGCGCCGGCGAGCAATTGTTCGATTGGCTCTACAATCGACCGTCGCCGCAGCCTTCATTGTTTTGGCCGCATACGTCTGAACATGGTGGCAAGGGCGGGACGTCATGAACATGCCCGCCGTCAATATATCAGGCGGTCAAGCTGGTTCGAAGCACGACCGGAATATGCATCCTGCGCGCTCATTTCGCAGTGATAAGTCAATCTTGACGCTGAATTGCGGCTCTTCGAGCTTGAAATTCGCTGTCTTCAATTTCGGCTATGAGCCTCAGCGTATTTTATCCGGGTCCGTCTCGAATATTGGCGCCGCTGACAGCCGCTCTCGAGCTCTGAACGCTGACGGCGCCGTTCTCTGGGATGAAGAAGAGCCATCTGTCAATCATCCGGCGGCGATTGACGCCGCCATGAACCGGATTGAACGCGCTGAACATATTGGTGCTATTGGCTTTGTCGGACACCGCGTTGTCCATGGCGGGCCTGATTGCGATTGCCCTGAGCCTGTTACGGCGCAACTGGAAGCGAGACTGCGCCGAATCATTCCTTTGGCGCCGCTACATCTGCCGGCGAATCTTGAAGGCATCGTCGCTGCGCGATTGCGACTACCGAATGCCCAGCATGTTGCCTGTTTTGACACGGCGTTTCATCAGCCTGCGCCGCCAATCGCCCGCCGGACTGGCTTGCCGCGTGATATCGAAAAGGATGAAATCCGCCGCTACGGCTATCACGGCTTATCGTATGAGTTCGTGGTTGAGCACATTCGGGAAACCGAGGGCGCCCATGCGCTTGAAGCGCGAATGATCGTCGCACATCTCGGCGCCGGCGCGTCGATGGCGGCGATTAGCAACGGACGAAGCATCGACACCACGATGGGTTTCAGCACTCTTTCCGGATTACCCATGGCGACACGCAGCGGCGATATTGATCCGGGCCTAATCTTATACTTACTGCAGGAAAAGAAGTGGTCCGTATGTGATCTTGAAGCCATGCTTTATGAGCAATCAGGGCTTTTGGGGATTTCCGGGCGAAGCGGTGATATGCAGAGCTTGTTGGGTATGGCGACGGACCCCAATGTGCGCGATGCGATCGATTATTTCTGCTTTCAAGCGCGCAAACGAATTGGCGCTCTCGCTGCATCCATGGGCGGCCTTGATCGGATCATATTCACAGGCGGCGTTGGCGCTAATGCACCCGTGATCCGTGCGAACATATGTCGGCCGCTTGAAACGCTTTTTCCGCTGCGGCTCGACAATGCCCGCAATGCTGCGAATGCCCCCGTCATATCGAGCAATGCGTCTTCCATTCAGTTGGATGTTCTTAATACAGATGAGGAAATAGTGATCGCACGCCATGTGGCGGAGATTGTGGAAAAAAGGGACGCCTTCGGGCGAGAAGTAATATGAGCGCGCCGCTCGAAACTTTAGACGATCTTTATAAGCTCACAAAAGGCGCACCGCCATTGCGTGTTGGCGTCGTTTGCGCAGAAGAAGAGTCTGTTCTTGAAACGGTTCGCAGCGCAACAGCGGCCGGTTTGATCAAACCGCTTTTAATTGGCGATCCCAACGTCATATCGGAAAAAGCCGAATCAATCGGATTTGAGATTGATCCCGATCTGATCACAGCTGCATGGACGGAAGAACAGGCCGCGGCGACGGGCGCTGGCCTGCTCGGCGGGGGCGCCGTCGATACGCTGATGAAAGGGAATGTGCATACAGACGTTTTTATGCGGGCGCTTTTGAGCAAGGGCGCCAACCTGCGATTGCCGGGAAGGCGCGTTACCCACGTCTTTATTGCCGATATTCCAGCCTATCCACGACTGCTTGCGATCACCGACGCAGCAGTTAATATTCGCCCTGACCTGACCGCCAAGGCGCAGATTCTTCAAAACGCGATTGACGTCATGCATGGAATTGGCGTTGAAAGACCGAAAGCGGCCATTCTGTCCGCAATCGAAATGGTCAATGTGCTGATCGAATCGACGACCGATGCGGCTGCGTTGACCTTGATGGCGCGGCGCGGCCAGATACAAGGCGCTGACGTTGACGGTCCGCTCGCATTCGACAATGCGATATCCATCAAAGCCGCAGAAATAAAGGGCATAGACTCTCCTGTCGCCGGCGAGGCTGATATTGTTCTCGTGCCGGACCTAGTCTCCGGCAATATATTGGCGAAGAATCTTGAATACCTCGCCGGCGCGACCTTGGCGGGCGTGGTCGTCGGCTTGCGGGCCCCGATCGTTCTGTCGTCCCGCGCTGATCCGCCGCCGGGGCGGCTTGCGGCGCTGGCGCTCGCCCGTCTCCTTATTCCCTCAAACGGACGCAGAGTCTCGCGCATTACTAAGACCGACCTTTCCGATGAGCCTCAAGGGTGCTGCGCGCCGATGCCGGAGGAGGCCTGCTTTCCCGTGGGGGTGAACGGCTAATGGATCAACCATATTGACTGCGACTGCCCATGGTGCCGGACGACGGGCATGCACTGAGTTAAAAAACAACATCATGAGGGAGAAGCCATGATGGCGCGTAAGAACATGACGGATCAGGGAATAGATGGAAAACGGACGCATTGATATGAAAGGAAAGAAAGGTCTCATCGTTGGCGTCGCCAACGAGCATAGTCTTGCGTGGGCGGCGGCGCGGCAATTCCGCGACGCCGGCGCCGATCTCGCGCTGACGTACTTCAACGACAAAGCGAAACCGTTCGTCGAACCGTTAGCTAAGCAGGTGGGCGCCGAAATCTTTGCGCCCTGCAATGTCATCCGCCAAGGCGAACTTGAGACTGTGTTTGAGTCAATTACCGAACAGTGGGGCCGTCTTGACTTTTGTCTTCACTCAATCGCTTGGGCCCGAACCGATGATTTGCATGGACGCTTAACCGACTGCTCTGCGGAAGGTTTCGCGGAGTCGATGCTGGTTTCCTGCCATTCATTTATCCGGATGGCGCGATTGGCCGAGCCGATGATGAGTGGAGGCGGGAATTTGACGACGCTGAGCTTCTTAGGCGCTGAAAAGGTTGTTGATCATTACAATGTCATGGGTCCCGTCAAAGCGGCGCTCGAAAGCGCCGTGCGTTATCTCGCGCACGAACTTGGCCGTTCATCGATCCGTGTGAACGCGTTGTCTGCGGGCGCGGTGGCGACGCGGGCCGCTTCGGGCATCGAGCATTTCGACGAGTTGTTAAATGAGACAATCAAAAAAGCGCCGCTGCGGCGCGCGGTTGATGCAGATGAAGTCGGTCGCGCTGCGCTGTTCATGGCGAGCGAACTTGCAAGCGGCATAACCGGCGAAATTCTGCATGTAGACGCCGGCTATCACATCGAAGGCATGGTGTTCCATTGACTGCCGGAAGCATGAGCACGATGAAAACCACGGTCGAGGACCCAGTCTGTAAACGCATGATCGACGTCGCAGACGCCGCCGGTCAGCTGGATCATGACGGTTGGGCGTATTTCTTCTGCTCACTAGATTGCCGTAACAAGTTCGTTTGTCAGCCCTCGAAGTATGCGTCCCAACCACCCTTGCTTGGGCCCGGGCCGCCGCACGGCGGCGGAGCGAAGCAACCATTATCGAATTTCAACAAATAAGATCAAAAAGGGGCCCCTCTCATGAATCAATCTCACGCCGCCCATACCCATGGATCGCCCGCAGATCAGAAACATCCTGCGCATGGCGGCCATCACAGCGCTCATAGCTCTTCGGGTGGCGGACATGATCACGCTGCGATGGTCGCCGACTACCGCAAGCGGTTTTGGGTAGCGCTGGCGCTGACGGTTCCTATTCTTGCGCTTGCTCCGATGATTCAAAAGGTTCTGGGCGTTAAGGAATTGCTGGCTTTTCCTGGCGACAGTTACGTCCTCGCGATCCTCTCAAGTATCGTCTACTTTTATGGCGGCTGGCCTTTTCTGAAAGGACTTGGGTCGGAAGTTTCTGCACGCAATATCGGGATGATGACGCTGATCGGCGTCGCGATCACCGCTGCTTATGTCTACAGTGTGGCGATGGTGGTCGTGGGCTCTCAGGAAACTTTTTTCTGGGAGCTGGCAACGCTGATCGCAATCATGCTCTTCGGTCACTGGATAGAAATGAAGTCGGTGATGGGCGCAGGCAAAGCGCTCGAAAAACTCGCGCGGCTGATGCCCGACACGGCGCACCTAATGCTTGACGACGGCACGGTTTCGGACGTCCCGGTATCACAGTTAAAAAATGGCGACCAACTGTTAATTAAGCCGGGCGAAAAAGTGCCGGCCGACACAATCATCGTCAAGGGAGAAACTTCCGTTAATGAATCGATGCTGACGGGCGAATCCAAACCTGTAACGAAGACTGAGGGCGCGCAAGTCATTGGCGGATCGATCAACGGAGAGGGTTCGATCACGGTTCGCGTCGCTAAAACGGGCGACGAAACATTTTTATCGAGCGTCATTCGCCTTGTCGAAGAGGCGCAGAAAAGCAAGTCGAAAACTCAGGACCTCGCCAACACGGCGGCGAAATGGCTGACCTATATCGCCCTATTGGGCGGCTTTTTTACGGCGTTCGGCTGGAGTTTCTTGACCGGCCAAGGGTTTGCCTTCGCGATGGAGCGGGCGGTTACGGTGATGGTCATCGCCTGTCCGCATGCGCTCGGTCTTGCTGTGCCGCTTGTCGTCGCGCGTTCGACCGCCATTGCGGCGACGAATGGATTGCTGATCCGCGATCGCACGGCCTTTGAAGAGGCGCGAAACATTCAGGCCATCATCTTCGACAAGACCGGCACACTCACGCGCGGTGAATTTGGCATAACCGATACGCTCGTCTTCAGCGATGATTTTGCGCAGGATGAAATGGTTGCTTATGCGGCGTCCATTGAAGCACATTCCGAGCATCCGATCGCAAAAGGCATCGTTAACGACGCGAAGGAAAAATGGGACGTCGATAATTTCCGGGCTATTACGGGCAAAGGGGCCGAAGGCGTAGTCAAAGGCAAAGACGTCAAGGCGGTCAGTCCGGGATATGTTCGCGCAAAGGGACTTTTTCCTGATGATCCGCGGATTGAGGAACTCAGCAAACAGGGCAAGACGGTTATTTTTGTCTTGATTGAAAATGTTCTGGCCGGGGCGATCGCTCTCGCCGACATTGTTCGGCCGGAATCCAAGAAGGCGATCGCAGAGCTGCATAGAATGGGCATTCAATGCATGATGCTTACCGGCGACAACAAACAGGTGGCCGATTGGGTTGGTCAGCAAATCGGCCTCGATGAAGTCATCGCCGAAGTGCTGCCGGACCAAAAAGCCGCGAAAGTAAAAGAAATCCAGTCGCGCGGCTTGGTGGTGGCGAT
>JAJFGC010000022.1 GCA_021776345.1 Hyphococcus sp. | reverse complement strand
GAAACACGCGCCGCCGGCGGGCGGATCATTGCGGTCGGGACAACGTCATTACGCCTGTTGGAATCCGCTGCCGGCGAAGATGGGGTCGTGAATCCCTTCTGTGAGGAAACGGATATCTTTATCACGCCGGGTTATCGTTTCCGCACTGCCGACCTCCTCCTCACCAATTTCCACCTGCCGCGCTCCACCTTGTTTATGTTGGTCTCTGCGTTTAGTGGAACCGAGCACATGAAGGCGGCCTACGCCCATGCTATTGAGCAAGAATACCGATTTTATTCCTATGGCGACGCGTGCCTGTTGGAGAGAGCCAATGGCTGAAATTACTTTTGACGACTTCATGAAAGTCGACATCCGTGTCGGGACGATTGTCGATGCGGCGGAATTTTCCAATGCCCGCAAGCCTGCCTGGAAAGTCTGGATTGATTTTGGGCCGGAGATCGGCGTCAAGAAATCATCAGCACAAATTACGGTCCACTATGACAAAGATGACCTGCTTGGACGGCAAGTCGCCGCCGTCGTAAATTTCCCGCCGCGCCAGATTGCTGATTTTATGTCCGAGGTGCTTGTGCTTGGGTTCTCTGACGCTGATGGCGCCATTGTACTCATTAGACCGGAGCATGCCGTCCCCAATGGCGGACGCATGCATTGACCGATATGTTTTCATTTTCCCTGAACAAAACGGACGGCGCTGCGCGTTCAGGCGTGATCTCGACGCCGCGCGGCGAGATCAGAACGCCCGCCTTCATGCCAGTCGGCACCGCTGGTACGGTCAAGGCAATGCTGCCCGATCATGTGCGCGCAACCGGCGCCGACATCGTCCTCGGCAACACCTATCATTTGATGCTCCGCCCTACAGCAGAGCGGATCGATGCGCTTGGCGGGCTGCATAAATTCATGAACTGGCCGCGGCCGATTTTAACGGACTCAGGCGGCTTTCAGGTCATGTCCCTTTCTAAACTCCGTAAGCTGACGGAAGACGGTGTCTCTTTTCAATCCCATATTGACGGCTCAAAGCACATGCTGACGCCGGAGCGCTCCATCGAAATCCAATGCCTTCTCGGTTCCGATATACAAATGCAACTTGATGAATGTCCGGCCATCCCGATCGCTCATGACGATGCGCGCATATCGATGCTGTTGTCAGCGCGATGGGCGGCGCGCTCCAAGCGCGCCTTTGAAGAAAAGTCCAAACCCGGCCAGGCAATATTTGGCATCGTGCAGGGCGCCAATTACCAAGATTTGCGCCGCGAAAGCCTCGATAAACTGATGGAGATCGAGTTTCCCGGCTATTCGGTCGGCGGGCTTGCGGTTGGCGAGGGGCGCGAGGAAATGTTTCGCGTTTTGGAATTCACGACGCCGTACATGGATAAGGAAAAGCCGCGCTCTCTGATGGGCGTTGGCAAACCGGCGGACATTGTCGGCGCGGTCGCCCGCGGGATTGATATGTTTGATTGTGTCGCGCCAACCCGGTCCGGCCGTCATGGCCAAGCCTGGACCAAGACCGGCCCGATCAATATCAAAAACGCACGATTTGCCGATGATCGCGACCCGCTTGACCCGCAAAGCGCGTGTCCGGCGAGCCGTGATTACTCAAAAGCCTACCTTCACCATCTCTTTCGCGCTGGCGAATATCTCGGCCCCATGCTGCTAACCTGGCACAATCTCCAATATTATCAGGACCTTATGGCCGGGCTCCGAGACGCCATTTCATCTGGCTCGCTTGGTGACGTTATCGCCGATTTCAAACACGCGACCGGCGAAGAGGTCGTCTGAAAAAACAACCCGGCCAGCTCTGAGAATCAGTTGACCGGCTCCGCGCCCGTCCCTATGTTCCGCCGCTCCAAAAGCGGGACGCCGCTTCGTTTGTCGAAGCGGCTTCGTCGTGTTAAGCGCCCTTCTCGGGTGGTTTCCCGTTCCCGGTCGTGGGCCCATAGCTCAGTTGGTAGAGCAACTGACTTTTAATCAGTAGGTCGAAGGTTCGAATCCTTCTGGGCTCACCATTCGTCCCTATCCTCGCGATGAAAATTCATCGAGGCGAAACTTTCATAGCGTCATTATCTCAATTGACAACGCCTCCCATAACCCCCTAGATCGCCCGCTCTAAATGCCCAGATGGCGGAATTGGTAGACGCGCTGCGTTCAGGTCGCAGTGGCCGTAAGGTCGTGGAGGTTCGAGTCCTCTTCTGGGCACCACGAGCTTGAACCCTTCGCGGAGCGAAGGAAGTCAAGCGAGATCAAAGCCACATTGGTTTGTAAAATCAAACTCAGTAAGGCAAATCCCAATTCAGACTCTTAACAAGCACATGAAGCCGCCGAAGCGCGACTCATATGCACCTCATAACGGCGTAGAAGTGACTGTTTTGTTGAAAATTGGCAGGCCCTAGGGGAATCGAACCCCTCTTTCCAGGTTGAAAACCTGGCGTCCTAACCGATAGACGAAGGGCCCGCATATCGGTCCGCCAAAACGGCGAAAGCGCTGTATATGCGAGGGATGTGGGGGCTTGCAAGCCCCTAATTGCCGCGAGGTCTCGAAAATCAAACCGCCAGCGCTGCATCGCTGATCTGGAACTGCCCCGCATCGCCGCCGCGCCAGTCATCCGCCTTGACCTTGCCAACGACGTGAAGGCGCTTGCCCGCCCGCAAAGCCTTGCCTAGCGCCTCGCCTTCAGCTCTGAAAGCAATCGCGCGGACGTTTTCTCCCGCTGGGCCCATGAGGGTTAGAGAAAGGTGGTTTTGCCCAACCACTTTCACATATTCGGCCCGTATATCGGTGAGCGCAAAGACCGGCTCCGCATTGCCGGGGCCGTAAGGGCCAGCCTGGGCGATCATATCGGCAAATGTCTTGGTGACCGCGGCCGGGGAGATAACGGCATCAAGCTCAAGCTGTCTGTTTGCATAGGCTGCTCTGATTTCGCCGCCGAGCGTCTCGTTTAAGCGGCGACGAAGCTCGCCAACCTGACCAGCGGCGATCGTCAGACCGGCAGCCATGGCGTGGCCGCCGCCAGCAATTAAAAGGCCATCATTTTTGGCGGCGGTAATCGCGCCGCCAAGATCAACGCCCGAAATCGACCGGCCAGAGCCTTTGCCGGTATCGCCATCGAGACCGATGACAATCGCGGGCTTGTCGAACGTTTCTTTGATCCGCCCGGCGACGATGCCGACGACGCCGGGATGCCAACCTTCACCAGCGACAACGATGACGTCGTCGGCCGCCAATTGTTCCGTCTCGATCAAGCGGAGCGCATCTTCTTGCACGCCCGCTTCAATCGCCTGTCGCTCGGCATTCATGACATGAAGTTTTTCAGCGAGATATTGCCGCCGCGAAGCGTCATCAGTTGTCAGCAATTCAAAGGCGAGACGCGCATGGCCAATCCGGCCTGCCGCATTAATCCGCGGACCAAGCAAAAATCCAAGATGATACGTCGAGGGCGCGCCTTTAACACCGGCTCTAACGCCAAGCGCTGCAAGGCCGGGATTGCCGCCCTGCCCCAACACTTTCAGTCCTTGCGCAACCAGCACCCGCGTCAGCCCGGTCATATCCATGACATCACAGACCAATCCCAGCGCGGTAAGGTCAAGCAGTTGCAGCGGATTGGGTTCAACCCGGTCAGCGAAATGTCCCGCTTCGCGTAAGAGACGATTGACAGCAATTACGGTGATAAAAGCAACGCCAGCCGCAGAAAGATTGTTGAGACCCGAAAGATCATCCGGCCGATTTGGATTGACCGTCGCGACCGCGCCTTCAGGCGGCGGACCATTCATCATGTGATGGTCGAGCACGACAATATCGAGACCTTGCGCCGCCGCCTTCTCGACGGGCTCGTGCGCTGCCGCACCGCAATCAACCGTCACAATCACTTTGGCGCCTTGCTTTTTCAGGGCGAGAAAGGCCTCAATCGACGGCCCATAGCCTTCGCTCATCCGGTCTGGGAGATAAACTTCCAGAGGCGTATCAATCGCGGTAAAATATAGCTTGAGGATCGCTGCCGCCGATGTTCCGTCCACATCATAATCACCAAAAACGCCGACTCGTTCATCATTCAAGATAGCGTCAGCAATACGCCCCGCACCCGCTTCCATGTCTTTCAGGACATAAGGGTCGGGCAATGTTTCGCGCAATGACGGATTGAGATAGGCGTCAGTTTGGTCATAGGTCACGCCCCGCGCCGCCAGCACACGCGCTAACAATGGCTCAACGCCAGCCTTTTGGGAGATAGTCAATATTTCACGCGCGTTGGCCTCACGCAAAATCCATCGCCTGCCGGAAGCGGTTTCCGAAATCGGCGGCAAGGCGATATCCGCAAAGCCTTCGTCACCCAAATGTGGGGCGGCAAACGGCGCGGTCATGGCGTTGACCTGAGTTTCATCGGCGTGACTTCGCCCGGATATAGCGCATGGTCCCGGTCTTAGAGCGCATCACCACGGTATGCGTGTTCACATAGCCGGGCTCCCATTTGACACCGTCAAGCATGGTGCCATTGGTGACGCCGGTAGCTGCAAAGATGACGTCGCCAGAGGCCAGGTCCATGAGATCGTATTTTTTATCGAGCGCCGTAATGCCGATCCGTTCTGCGCGGGCGCGCTCATCGTCGGTTCTGAAGTGAAGCCGCCCTTGCATCTGTCCGCCGACACATCGGAGCGCCGCGGCGGCGAGCACGCCTTCCGGCGCCCCGCCTCTGCCCACATAGAGATCGATGCCCGTTGCCGGCTCGGTCGTGTGGAAGACGCCGGCAACGTCCCCATCAGGGATAAGAAAGACCCGCGAGCCCATCTTACGGGCGCCCTCAATTAAGTGCTGGTGGCGGTCACGGTCGAGAATACACAAAGTGACTTCCGAGGTGGCGACGCCTTTTTCCCTGGCAAGCGCGTTGATGTTGTCTTCCACCGGGGCGTCAAGATCGATCACGCCCGGCGCAAACCCCGGACCACAGGCAATCTTGTCCATATAAACATCAGGCGCATGAAGCAGCGTACCGCCCTGCGCCATGGCGACAACAGCCAGCGCGTTCGACATCGCTTTGGCGGTCAGGGTCGTCCCTTCCAGCGGGTCAAGCGCAATGTCGATTTTTGGGCCTTTGCCGGTGCCGACCTTCTCACCGATATAAAGCATCGGCGCCTCATCACGCTCGCCTTCGCCAATAACAACCGTTCCGTCCATCTCAAGCTTGTTAAAAGCTTCACGCAAGGCAGAGACCGCTTCTTGATCGGCGCCTTCTTTGTCGCCGCGACCGATCATCGTCGACGCCGCGATTGCCGCGGCCTCAGTACAGCGCCCAACTTCCATGGTCAGAACACGGTCTAAATATGCTTCTTCCACAGCCATGCCCTATTCGTCCCTCTATCTAAATTCTGTTATTGGTTGCGTTCGCGTTTGGCCGCTTTTTCATCGCGGTCAACCTGTTCTGTCAATGTGTCCGCGTCAGCAATCAATGGCTCCACCGATTGACGCTCCGCTTCGACAGCGGCTCTGTCTGCCGCAAGATTTTCTTCAAGCACCGCCCGGCGCGCCTCTAGCTCGTCAATCGCCTCATCCACCTCGGCGACAGAGCGTTTTGCAGGCAGATCTGCTAACGAGGGCGTTTCCGCCAGTTTTGGAAACCGTGGTTTGGCTGTCTCTTTGCGCTCATCAATTATGGTCTGGATGGCTGGATTAGGCGGTTTGTCGCCGGCAATGTCCTCATATTTGATAATCCCCGGCGGCGCCAACCGCACCAATTGAACATCGGAACATGCGGTTGCAACGAGCGCCGCCACTACCGGTATAAGAAGTTTTAACATTGTCGGTTTTACACCCGGCTGCAGACCAGCCTATAATCTTAACTACAGCCCTTTTAACCCCCATCCGGTTCCATGACGCAAGCTGAAGAACAATCCGAGAAGAAGAAAAAACCGAAAAAGCCGCGGAAAAGCAGTTCTATGAAGAATAACGTCCCAAAAGCGGCGCCCAAGAGCAGCAATCGCAACACTAACGAAGGCAAATCGTCAGCGGCCGAGCCCCCAACAAACAGCGCCCCGTCCGAGAAAGAACCGAAGTCGATCTATCAGGATTTCGACGCACTCACCCAATATCTAACAACTATTTCAGGCAAAAGTCAGGAAGTGGTTCGAGAGTTCTTTGAACACAATCCGTCGCTCAAAAAGGCGGCCGGAGAGCTGTCGTCGGACCCGTTAAATGTCGGCGAGGCATTTCAGGAAATGATGAAAGGGTTGGCCGCCGATCCTGGCACCGTCATGCAACGCCAGTTCAACCTTTGGGGCGACTACGCAAATCTCATGGCGACCATGTCCCGGCGGATGTCCGGTGAGGACATTCCAGCAGCGATCAACCCCGATCAGGGCGACAAGCGATTTACCCATCCAGCATGGGAAGAAAATCCAATGCTGGATTACGACAAACAATCCTATTTGGTCTTTTCGCGGTGGCTTGAGACAACGGTCTCCCAACTTGAGGGTATGGACGAGCACGAAAAAGCCAAGGCCGAGTTCTACACCAAACAATTTACCGACGCCTTTGCACCGCCGAATTTTGCGATGCTCAATCCGGAAGTGATCGAGGCGACAATTGAGAGCAAAGGCGAGAACCTGCTCAAGGGTCTCGAAAATTTACTGGAAGACATTGATCGCGGCCACGGCGAACTTTCAATTCGGCAGGCCGATCTTGAATTTTTCAAACTCGGCGAGAACATCGCAACGACACCGGGCAAGGTCATCTTCCAGAACGATGTTTTTCAACTCATTCAATATTCGCCGACGACGGAGAAAGTCGCAAAGACGCCAATGGTGATCATCCCGCCATGGATCAACAAATTTTACATTCTCGACCTGCAGCCGAAAAATTCCTTCATCAAATGGCTAATTGATCAAGGCCGCACGGTTTTTATTATTTCCTGGGTAAATCCCTCATCTGACGTCAAGCACAAAACTTTTGAGGATTATATCCACGAAGGCATATTTGAGGCGCTGGACGCGGTGAAGCGTGCGACCGGAGAGAACAAAGCCGACACGATTGGCTATTGCATTGGCGGCACCACGCTCGCAACCGCGCTCTCGCTGATGGCGAAAAAAGGTGACAAACGCGTCAACTCTGCAACCTTCTTCACCGCCCAGGCGGACTTTTCGGAAGCGGGTGATCTTCTGCTTTTCGTTGATGATGAACAATTGGACGCGATTGAAAAGCAGATGGACGCCGCCGGTGGCGTGCTCGAAGGGCGCGCCATGGCGAACACGTTCAACATGTTGCGCTCCAACGACCTCATCTGGTCATTCGTGATCGATAATTACATGAAGGGGAAAAACCCGGCGAAGTTCGACCTTTTGTTCTGGAATTCCGACGCAACACGCATGCCGAAAAATGTGCATCTTTTCTACCTGCGTGAATTTTACCAGAAGAACTCTCTTGCCAAGGGCAATATGATCATCGACGGCGAGAAACTTGATCTTGGCAAGGTCGATATTCCGATCTTTATGCAAGCGGGCGAGACCGACCATATCGCGCCGCCAAACTCGATCTACAAAACCGCAAGGCTCTTTGCTTCAAAGCATAACGACAAAGTTCAATATATGCTGGCCGGTTCCGGCCACATTGCCGGCGTCGTCAACCACCCGGACAAGCATAAGTATCATCACTCGGTAAATACCGTGCTGCCTGAAACAGTAGACGAATGGAAAGCTGGGGCCGAACGCCATCCAGGCTCTTGGTGGCCTTATTGGATAAAATGGCTCAACAATTTCAGCACTGGAGAAGTTGACGCACGCATACCCGGCGAGGGAGATCTCGATATAATCGAAGACGCGCCCGGAAGTTATGTTAAGGTGAAATCTTAACAGATGCGGGCAATTTGATGGCGGATATTTTTGTCTCCTATTCCAGAGAGGATCGCCAGCGCGTGGAGCCGCTGGTTGACGCGCTGGAAAAACGTGGTCATTCGGTCTGGTGGGACCCTGAAATTTCGCCAGGCGATGATTTTGAGGCGTTGATCGCTGATGAACTGGCCAACGCCAAGACTGTCATTGTTGTCTGGACAGCAGACTCTGTTGGATCGCGCTGGGTTAAGGGCGAAGCGCGCGACGCGGCGGATCGCGGCGTATTGGCGCCAGTGAGCTTTGGCGACGCACGGCTGCCGATTGATTTTCGTGCGATCCATACAACCAATCTTGACGGCTGGAACGGCGATCCAGCAAGCGATGCATTTCAGTCCCTGTGCAAATCACTCGACGTGAAATTAGCGCTCCACCAGAAAAATTCGGGCTTCACGCCAACGGCCAAGGACGACCGACCGACCATCAGCATTTGCGTATTGCCTTTTTCAAATATGAGCGGCGATCCGGAACAGGAGTATTTTAGCGACGGGGTGACTGAAGATATTATTACCGATTTGAGCAAGGTCGGCGCGCTGTCGATCGTTTCGAGGAATACTGCTTTCAGCTTCAAGGGAAAACAAGTCGACGTGCCGCAAGTGGCGCGGCAAACTAAAGTTTCCCATGTGCTTGAGGGCAGCGTGCGCAAAGCCGGCAACCGCGTGCGCATCACCGCCCAGCTTATCGACGCGGTGAACGATGACCACGTCTGGGCGGATCGTTATGACCGCGACCTAGACGACATATTCGCCCTGCAGGACGAAATCTCTGAAGCGGTCGTTGCGGCGTTAAAACTGAACCTTCTACCGGAAGAAAAGCGCGCCCTCGAACATCGTTCGACCACCAGCTCCAAGGCTTACAAGTTTTATCTGATGGCGCGCCAGTTCAGTATCATGGGGAACGAACGCCATCAGGAAATCATTGTTAGGTTATGCAAACGCGCAGTAGAGCTCGATCCCGCCTATGCGCAACCCTGGGCGACCATGGCGATCGCGCAATGGGACATGTACCGGCGCAGCGCCTCGGAAGACGACGGTCTGAAGGCGGCTGAACGAGCAATTGAGCTTGACCCCTCACTTGCTGACGCGCATGCGGCGCTCGGCGCCGCCCATTCAGGCCAAGGACGTTATGAAGAAGGACTAAAGGCCTCGCTAAGCGCGTTAAAGATTGATCCGAATTCGTATGATGGCAATCGCGTCGCAGGCAACTGTTGTCAGATGTTAAGACAGTACGATGATGCGATCCGCTATTACGAGACTGCCGCAAGCGTTGTCGAAACGGAATTCGCGGCCGCAAGTTTTGCGCCCCAGTGTTACGAGGCGAAGGGCGATCTTGCCGGCGCGAGGATGGCGGCAAAACGCGCTCTTGCCAGGATTGAAACGGTTATCGCTGCCGAGCCGGACCACGGGCGCGCGCTTGGATATGGCGCCAGCCTGCTGGCAGATCTCGGTGAAGTCGATCGCGCGAAAGAATGGATTGAACGCGGCCGACTGCTCGATCCGAGCAATACGATCTTGCATTTCAATTTCGCTTGCGCTCTGTCGCGTCTAAAGGAATACGATCTGGCGCTCGAGTTGCTTGGGAGCGTCATCTATAAGGCCTCAAAGGGTTGGTTGATCTGGCTGGATAACGACACTGATCTCGATCCTCTGAGAGACGATCCCCGATTCAATGCGCTGGTTTCGAAAGCGAACGCACGTTTTGCTGTAGACCCTGCGCAATGAAAGCAACCGCCTGAAGAAAACGCGCTTACAAGCTATGTTAATCTGAGGACCTAGAACCGGAGGCACTTTTTGGCTGACATTTTTGTTTCCTATTCGAGAGACGACAAGCATCGCGTCGAGCCCCTCGTAAGGGCGCTCGAAGAACAGGGCTGGTCGGTCTGGTGGGATCCGAAAATTACGCCCGGCGATGATTTCGAAAAACTGATCGCCCGCGAACTTAAAGACGCTAAATCGGTGATCGTCGTCTGGAGCGGGAAATCGGTCGACTCGCGCTGGGTCAAGGGCGAAGCGCGCGACGCCGCCGACCGCGGCATTCTCGCTTCGGTACGGTTCGATGGCGTGACGCTGCCGATTGACTTTCGCGCCATCCACACAACCGACTTCGACGATTGGAAGGAAAACGCGGCTCACGAAGCTTTCTGTTCCTTGTGCGACTCGCTCGCGGCCAAGTTGGCCAAGCATGCCGAGGCAAACAAGCCCTCGGCCTCGGAAACCGATAATCGGCCGACGATCAGCATTTGCGTGCTCCCCTTTTCCAATATGAGCGGCGATCCGGAACAGGACTATTTCAGCGACGGCGTCACCGAAGACATCATCACTGATCTTAGCAAAATCGCCGCGCTGTCTGTTGTTTCTCGAAACACCGCCTTCAGCTTCAAGGGCAAAGCCGTCGATCTCCGCCAGGTAGCAAAACAAACAATGGTTTCGCATGTGCTTGAAGGCAGCGTCCGCAAGTCCGGCAACCGCGTGCGCATCACCGCACAGCTTATTGATGCGTCAAACGACGCTCACTTGTGGGCGGAGCGCTATGACCGTGACCTTGATGACATATTTGCCCTACAGGACGAGATTTCGGAAGCAGTGGTTGCGGCGTTAAAATTACAATTACTACCTGAAGAAAAGAAGGCGCTTGAGAAACGATCAACACAAAATCCCGAGGCCTACAAATTATATTTGATGGCCCGGCAGTTCTGGTTGCTCGACAATGAAAGAAACAACGAAGTTGTTATCAGGATTTGTAAACATGTTGTCGGGCTTGATCCGAATTACGCAGAAGCCTGGGCAACAATGGCGCTTGCGCAATGGAACCTTTTTGCCCAGACAAGCATGCATCTCGAAGATCACGAATATGCGGCCCAGCAGGCGCTGGCGCTTGGCCCGAATTTTCCAGATTCACATGCTGCTGTCGCCGCTGCGCTGCGCAGCAAGGGAGATTTTTCGGGCGCCCTGAAAGCCTGCGCCATTGCCCTGAAGCTTGATCCGCTGTCTTATATTGCAAATCGCATGGCGGGCCTTTGCTGCATGGGCTTGCGTAATTTTGACGATGCCATCCAGTATTTTGATGTCGCCGCAGAAGCCATGGAGTCCGACTTCACCGCTGCGCACTTTGTCACCCAATGTTATCAAACGAAAGGGGATGTATCGCGCATCCGCAGCTCAGCAAAAAGAGCGATGGCGCGCATTGAGAAAGTCGTCGCGGCGGAACCTGGTCATTCGCGCGCGATCGGGCTCGGCGTGTACCAACTATGCGCGCTTGGCGATCGAGAACGCGCTATTGAATGGGCCACCAGAGCGCGGCTGATTGATCCTGATAACGCTAACCTTCAATACAACCTTGCCTGCTCGATGTCTGTGCTCGGCGAATATGACCGCGCACTGGAAATTCTTAAAGGCGTAACCGAAAAGGCCTCGCCGGGCATGGTTACGTGGATCGAAAAGGACTCTGATTTCGACCGCGTCCGCGACGACCCGCGCTATATTGAGATGATTTCAGCAGCGAAGACCCGACTTGGCTAAGACATACAACCACAAACTCTGTATGGCTGGCAGTCGCCGAATGTCGACGATCACTGCCTCAGGCCGGTCTTCTAGAGAATAGGAATTACAAAGAGCTGCCGGCAGCCCGATTACTCCGCAGCAGCATGCGCCAAAGGCGTGATCTGCGACGACGCCGTTCTTTTTATCGTTGAAAACTCCATCACCCCGTCGGCGATCTTGCCGTAACGCAGGTTAAACAAATCGGACCCATAATTTTGCGGATGGCGCCACGGTGCGTGCTCGCCCTGTTTCGGCAGAATATGTTCAGCGCGCTTCACATAGCCCGACGAAAAATCGAGATAAGGCTCTTTTTTCATATCCGGATTATCATTGCGCGGTGTCGCCTGCGATATGCCATGCTTATCCATATAGTTGATGAGCCGGCAGACATATTCACTGATGAGGTCTGCGCGCAAGGTCCACGATGCATTGGTGTAGCCAAAAACAGATGCGATGTTCGGCACGCCTTCATACATCATGCCTTTATAGGTCAACCGGTCGCCGAACGTTACGTCCTTGCCGTCAACACTGACCTTGGCGCCGCCAAGCGCCTCCAACGTCAACCCCGTTGCGGTGATGATAATGTCCGCTTCCAACGCCTTACCGGATTTCAAAAGAATACCGCCTTCGATAAACCGGTCGATTTCATCCGTAACAACGGACGCCTTCCCCGATGAAATCGTCTTGAAGAGATCATCATCGGGAACGAGACAAAGCCTTTGCTCCCAAGGGTTATAGCGTGGTGTGAAATGGGTCCCGACGTCATAGCCAGCCGGTAGTCGCTCCCTCGCCATGTCGATAAGACTTGCTGCAATTTTCTGAGGTCGCGCGCGCGCCAGCCTATAGACGTATTGCTGAAGGATCACCCGCTGCCATCGCATGATGGTATAGGTGAGGCTCTTTGGCAAAAACCGGTCTAGAAATTTGGCCAGCGGACTTTCCGCCGGCATCGCATACATGTAAGTCGGCGAGCGCTGCAGCATCGTAATATGGGACGTGTCATCCGCCATTGACGGGATCAGCGTAACGGCGGTGGCGCCGGATCCAATAACGACCACACTTTTGTCTTTGTAATCGAGATTCTGCGGCCAGTGTTGCGGGTGAACGATCTCACCTTTAAAATTGTCCGTGCCGGCAAAATCCGGCGTATAGCCTTCCGCATACCGATAATAACCCGAACACATCCACAAGAAATTGCAGGTTATCTGGACCTGGGCGCCGTCGCGCATTGCCGTTACCGTCCAAAGCGCCGTCTCGGAGCACCATGAGACATCACTTACCCAATGGTCATAGCGAATTTTTTCCTCAATGCCGTATTCCCGGGCGGTGTCGCGAACGTAATCGAGGATCGAGGGCCCATCAGCGATAGCCTTGGCTTGCCGCCAGGGTCGGAACCGGTAGCCCAGTGTGTACATATCACTGTCTGATCGAATGCCAGGATACCGAAACAAATCCCAGGTGCCGCCGCTGGCGCTACGCCCTTCGAGAATGGCGTAACTCTTATCCGGACAACGGTTCTGGAGATGATAAGCGGCCCCTATGCCTGACAGGCCTGCGCCGACAATAAGGACGTCAAAATGGTCAACCACTGGCGCCAAAGTACACTCCTGAGTTTCCTTCTTTTAGGGCAAAAGGTTCTAGCTGTCGATTTTGTATCACACACGCCAAAACACGGCGCCCAGCCTTTCATGGTTAATCATTCATTAACCAGTTCGAATCACCATTTGCGGATAAAGAACAACCTTGGGCGGGGCAATGAGTAAGATGGAAATCACCACGCAGGACCTGCTCCTGCGGCTGGGAAGTACGTCGCATTTGCGCAGCGCACGCGCTGAGGCACTGTTCAGGCGACTGCGCTTTGACAAGCAGGATCAGATTTCTGACGCGCTAATGCGTGCTCCACGACGCATGGATGCGACGGAAATAGACGAAAAGTTACTAAATAAGCCGCGCGCGCCGCGACGTTCCGGAAAACGCTGACGGTTTAAGCCGCCAGCGCAACGCCTTTGCTTTCCATAAAGCCGCGTAACTCACCGCTTTCAAACATTTCACGAATAATATCGCAGCCGCCAACAAACTCGCCCTTAACATAAAGCTGAGGGATTGTCGGCCAGTCGGAAAATTCCTTGATGCCCTGACGCAGCTCGTCAGTTTCAAGGACATTCGCAGTGTCATAGTCAACGCCAAGATGGTCGAGGATCTGAATGACAATAGACGAAAACCCGCATTGCGGGAATTGCGGCGTGCCCTTCATGAACAACATAACCGGGTTCGCCTCGATTTTAGCTTTAATGTCGGCCGCAGCTGAATTGTCGCTCATTTGTATCCGTCTCCTGTTACAACGCCTTAGCTAGGCGCCCGACCTATCAACGTCAAGAGCCTCGACAAGGGCGTGAAGCCCCTCTTCAAGACGAGTTTTCGTGAGTATGACTGGCGTATTACGAGGGATTTTGTCTAATTTCGCGCGGGCCAGCTGCGCCGCCTTCACAGGAAGCGCCACGCCAATGGCCTCGAGAAGTCGCAGGATCGACGCCGCGGCGCCCAATGGCGCCGGCGCAATGATGGGGTTTATACCGATGGCGCAGGCCGCAGCTTCAATCACCGCGCGTTGGGTCATTGGTTCAGGCCCCGCAACCGCAACTATGCCTTTGCCGTAAGCCGCGTCAGAAGCAGCCAGGTCAGCGGCAACACGCGCAAGATCCTTATAGTAGACCGGTTGCTGCAGCGCCGCACCGCCGCGCGCAACCGGGATGAGCGGACTGCGTCGCAGAATTTTCAACAGCTGGCTCATATTGCCGTCGCCCGGATAGCCATAGACCATGGTTGGCCGCAAAATCATCGCCAACGGCGCAGCCTTCAACACTTGCGCTTCCGCCTCAAGCAAGCGCGCGTAGATTTCAGCCTCCGGATCAATCGCAACATTATTGCTGGAGAAAAAGACCGCGCGATACCGATCGGGCAGCAATGGCGCTGCATGGCCGGAAGCCGTTAGAATGGGGGTGAATATTGCGCTTTGTGTTTGCGCAACAAGCGACGCTAAAGACGTTGTATCCGACACGTCCAATTGAATGGCTTCAGCGCCGGTTTGAATAAGGCTTTCTTCTACGCCCGGCTTGCTGGTCCTGTAAGTGGCGATCACGGACTGCTCGTTTGCGCGCAGCACACGGACGATTTCACGCCCAAGCGCGCCGCCGGCGCCAACAACAAGAATCGGTCGGTTACTCATGCCAGGCGGTTTACCGCTTACCAGGCGTTCGCGAAAGGCGCCTTAATAACTGGCCTGAGACGGCGTTGTGGTTCCGCGTGTGTAAAACTCATTATAGGTAAGGAAATCGCGATACTCAGCCAATTCTTCCTCAGCCCGCACATGATCGCGGTTAAGAGCAATGACCGCAGTTTCAATATTACCCTTTTCTTCAGCCAGATGCTTATATTCAGCAAGCAATTCCAACCGCTGCACATTCGACGTTTTCGTCGAGATAAGCGCACTTTCGATCTCGGCGATGCCGTGTTCGGCCGCGCGGGCGTCGTAATGCGCCTGGCGCAACCGGGCTTCAATAGAGGCGACATTGCGTTCCAGATTATAAAGTTGGCGGCCGGTTTCAAACGCGTCAATAAAAGCCGCCTCAACCGGACCAGAACAAACGCCGTGATAAGCGCCGCCATGAACGCCCAGCGCATAACCCTTTGCCGGCTGACAGAATACAGTCAGCCCCTGGTCACGGCCTCGGCTGTACGCCGCCATATCGAGCGTGACGCCGGCTTTTTTTGCACAGGCTGTGCGGCGGGAGGAAACCGCGGAGACTGAATTGCCCGCTGCGCCGTCCTCATACCCAACAGCTTGCCAATCAGCATAGAGGCACTCGTCTTTTGACATTGCTGCACAGCCGGACACGAACAAAATGCCGGCAAAAATGATAATGGCGCGCATGAACAATCCCCGTTCTACATCCACGGCTGCAACGTGCCTTGTTTCGGTTAACGGCGTGTTAGTGGCCGGACGTCAATTCGAATAACGCCGGCACAGTATTGATGCGATTCTAGTCAAAAGAATGACGGGAAAGCGTTATCGCCACTCGCAGACCGCTTTAATCAACACAAAGGGCGGCGCCAAGGGCACCCCGCTCAATTTCCGCATAGCAGCCAAAAGGGCTGTCATCAGCCTCGCAAAGCCCCTTCATTGCGCCATCTGGGCCGTCAAAATCGGTGATGGCATCGTCGGCGAGACACCGTCCTTCGCAGTCGCTGGCGTCGGTGCACACCTCACCCGCATCGCCATAAGGAAGGACGCATCGCGGCAGCCCGAGCATACCCTCCGGGCGCGCTTCACCGCCTTTTGCTTTGCACGCTTCTATATCGATCTTGCCCCATGCTTCTTCGCGCATTTCTTCCAGCGTATTGCCATCATCCGAGGCGCCATCGTCCTCTAGCGCCGGACTCCCGGAGTCCTGCGGCGCGCAGGCTGCCGCCAGAACCAGGGCCAGCAGACAAACAAAGCCCCTCATCTACTCAGCCTCCGCAAAGATAGCGGCAATCCGGCGTTGAGCGATCGGATGATATCCAGGTTTGGCCTGCGCAAAGATTTCGCCAGCCCACTCCCCCCGACCATTTTCGATCAAAGTCCTGTAAAGCGGGTAGATAAATTTGCCGCGCCCGACGTGTAGAAGAAACCCTTCCAGCGGCGCCATCGCCGGCTCATAGCCGGCTTTGATCGCTTTCATGTACCACGCGAAGGCGATCTCAGCGTTCTGACTGTTGCTCAAATCATAAGCGCTATCGAGATCGTTAAAAAGGCCAATGAAAATACCATCAGGCATTGTGTTGATGAAATGGAGCCACTCATGAGTAGACCAGTTCTCGGTCAGCAAATCGGCGGCTGCAATATCTCCAGACAGCAATAAGCGTTGTTGACCTGAAACTTTCTCAAACGCATCAGACGTCGGCTCTTCGATCGTATCGGGAAATCCGGGCTCGTAAACCCAGGCGTCAATTTCTTCTTTCGTTACGGCATCAGGGTTATCCGCCCAAAGATTATCCTCGAAGTAACTCAAAAATTCCTCTGTCGTAATGCTGTCAAACGCGAATTGATCGAAATAGTTACGTAAAAAGATATCGAATTTTTCACGCCCGAACCGCTCTTCCAGAAACTTCACAAAGAACATACCGCCGGCATAAGACACCTGACTGAACGCATCGTCGGGATGGGCGAGGTCAGCCGGCATTTTCAAGGCCGTCAACTCAGGTCGGTCTGCGGCGGCGACATCTCTACTAAGGCTCTGGCGGTCGAGCGCGCGCTCCATAACCGCACGATCCTCGCCGTAAAGGACTTCCATAACCCGGTTTTCGACATAGGAGGTAAAACCTTCATTGAGCCATGCGTCACGCCATGTCGAATTGGTGACAAGATTGCCAGACCAGGAGTGGGCGAGTTCATGAGCAACAACATTGGTCAAACTTTTGTCGCCCGCAATCAGCGTCGGTGTCAGAAATGAAAGTCGCGGATTTTCCATCCCGCCAAAGGGAAAACTCGCAGGCAGGACAATCATGTCATAGCGCCCCCATTTATAGGGACCGTAGAGATCGTTGATTGCTTCTTCCATAAGCGGCGTATCTTCGAATTCGGCTACTGACGCATCGAGAATATACCGCTCGGCGTAAACCCCGATGTGATCATTGATTGCCTTAAATTCGAAATCGCCAACCGCAATCGCCAGAAGGTATGCGGGGATTGGCTGCGGCATATCAAACGTGTACTCGCCGTCTCAATCCCCGTCCTGATCCTGTGCTGCGCTCATTACGGCAAGCAGCTCTGGCGGCGTTGAAAGTTTCGCAGAATAGGTAATCCGAACTGCCGGCGTGTCCTGCAATGGCGCCATCGAGCGGGCATAAAGTGGTTGAAACTGGCTGAACAAAAACGGATGCTCTTTGCCCGCCGTTTGCGCTGGTGATAGCCATTGCAGCCCTTCCGCCGCCGGGCTTGTGCGGTAAACGATGCGCACCTGCGTCGGGCGATCCGGCAATTCAATCGTCAGTGCAGCACCTTTTACCGTATCGTCAGCGCCAAGGGCGTATTCCGCCTCAGACCAACTTCCATTGTTGCGCGCTTCAACCGAGTTTATGTCAAGATCATTCGTATCAAGAACAAGCCGTGTTGCTTCTGGATCCTTGTAGTCAAGATCAAGGATCGCCATTCCGTCTAAAACCTTCTCGTCAAATAAAACATCGAGATCAAGAGCAACATGGGTGACAATGACTTCGTTGTAATTTGCATTGGTGAATGGATCGACCGGCTGCTCGACCGGCGGCGCATAAACCGCCTCGCGCTCGACGCCAGGTTCCGTGGAAGCGACTTCAGGATCAGGCGCAACCGAGACCTCCGCTTCGGAGTTGTCGCCCCCGGAACAGGCGGCGGCGAACGCCAGGGCAAAGATACTGGCGGCGTTGCGAAATAACATGAGGAACCCCTTCAATGACACGTTTGCGCGGAGATTAGGGACAGGGGACCAGAACCACAAGACGGCGGTCATTATGGGCTGAACACACCGGCCAGTTCACTCGCGTCCCCTGGCCCGACGAGAGCAACAGAAAAGCCGCCCGCTAGCGCCCTTGACGCACAGCGTTTCACGTCACCGACTGATACTTCATCCAAGCGCTCGGCAATTTCACCCGGCGGCATAACCCGGCCAAAGGTAAAAACCTGTCCCGCGGCGCTCTCTATGCGGGCCGCCGGGCTTTCAAGGCTCATCATCATTGATGAGCGCAACATCGCCCGCGCACGATCAATTTCCTGCTGTGTTGCGTTCGCTGTCATATCTTCAATTTCGTCTCTGATGATTTGCGCCGCGCCGCGCATTTGACCAGCGTCAGCGCCGACATAAGCGCCGACCAAGCCGCAATCATCATAGCCGTCAGCAAACGCGTATACGGAATAAGCGAGGCCCCGCTCTTCGCGGATTTTTTGAAAAAGCCTCGACGACATGCCGCCCCCGAGAGCATCGGCAAAGACACGGGTCGCAAAAAAATCATCGTCTTTTGAAGAAGCGCCTGGTAGCGCGACCGCAAGATGGGTCTGTTCAATAGAACGATTGTCGTGGCGTATGCCGCCCGTAAATGTAGACGCGTTGCGTATGGCGCTTTCTCCTCCCGAGGAAAACGCGCCAAATTCGCGCTCACCAAGCTGTAGAAAGGAACTTTCATCGACATTTCCCGCGACCACAATTACGAGGCTTTCCGGCCGATATGACCGTTTCAGAAAACCGCGCAGAGATCTCGCGCTTTGAGCGCGCACCGTCTCCGGCGTTCCCAATATTGGCCGAGCCAAACTATGCGCTCCCCAGCTCGCCTCCTGCAACAATTCGAAAACGACATCGTCAGGGGTGTCGGCGGCCTCTCCTATCTCTTGCACGACAACTTCTTTTTCTTTTTCAAGCTCGCCCTCGTCAAACGATGGCCGCATCAAGATGTCAGCAATGATATCAATACCAAGCTCAGTGTCGTCCTTTAACAGACGCGCATAATAGCCCGTACGCTGATGGCTGGTTGCAGCGTTGAGATAACCCCCGACAGTTTCAATTTCCTCTGCGATGGCGCGGGCGCTGCGCCGCTCTGTGCCTTTAAACGCCATGTGCTCCAGCAGATGGGCGACGCCATGTTCGTCATCGCGCTCATCAACCGAACCTGCATCCGCCCAAACGCCAAGCGCAACCGTCTCCAGCGACGGCATCGGGTCAACGACCACGTGAATGCCGTTTTTCAATTTATGGATGTGGCTCATTTTATCCCGATCGCCCGGCGCGACTTGTAATCGCATGCTTTATGGCAGTGACATCATTTGATGCGTGAATCATATGCTCAGTTTTATTGAACAATTCCGCATGTGCGGCAGGCAAGGTCGGCGCAACCCCAGTCGCGCGCTTCACTGCTTCAGGGAATTTGGCCGAGTGCGCCGTTGATAATGTTACGGTTTTGCCCACAAGCTCACCCTTTGCCCGAAGTTTTTGCGCCGCTGCACGGGCAACAGCGGTATGCGGATCAATAAGCTCACTCGTCGTCCTATGGTGATTTCTGATCTCATTGATGGTGGCTTCTTCGGTTGTTGCATAAGAGGCAAAATCAGCGCTGATGCGCGTGCGATTATCGGCGCTTAATTGCATCTCGCCATCATTATTAAACGCTTCCATTTTCTCGCGAAGCGCATTGGCGTCACGGCCCATCACGTCAAACAACAGCCGTTCAAAATTGCTGGCGACTTGAATATCCATCGACGGAGACACGGTTGGCGAAACCCCCGCAGGCGCATAATCGCCTGTTGTCATCGCCCGGTGAAGGATATCATTGGTGTTTGTCGCCACCACGAGGCGGCCGACATTAAGCCCCATCTGTTTAGCAACATAGCCGGCAAAGACATCACCGAAATTGCCAGTCGGCACAACGAAATTGATCGCTTTATCGTTCCCCGTTAACGATGCAACCGCGGTAAAATAATAAACAGTTTGTGCGGCAAGTCGCGCCCAGTTGATCGAGTTGACGCCGCCGAGCTTTACGTCCTCAACAAAGCTGCGATCGGCAAAAAGCTGTTTGACGATCGCCTGACAATCATCGAAGGCGCCGTCAACGGCAATATTGAGAACATTCGGCGCATTGATGGTCGTCATCATTCGCCGCTGCACATCCGTCACGCGGCCTTCCGGATGCAGAACAACAATATCGACATGCTCACATGATTTTAGCGCATCGATCGCAGCAGCGCCGGTATCGCCTGAAGTTGCTGCGATAATTGTCAGGCGTTCGTCACGACGGGCGAGCACGTCGTCGAAAAACCGTCCAAGCAGCTGCATTGCAAAATCTTTGAAAGCGAGCGTCGGTCCGTGAAAAAGCTCAAGGATCCAGTCTTCCTCACCGACCTGACGTAGCGGGGCAACATCCGGATGATCGAAATGGCGGTAGACGTCCTCGGCAATCTCGTGAAGGCGAGCCTTGGTGAAAGCGTCGCCGGCAAAGCGCGTCATTAGATCAGCGGCAACGTTCGCATAGGGTCGACCACGCATTGCCTTGATCTGCGCCGCACTCAGTGTCGGCCATGCCGCCGGCACGTAA
The DNA here is from genome assembly GCA_021776345.1 of Hyphococcus sp. GTDB lineage: Bacteria > Pseudomonadota > Alphaproteobacteria > Caulobacterales > Parvularculaceae > Hyphococcus. Next base: position 6,523 of record JAJFGC010000022.1, on the reverse strand, counting down.
AGACCGCCATCAGGGGCCAAGCCTGTCAGCAAAACATCTTCAAAACTAGCGATCGGCGCCAGCCCGCGGGTGGAAACGTATTTCATGAGTGACGATGTGGCCTAAATTTCATCGGCGGGCAAATCGCAGATCAGAAATTTCTTCTCATAGAGCGCGCCGATGATCAGTCTTTTGCCTAGTCGCGCCGCGGTAGTAGAGGCAGAGAGTTCGGCCCCATCATCACGATAGACCGTGCGCGGTGTCCCATCCATGCCAATACGGATAACTTCCGATGGCGTCACATTTTTCGCATCTTGAACATGGGCGGCTAGGGAAAGCGGTTTCGGCAGCGCCGCGACCCAGAGAACGCCCGCATCATCAACGGTGATGTTATCAGGCGCCGAAGGCAGCTCGACCGTATCCGCGAGGCGTAGAGCATTGGTTGTCAAATTCCGGTCATAGATTTTGACCGCGTCACCTGATGTTTCCGCGACATAAAGACGGGCGCCGTCGGCGCTCAAGGCAATGCCGTTCGCAAATCGCAAGCCTTCCGCCGCTAGGCGCCAGCTTATTCCATTTGTGAAAAATACCTGCCCGGATGCTTGCCGCGTCAGAAAATGTAAATTGCCGACGGCGGTATTCCGGCCCGGACTGGCATCATTGGTGACGTAGAAGCTACGCGGCCCGACCGCCACCACATTATTGGGACTGGTCAACCGAAGCTCGACAAAGCTTTCCATGTGGGTGAGCGCGCCATCCTCACTCACATCAAATATCTCAACGCTATTTTTTGCCTCGTTGACGATAAATAATCGCGCGCCTTCCTCGTCTTCATAATAATCGATGCCTAGCGGCTTAAAATCCGTCGGTACGCCATGGGTCATATCGAGCCATCCGCCACCGCTGAGTGGATCCGATATATCGAATACATGCACGGCCCCCCGCTTGGCGTTAGCGCGCCGGTCCAGTGATGAAATAAAGACCCGTTTTCGCGGGTGATCGATCTGGATATCTTCCGGACCGGCGATTCCCGTAACCGGCGCGCATTGACCGGCAAAAGCGTGTTCGACATCATCAAAATGGTTAAAGGAATTCAGCGTCGCGTATGCCGCAGCGCCCGCCAGAACTAACAAAACAACAAGAAAACCGGCGAGACGCATGCTATTTCTGCTAATGGGCGAGCCAATGAAGAACGTTTTCATTACGCGCCTGTGATTGAGGTTTTTCTATAACATTGCGCGATTGGACCCGCTAGGGCTGAAAAGCTCGGTTCACGGGGTTGCGAACTCGGTCCATCGCGCGTATACGCCCCGCTCTTGTTTAAAGATTGCTAGATTGCTGCAGGGGTCTACCCCTGAGCCAGAGGGCCGCTGAGATGAAAAAAGAGATCCATCCCGATTATCACACGATCAAAGTCGTGATGACCGACGGGTCAAGCTTTGAAACCCGTTCAACGTATGGTGAGCCGGGCGCGACCCTCAATCTCGATATTGATCCGACCAGCCATCCAGCATGGACAGGTGGGCCGGCGCGTTTGTCTGACCGCGGTCGGGTTTCCAAATTCAATCAGAAATTTGGCGCTTTCGGCCTCAAAAAATAGATCGCTTAAGAGAGCGTTCCGAAGGCCTTCATCAGCGCGCGCTGCTGGCTTGCTGCGTCATTGCCGCTTGCGTCATCGTCCCTAGCCGAAAATAATCCTGCGTCGAGCCTGTTGATCCGACGATAGAGCTGTCGGGTTTGCTCAACCAGACCGACCAATTGCGGTGGCAGGCCTTCACTGGCGAGGTTTGAATATTCTGCATTGCCTGGATCGAGCCGGTATTTTGACTCGGCAGCTTCGCTAAGCGCCATCTCACCCTCACGCACCGCCCGCAAGACAAGCAGCCATGACGCGATTTGCATCAGTTGCGTCGTCAGTCGCATCGAGGCGCCGGCATAGGTAAGCGCGACATCCCGGCTCAGCGTTTTCGATGCTGTGCGCCCCTCACCATCCAGATAATTTGCCGTCTCTTCAACCAGCGCCATGCCCTCGCTAAAGGTCTTGGCAAAGAGTTCCGATTGTACGAACGTCGCTGCGCCCGAGATACTGCCATCCGCTTCTAACAAACCCATATCCCCGTCAATGCTCGATTTTCCAAGATGCCGCCCCAAATGCGGCCTGGCAAGCAAGCTTTCTCTACTAATTGATCTCTGCACCAGTTAATGCACGTTCTAGACAGTCCTTGAGCAACCCTTATGCCAGCAACTTCCACGGGAAAGTCCGGACCTAAATTCGTCCTTGGCGTAGACGGCTGCCGCGCTGGATGGGTGACTGCGCGGCTTTCTCTCTCTGACAGCTCTATAATCCTTAGGGTTGCGGCGTCCTTCGCGGACATCCTTAACGGCGCCAAGACCGATACGGCATTGATCCATATCGACATGCCCATCGGCCTGGCTGAAACGGGCCGGCGGGCTTGTGAAGGCATGGCGAGGCAGCTTTTGAAGCCCAAACGCCATGCCAGCGTGTTCTCAACGCCGCGACGACCGATGCTCGCTTATAATGACTACGCGGACGCAAATGCATGGGGCAAGGCTCAAGGTAAAGACGCCGGTGGCGGACTTTCAAAACAAGCCTGGATGATTACGCCGAAAATCCGCGAGATCGACGCCCTGATTGAACCACATAATCAAAGGCGTATCGGAGAGGCCCATCCGGAGGTTGCTTTCTGGCGGTTAAATCAAAGGGCGCCATGCGCGCATTCAAAACGAACAACACAAGGCATGGAAGAAAGACAAACTATTTTGATGAAGTCTGGCGTCGCCGACCCGGAGAGTTTATTTCAATCCATTAGGAAACAAACTGGCGCAAGTGTTGGGCGCGATGATGTCTATGATGCCTGCGCCCTCGCCTTGTCCGCAAAAGCCCGTCTGAATGGCGAGGCTATACACCTGACCGACGGCGCCCGCGACGCATCCGGGCTCATCATGGAAATCTGGGGTTAAGCGCCGGTTTTCAACCGCCGATAGATGATGCCTTGCGTCGATAGCTGAAGCCCAAGCACAAAGGCTTGATACAACACCGTGGCGCCAATTTGCAGGACCCCAAAGATCGCAGCAATTAGCGCCAAAGCGCCGCCCCCGCCGCCAATTGACATCAATATTTCCAGAATTTGCGAGGCGATACTGTAAACCAGCGCGAGCGCAAAAAGCGCGCCAATCAAAAGGACGTAGATGCCGAAGATCGACCAGAACTGACCTCTGGTCAGCGCAAATGACCCCATCAACAACAACCGGTTCTCAGCTGCAGACCCAGCCGCAAAAGGCGCCAGCCTGATATTGACGTATACGGACGGGACCAGGGCAATCAGCCCGGCCAGGACAAAGATCCTGAGCGGTTGCGCAAACGCCATCAGTGTTTGCTGGTCCGGCTCGACGCCGCCCTCAGCCGCAACCATAATCATTGAGAAAAACCCGAAGAAGGATGACAGCACATCGCCGGGCGTATTGCCGGTTGCAAGTGAGGCAACAAGAAAAGCAACGCCAAAGATGACATAGCCAATAATCGCGACGATCAGTTGCGCCCAGAACACCCGGATTGAAGGACCGTCAAACCGAATATCTAAAAACCCGCCGTGATCCTCACCAATGCGACAAGCCGATAGACCGACGCCATGAAGCCAGCCATCAACAGCATCGCGACAACCATAACGCCAATGCCCAAAACGCCCGCGACAAGCGGTGACACATTCATATAGGCATCGGGCGTAAGCAGGATTGACGGGTCATCGGACGATTCAATCGCCGACAGGTTAAAGACCAAAGCGACAAAGCCAAGCGTCATGGTCAAGGTCAAAAGGATCGGCGCCCAACCCAAACGGATAATTGTTCCCAGCCGTTTTACCGCAAACTGGAACGCCTCGTTTATAACTTCACCAACAGGCAACCGACCGGACATAGTCCCTCCTAACGAACTAGGCGCTAGTCTCCGCGCGTTCGCTGTCGCGGTAAAGCCGCCCATAAAGGCCAGCCAGTACACCGTAATAGAAGAAAGACCAGACAATCGTGACCAGCATTTTGATGATTGTCCAAATCCATATGAACAACGGCAACACCCAGCCGCCCTCGACGCCGCTATTGACGAGCCTCGTCGAGACTGCTGTGGCCTCGTAAAGCAAGCCGATGACCTGCGGCATCAGCATCGACAAAAAACCGAGATTAATGATGACGAAAAGGGTCGTAAGCAAAACCGGCACCGCAAACAGAATAATTTGTAGCCGAATAAGATTCCATCCTCTCGACAATCCCAACGTTCCGCCAAGCGCCAAAGAACTTCTGCAAACGGCGACGCCTGGATAGGGATAAAGTCGAAGGCTGAAATATCCGAAAAGAATATAGCCCGCGATACCGAAAAACAGGATAGCGTTGACCGGGGCGCCGGATATGTCCACAGCGCCCTCCGCACCGAGAGACGCCGCTGATTTGAGATAGTGCAGTATCTGCTCTCTCAAAAAATAAAACGCACCGCCAGCGACTATCGTGACCGCTCCTAACGTCACCAGTGCTCGCATGATCGGATTGGTGTCGCCATTGGCGTTCGGCCGATTTCGCGGATGGAAATGCAAAAAAGCAATAGCCCAAATTAAGATCGCAACGGGCGCCACCGCGCCAAGTGGTATCGCAAAAGCATAAATCCATTCAACACCGCGCGCCGCCAGGTCGTCACCCGCGGTTACGAGTTTAATGGTATGCAAACTATTCGGGTCAGGAAACGAGACCATTGTTTTTGACACCGCATCGACGAGGTATTTCATCACGAACAGTGAAGCCACGATGATCGGCGCCAAAATGACAAGATAGGAAAATAAGATACTAAAAAAATTCGAGAACATGTACCGCAATTGATCCGGCCCAAACGCGAGCCGCATCACGCCGGGCGCCGGCTTCTCACCAAGGCCGGAATAACGGATCAGCGGCGCCATGAAAGACGAAATCAAAATGTACTGAAATATAAACGACAGGCCGGTAATCGCGGTCATCGCAATCGGATTGCTGCTCCAGCCATCCGCCGCGTAGCGCCCAACAAGCTGCTGCGCCGTAAAAAATGTGCCCACTTCAGCGAAGGTGATAACCCGGCCGGCGACAACTGAAAGATAGGCGAACACGGTCGCCATATTCACAATGAGGAGGAGAACAATGGGCAACCAAGCAATGCGCATGGTCGTCCCAATGCGCCGCCCGCCGAAATTCAGCACCTCTCCCACGACAGAAAAAATACGCAACTTCATCTATTTTATGCCCCTAAACCCCAGACGACCAAAGCTACAGGCAAATCCGAAGCCCGGCAACGCGAAATCCGGAAGGAAATCAGTTTGCGTTGACAAAACAAAGCGCTAGAAGCACTTCCATGAAAAACTCCCACGAAATCCACGTTATTGGCGGCGGCCTCGCCGGTTCTGAGGCGGCCTGGCAGGCCGCGAACACAGGCGCCTCTGTGATCATTCACGAGATGAGGCCCGTTCGCGGCACTGACGCCCATCAGACCGATAGCTTTGCAGAACTTGTCTGTTCAAATTCATTCCGCTCCGATGACGCCCAAACCAATGCCGTCGGACTGCTTCACGAAGAAATGCGGCGCGCAGGCTCGCTGATCATGCGCGAAGCGGACGCCCACAAAGTCCCCGCCGGCGGCGCCCTCGCGGTTGACCGCGATGGATTTGCCGAAGGCGTCACCAAGGCGCTTCAAGGACATGAAAAGATAGAAATCCGACGCGAAGAGATCACAGGGCTGCCGCCGGAAGGGTGGGCGAACGTTATCATCGCCACCGGCCCGCTCACTTCGCCAGCACTCGCCGGCGCCATTCATGAGCTAACCGGCGAAGACGCCCTCGCCTTCTTCGACGCGATCGCGCCGATCGTTTATAAAGAATCCATCAACTTCGATATCGCCTGGTTTCAATCGCGTTACGATAAAAAAGGGCCAGGCGGCGATGGCGCGGATTACATCAACTGCCCCATGGACGAGGATCAGTATACGGCATTTTTGAATGCTTTGTTGGAGGGTGAAAAGACCGAGTTCAAAGAATGGGAGAAATCCACACCTTATTTCGAAGGCTGTCTGCCAATTGAGGTAATGGCCGAACGCGGCCCTGAAACTTTGCGTTTCGGCCCAATGAAGCCGGTTGGATTGACCAATCCAAAAACTGGCCAACGTTCTCACGCAATCGTCCAGCTCCGTCAGGACAACGCCCTTGGCACGCTCTACAATATGGTCGGATTTCAAACCAAGCTGAAATACGGCGCCCAGGGCGATGTCATTCGCATGATCCCGGGTCTTGAAAAGGCAGAGTTTGCCCGGCTTGGCGGCATCCATCGCAATACGTTTTTGAACTCGCCGCAATTGCTCGACGAAACACTAAAACTGAAAGCGCGCCCCTCGTTGCGCTTTGCCGGACAAATTACCGGCGTTGAAGGCTATCTCGAAAGCGCGGCCATCGGCCTCTTATGCGGTCGCTTTGCCGCCGCCGACGCCGCGGGCGATATCATCATGGCGCCGCCGCAAATGACC
>JAJFGC010000210.1 GCA_021776345.1 Hyphococcus sp. | reverse complement strand
CATGGCAATGTCGTGGCGGGTCATTTCCTCGTCGAGGCGGTGGATTGTCCAGCCGCCTGCCCGCAGACGAAGGCAAAGCTCCGGCTCCTCGCCGGCGATCAGGGTGTCGCGATACCCGCCAACAGCATCGAGCGCTTGCGCGCGCACCAGCGCATCGCCGCCGCAGCTTTGCGCCTCGCCAATGGGCGTATCCCATTCTCGGTCGACAAGAGCATTATAAACCGTCCGCTCAGGGAACTTCTCGCGCCGCCGCCCACAGGCGACAGCAGCTTTGGGGTGGTCACCCAAAAAGCTGACGGCCTTATCAATCCAGCCATCGACAATTTCACAATCGCCATCGACAAACTGAACATAGGTTGTTCTGCCTTTTGTCTTCAGGCGGTCAAACCCTGCATTGCGCGCCCGCGCGGCAGTGAACGGTCTGGCCATATCGAGGACGACGACGCTTGCGCCCAGCGCTTGCGCGGCTTCAACCGAGCCATCCGTCGATCCGGAATCAACATAAACAACATGGCGACCTTCACCGCGTGCGGATTTAAGGCAGGCGATCAGGCGCTCGCCTTCATTGCGGCCGATGACGACAACGCCGGTATTTTCGGGCGAGGGAATGTTTGACTCTGCAACCACGGATTAGCGTCTACCCTGACTTTGGCGCGATGGCGATGCGTCGTCAGAGAGATACAAAAATCAAGCCGTTAATAATATGCGAAATGGCTCAGGCGTAACGCCGACCGCCGCCAAACATCGCCCCAAGAAGGCCAAAGAGGAAAGCCGAAAGCCCCCACAGAACCGCGAAGCCGCCGCCTGCATAGACCGCACCGTGCAGGCTCGCCGGGATCGCCGGTTCAAATTGCTCATAAACCGAGGTGGAAATGTCGCTCATTTGCGATTTTGCCAGGATCAACGGCCGCACATAATCGCCTGCCGCTTCCAGTTCAGCCATGTGGGCGACAAGCAGTTCATAGCGGTTCACCGCCGTCACATAGGTCTGGCACAGGGCGTCAAGCAGGCCGTCAGCGCCGACGCATTCAGCCATCGCGGTTTGGCGGGTATAGTTATAGCCTTCGACATTGGCGTCGAATTCTTCAACGATTGGCTTTAACTCGTCGATCCGCCCTTGCAGGTTTTGCATATATTGCAGCGTAAAGCCCGGCCCCTGCGAGGCGATCAACGCGCCGCCAATGCCTAAAATAAAAGCTAGAAAACGTCCCACGGCCTTACCCCTCAATAATGGCGATGACTTAACCCCGTTAATGATTTTGACCTATCGGCGCGGCAAAATCCATAAAATAAGGAAATAAGCGAGGGCCCCGGCAAAGCGCTATTTGAAACGGACAGCCGTATAAAAGCCGATCAGGCCCGTCAGCATCAAAACGAGCCCGGATGGGAGCGGGGTCACCAAATCCGCCGGGCCTTGCGCGATCTCGTCGGTCGGGTCGTCAAATGGCATATCAAAAGGGTTTGGGGAGCGGTTTTCGGGCGCATTGCCGGTCGGCTCGTCGGCCGGCCCCCGCATGGGGGGCGCAATGCCGGCAGTGACGCCGGGAATGTAATTTTTGGATAAGCCGCTCTGGCGAGAGCCGCCATCGTTGAACCAAGTCGCCTCTGGCGGGTCTGCCTGCGTCAAGCCTTTACCCAATATCCCAGTGTTTCCGAGGGTCGTTTCGGCAATGGCTTTGCTTGTCAGTTCGGCAAGACGGCCCTTTTTGGGGGGCGAAGCTTTGCTCGCCGTTGATGGCGCAGCGGCTGTTTTTGTCGGGCCGACCGGCGACGAGCCTTTTTTGGCCTGGAGGCAATCGATTTCAGCCCAGGGGCGGGAAACGACGCTGGGCGTTCCGAGGTCAAAACAATCTTGTGCCGACAAGACCCTAGAGGTCGCAAGCGTTGCTGCGTCGTTTTGGGACAAAGCGAGGCCGTCGCGTGTGGTCTCACTCGCCGCCGCGCTATGATTAACCCCCAGCCGGAACGCCGTAGGCGCAAGGGCGGCAGTTATCATGGCAAAAAACAGAATTAACGCCAGACGTTTACGGCGTTCCATACCTCGACCCCAAAAAGCCATGGGAGTAACCATTCAAGAGTTGCGCCACGCGCCAGCGCCGATTTATTCGAGGAATGTCGAGGGTCGGGGGCTGACAAAGTCTCGCCGGCGCCCTATATAGCGCTCAAACGCTTATCGGAAAATCGAAAGCGGGCCCCGCGGGGCCCGCTTTTTCGTTACAAGAGACCTAAGTTTGACGCTTCACGACGACAGATTGTTTGAGCTTATTAACCCTGCCGTAGAGGCTGCCGGCTTTGAGCTTGTGCGCGTGCGCGTAACCGGCGGCAATACAAAAACCCTGCAGGTAATGGCCGAACGCGCCGACAAGACGATGTCCGCGGGAGACTGCGCCAAGCTCTCGCGCGCGCTTTCGTCGGTGCTGGAAGACGCGGACCCGATTGAGGGCGCCTATACTCTTGAAGTCTCGTCACCAGGCATCGATCGCCCGCTGGTGCGGCCGAAGGATTTTGAAGACTGGCAGGGATGGCCCGCGAAGCTTGAACTCAATCGTCTGGTTGAAGGCCGCAAAAGATTTTCCGGCGTTGTCGCCGGCATGGATGACGGCAAAGTCGCGTTTGATATTGAAGGTGAAGAAGAAACCGCGCTGTTCCCGATCAACTGGATCGCCAGCGCCAAGCTCGTTCTCACGGACGACCTGATTAAGGAAAGCCTGAAAACGGCGAAGACTGAAATGCAAGATGAGGAGATTATAAGTGATGGAGACTATTCGTGAACGCGATTAGCGCCAACAAGCTGGAGTTGATCCAGATCGCCGATGCAGTGGCTCGGGAAAAATCCATTGAGCCGTCACTGGTGATTGAGGCGATGGAAGATGCGCTCGCTCGCGCAGCGCGCTCGCGCTATGGCCATGAGACAAACGTCAAGGCCGAGATCAACCCAAAGACCGGCGAGACAAAACTTTGGCGTCTGCTCGATGTTTTTGAATTGATCGAACACGACTCTGCGGAGATTACGCTGGATGAAGCGCGCCAGCGCAACCCCGAAGCAGAGATCGGCGATTTCATGTCCGATCCCTTGCCGCCGATTGACTTTGGCCGGGTCGCTGCGATGGCCGCCAAACAGGTCATCACTCAGAAAGTGCGCGACGCTGAGCGAGAACGTCAGTATGAAGACTTTAAAGGCCGCGTTGGCGAGATCATCAACGGTATGGTCAAGCGCGTTGAATATGGTCATGTAATCGTCGATCTCGGCAAATCGGAAGCGATTATTCGCCGCGACCAGCAATTGCCACGCGAAAACTATCGTAATAATGACCGCGTGCGCGCGTATATCATGGAAGTGCGCCGGGAAACGCGGGGGCCGCAAATCTTTCTGTCTCGTGCGCACCCGCAATTCATGGCGAAATTGTTCGAGCAGGAAGTGCCCGAAGTCTATGACGGCGTGATTGAAATCCGCGCGGTGGCGCGTGATCCGGGCAGCCGCGCCAAAATCGGCGTGATGTCAAACGACAGCGGTATCGACCCGGTCGGCGCTTGCGTCGGTATGCGAGGCTCCCGCGTTCAGGCGGTGGTCAACGAACTGGGCGGCGAGAAAATCGACATCGTGCCCTGGAACGAGAACGATGCAACCTTCGTCGTTAATGCGCTGGCGCCGGCGGAAGTCAGCAAGGTCGTGCTCGACGAAGAGCTTGAGCGCATCGAGGTTGTTGTGCCGGATGAGCAATTGTCCTTGGCGATTGGCCGTCGCGGACAAAATGTGCGTCTTGCCTCTCAGCTTTCCGGTTATGAGATCGATATCATGACAGAAGAGGCTGAAAGCGCGAAACGTCAGGAAGAGTTCCGCGTACGGTCCGAAGCCTTTATGGAAGGCCTCGATGTCGATGACATGATGGCCGGCCTGCTTGTGTCGGAAGGCTTTTCGCGCATTGAAGAGATTGCGTTTGTTGGTCTCGAAGAGCTTACTGAGATTGACGGTCTTGACGAGGAAACGGCTGAAGAACTTCAGGCGCGGGCAAAAGACTTCATCGAAGCAGAGAACAAAAAGCTCGACGATAAACGCAAAGAGCTGGGCGTCGCTGACGATATTCTCGAGATGGAAGGGCTTGATCTGAAAATGATCGTCACCCTTGGCGAGAATGACGTGAAGTCGGTCGAAGATCTTGCTGGCTGCGCCACCGACGATCTGACCGGCTGGACCGAACGGGTCGATGGCGAGCGCAAGCACTATGACGGCATTCTTGAGGGCTACAAAATCGGCGCCGAGGATGCTGAAGACCTGATTATCCGCGCGCGGCTGCGGGCTGGGTGGATTACGGAAGAGGACCTGGCGGCAATGCGCGCAGAACAGGAAGCTGCAGAACAAGAAGCAGAGGAGCAGGAAACCGCTGACGCAGTCGCCTGAAACGGATAGCGCGACGACGTGCCTGGCGAAACGTGTCCCGGAGCGTCGATGTATTGCGACGGGTGAGACGGCGGCGCCGGAGATGTCCGTTCGCTTCGTGTTAGCGCCCGACGGAACGGTGACGCCGGATTTCTCCGGCAAACTGCCAGGGCGCGGCGCCTGGGTGACGGCACGCAGGGATGCGCTTGAGGCGGCGATTAAACGGCAGGCATTTTCGCGCTCGTTCAAAGCGCCGACGACGACCCCGGCGAGCCTGATCGATTTGGTTGAGGCGGGGCTTGCAAAGGGAGCGCTTTCGGCGCTCGGTCTGGCGCGACGAACGGGGGATGCGGTAACCGGCTTTGAAAAAGCCCGCGCCGCGTTAAAGGACGGAAAGGCCAGTGTCTGGATTTCGGCGCGCGACGGCGCCGCGGACGGAAAACGAAAGATGAGCGGCGCGGCAAAGGACGCTGCGCAGATTATGCTCTTTGATGAGCACGAATTATCGGCTGCATTAGGACGTGACCACGTCATTCATGCAGCCATCATGAAGGGCGCCGCGGCAAAACGGTTTTTGCAGGCGGCGAGACGGCTGGAAGGGTTCCGGTCGTCAAAAGGAGCTGATGAATAAGGGGTTCTTGGTGGACCCCGGCCTTCGAGGGATGTATGTCCTTGGCGGCTTTCAAAAATATATCTGTCGGCAGCAAGCAGGCGGGAAACGAAAGCGCGCTTTTCAGAAGCGCAAATTGGAGTTTGGATGAGCGACGACGTCGAAACAGAAGACAAGCAGGTGGAAGACGGCCCAGCAAAAGGGCGTCGTCCCTTAACGCTGCGGCGCACCGAAACCGGCGCTGTTAAGCAGAGCTTCTCCCATGGGCGCTCAAAAACCGTTGTTGTCGAGACCAAGAAACGGCGCGTATTGGCGCCGAAGAAAGGCGTGACGGCTAAGGATGCGCCGGAAAAGCCGAAGGCGGTCAAAGCCAAGGCGAAAGCGGCGCCTGCGCCCAAGCCTGTAGAGGATGACGCTAGAAAGTCCGGCGCCGTCCTTAAGACGCTTTCCGATGAAGAAAAAAATGCCCGCGCGCAGGCGCTGGCCAAGTCGCGCCGCGATCAAGCCGATCGTCAAAAACGCGAAGCCGGAGAGCGCGTAGAACGCGAAGCCCGTGAAGCCGTTGAACTCGCGAATCTTGAAGAAGATCGCAAGCGCCGCGCCGATGATGAGACCAAGCGAGCCGAGGAAGCTGAAGAGCGGCGCAAGGCCGAAGAAGAAGCCCGAGTCGCGCTGGAAGCGGAAGAAGCCGAGCGTAAAAAACGCAGCGCCTCGAAGGGCGACGCCCGCGCAAAAGCGGCGCCGGATGATCCCAATGCGATCAAGGCCGATGCCGATAATCCCTTGGCGCAGCTTGGCGGACGGTTGAAGTCACGGCGCAAAACCGTCGCCGCCGAGGATCGCCAGGCAAAATCAAAAGAAGCGCCGCGCCGGCGCACTGGTAAACTCACAATCGCCAACGCGCTTGACGACGAAGAGCGGCAACGCTCATTGGCGTCGGTCAAGCGCGCCCGTGAACGTGAAAAGCAGGCGCGCACCGCGCGCGGCGACGGCAAGCGCGTCGTTCGTGAGGTCATCATTCCGGAAACAATCACCGTTCAGGAACTCGCCGCTCGGATGTCGATGCGCGCCAATGATCTTGTTCGTGAATTGATGGGCCAGGGCCAGATGGTCTCCGCCAATGAAGTGCTCGACGCCGACACGGCGCAGTTGATCGCCGAAGACCTTGGCCACGCGGTCAAACGTGTTGCAGAATCCGACGTTGAAGAAGGCCTTGACGGCGCCCCAGATGACGAGGCTGATTTGCAGCCGCGCCCGCCGGTGGTGACGATCATGGGCCATGTCGACCACGGCAAGACGTCGCTTTTGGACGCCATGCGCCAGACCGATGTCGTCGCGGGCGAAGCCGGCGGCATCACGCAGCATATCGGCGCTTACCAGGTGAACCTTGGCAAAGATCGCAAGATCACTTTCCTCGATACGCCGGGCCACGCCGCTTTCACGCAGATGCGGGCTCGCGGCGCCAGCGTCACCGACATTATCATTCTGGTTGTGGCGGCGGACGATTCCATCATGCCGCAAACCGAAGAGGCAATCAGCCACGCCAAGGCGGCGGGCGTTCCGATCATTGTCGCGATCAACAAGATCGACAAGCCGGACGCGGATCCCAACAAAGTGCGCACCGACCTGCTCCAGCATGAAATCCAGGTCGAGGGCATGGGCGGTGAGATACAAGATGTTGAAGTCTCAGCGCTGAAGAAAATCAACCTTGACGGTTTGCAGGACGCAATTCTTCTGCAGGCGGAGCTTTTAGAGCTTAAAGCCAACCCGAAACGACCGGCCAACGGCGCTGTCGTAGAGGCGCGCCTCGACAAAGGCCGCGGTGCGGTAACGACGTTGCTGGTTGCGCGCGGCAGCTTGAAGCGCGGCGATATTCTGGTCGTCGGCGGCGAGTGGGGTCGTGTGCGCGCGATGACGGACGATAAAGGCAAAACCATTAAAGAGGCAGGCCCGGCCTATCCGGTTGAGGTGCTTGGTCTTAACGGTGTGCCCGAGCCCGGCGATACTTTCCATGTCGTTGAGTCCGAAGCGCGCGCCCGTGAGATCGCCGAATTCCGTCAACGCCATCGCCGGGATACCAGTGTCGCCAAAACATCCGGTTCGTCGCTGGAACAGATGATGGCGCAGCTTCAGGACGCAGAGATCAAAGAGCTTCCAATCGTCATCAAAGGCGATGTGCAAGGCTCGGTCGAAGCGATCGTCACCGCGCTCGACAAAATGTCGACCGATGAAGTCCGCGTTAAAGTTCTGCATACGGGCGTCGGCGGGATTTCCGAAAGCGACGTTATCCTTGCGGAAGCCTCAAATGCGCCGGTGCTCGGCTTTAATGTCCGCGCCAATAAGCAGGCGCGAGAAGTGGCTGAACGGGCGAAAGTCGAGATCCGTTATTACTCGGTGATCTACGATCTCCTCGACGATATCAAAGCCGTCCTATCTGGCATGCTTGAGCCGGAACTGCGCGAGACGTTCCTCGGCAATGCGGAAATTTTGGAGGTCTTCAACATCTCCAAACAAGGCAAAGTCGCTGGTTGCCGGGTCACTGAAGGTCAGGTCAAACGCGGCGCCTCCGTCCGCCTCATCCGCGACAGTGTCGTCATCCATGAAGGCGAGCTGTCGCAGCTCAAACGCTTCAAGGACGACGTTCAGGAAGTGCCGATGGGTCAGGAATGCGGCATGAGCTTCGCCAATTACGAAGATATGCGCGTCGGCGACACCATTGAGTGCTTTTCGGTTGAGAAGATTACGCGGTCGCTTTGATGGTGGATCGGGTTTTCTATGCTTCATTAACTGAGGTATTCAGATGTCGCGCCCGCAACCGATAAAATACGTTTATGCTGTTGTTGGATCAGAAGAAAATTCCTTCGCTGAAATGGCGGCAGTTTCTGCGGCGACGCTTCGCGCCGTTATGCCTCATGCCCACATCGTCATTCTCTCCGATGAGAAAACCGCCGCGCTAAAGACGCCCGCCACAGAGTATTTGCGGAAGACTGCTAGCGAATGGGTCGTCAAAACATTGGATCCGAATTTTCGAGACGTCGAGCGCAGCCGTCATCTTACGCTCAGTATGCGTCAGATTATTGACGGACATATTGTAAAGCTGGATGTCGATACCTTGATTGCGCGTGACCTTTCTGAAATTGTAAATCATGAAGCGGATTTTGCCGCCGTTGCGAATGGGCTGGCGGGACCGTTCGGTGCGTTGAAAGAGTTGGCAGAAGAAAAAGGCTGGACCTATTCCCGCCCTTACATGAACGGCGGCGTTTGGTCTGCGCGCGATACAGACGCAACGCGCGATTTCTTTAAAAAAGCCCACGCATTATGGCGTGAAGCGGCGGTCTACGGACATTATAGCGATCAACTGGCGATCAACAGGGCGCTGGTGGTTGAGCAATTTCCGATCACATGGCTGCCCGCGAAGTATAATTTCTTCCTTTTTTACCTGCGGCAAATGGTGCTGAACCCTTACATTTATCATGTATTTTCTTGGGACTTTGATGCGCGCGATGAAACCGTACTCCATGTCCTTACGAAGGAGCTGAAGAGTACGGGCGTGCTGAACGAGAAAGAATTGGCGGCGTTTGTCGCTTCAAAGAATCCGTGGCGGCGCCCATTTCATCCGGTTTTGTCAAAAGCGCTCGGACGCCCTTATACAGCGGTTCGGCGAAAATTCCATGAATTGCTGCCGAATTGGGTGTAAGATAATGCAGGCGAGATGGTGGCAACGGATCGCTAAGGCATTGCATTTAACGATACAATTTGGGCCGACCTTGCCTCACATGGTCCCGGCGTAATACCCTCTTTCGCAGCCCCATTCGGGCTGCAAGAGAGGGGTATGGGTCGATGGGGTTTATTCTAAAAGGGCTGTTTTATCTGCTGCTGCTTGCGATCGCTGCGGTTGCAGGGTTCTCGTATTACCTGACAACGCTCGGCCCTGACCCGATCGAAAAGCCTCAGCGGCAACTGTCTGAGGTTTGGGCGAACTATCCGTTCGTGTCTCACTATATCGACGTCAATGGCAGCCAGATGCACTACCTTGACGAAGGCGACAAAGACGGTCCGGTCTTTTTGTTCCTCCACGGCAATCCGACCTCGTCTTATCTTTGGCGCAATGTCGTGCCGGCGGTCGCCGCCTCCGGCGCCCGGGCAATCGCGGTCGACAATATCGGTTTTGGCGCCTCCGACCGTCCCGACATCGGCTACACATTTGCTGAGCATGCGGGCTATATCGAAGGCTTTATCGAGGCGCTGGAGCTCACCGATGTGACGCTTGTCGTTCACGATTGGGGCTCGGCGCTCGGTTTTGATTACGCCTACCGCCATCAGGACAATGTCAAAGGCATTGTTTTTATGGAGGCGATCTTTCGCATTTCCGGCATGGATGATTTGGACCCGCTGGCCAAAAATATGTTTACCCTTTTCCGTACCAAAGGGACCGGCGAATTGCTGGTGATGGGGCTCAACGGCTTCGTTGAAAAAGTGCTGCCAATGAGTGTTGTGCGCGACCTCTCCAAAAAGGAAATGGATGCTTATCGCGAACCGTTTCCGACTTTCGGTTCGCGCTACCCGGTTCTCGTCTGGCCGCGCGAGATTCCATTTGACGGATCACCTGAGGAAGTGGCTGCGCGTATGCGGCCCTTCGTTGATTGGTTGCCGGCATCATCGGTCCCTAAACTGATGTTTTATTTTGAGCCGGGAACATTGATCACGCAGGATGTTGCAGCGGGCATCCTTCAATCATGGAACAACACCGAAGGCGTATTTCTTGGCGCCGGCCTCCATTTTGTTCAGGAGGATCATGGGCCCGAGATCGGCGCGGCAATTGTCGAATGGCAGGAGCGGCAGATTTCCGCATTGATTGTTGAGGAAGGCGCGGCGGAGCCCCTGCCGATTGAGGAATAACCAGCGCTATCAGCTTTCCGGTGCGCGGAGATTGCGCTATCTAGCGCGCATGACCGCAACGACGCCAACACTGCGCCCTCTCAATCCTGCGCGTGACGCAGAAGCGCTGCATGCAATCTTTGGCGACGAAGAAAGTTGCCGATATTTGCCGGATAGCGCGTTTGCGTCGATTGAAGAAACCCGCGCGCAGCTAGAAGCGTGGGGCGTAGGCGCGGAAGATACGTCTTGGGCCGTTGTCGATAATGTCGACGGTCCGGCGCTGGGGCGTCTTTCTCTTTTCACCGGCCGCGACGGTGTCTGGGAGGCGGCGTGCATGATCGTTCCGGCAGCGCGAGGACGGGGATTAACCGCAGCGCTTATGCCGCAAGCGCTCGACCATGTGTTTGAGCAAAAAGGCGCCCGCCGGATTTTCGCTGATATTGACCCGGAGCACGCGGCATCCCTCCGCACCTTTGAAAAGCTCGGTTTTAAAAAAGAAGGTGTTTTGCGCGCCTTGTGGAAAACCCATATTGGCGTGCGTGATTCAGTGATTATGGGTCTAATTGACAGTGACCCGCGACCATGGCGTTAGGCGTCGGCGCGTTTGGCAAGCATGGCGGCTGCGACGCCCGCGCCAATGGCGAGGCCAAGGGCGCCGGTTCCATTGGTCAGCAATGCGCGCTGGAAAAATGCAAACTGTCCCTGAAAAGTCAGCACCACGAACGCCATATTGAGCGCACTTAAGCCGCCGACAATCGCGGCGTTTAAATATACCGGAAACGGCCAGGAGAGTGAGTTTGCCAATAAAGCGGCGATTGACCAGCGCAAGATAAGTTCCTGTAGAAAAGCGTTGGAAATGGGCCATTGTCCGCCTGCGAGAAAAACAATAATGCCGATATGCGCCGCGAGTGCGCTGAGCGCCGTGATAACAACTTTGCCGATAAATCCCATGGAAGCCTCCTGTTTTCGCCGAGCCTTTACGAAGCGGCATAAATCGGCAATCGTCATGAGACGGAGTGGTTTTCCGCTGCGATGAAAGGCGTCCTGATCACGCGGATGTTACCTGCACTGCTATTTGTGTGGATTTTAAAAGAGAGTTTGATGAAATTTCCGTTCAAGGTTTGTTGCATTCGCTCAACCGCGGAAGCCGATATGGCGATCAACGCCGGCGCTCTGGCCGTCGGCCTGGTCGGCGAGATGCCAAACGGGCCGGGCCCGATCGCGGACGA
Organism: Hyphococcus sp.; assembly: GCA_021776345.1. GTDB lineage: Bacteria > Pseudomonadota > Alphaproteobacteria > Caulobacterales > Parvularculaceae > Hyphococcus. The sequence continues at coordinate 17,045 of JAJFGC010000210.1, read as the reverse complement.
TCAGATCAAGGAGATCGCCGCCCATTTGCGCGGGCGCGATGGCGATAAGGTCTGGACCACATTACTGACGAGCCAGACCGAGGGTGATGCGATTGCGGACCACATCGCGGAGACGGGCGTCAACACCGTCCAGATCGTCGATGACCCGGCGCCCGGCGCTTATGCCATCATCCGAAAATCCCACCCGAACGTTCGCATCATGCAGGTCATCCACGTGGAGGATGAGCGTGCGGTTGATTCGGCGATGAAGGCGGGCGCAGTGGCTGACATCATTCTTCTGGACTCGGGCAAGCCCTCGGCCCCGGCGCGAACGCTGGGCGGCACCGGCGATGTCCATGACTGGACGATCAGCAGGAAGATTGTCGAGGCGGTGAAAGGCCCCGTCTTTCTGGCCGGCGGGCTAAATCCGGAAAATGTCGCAGAGGCGGTCGCAGCGGTTCGGCCCTTTGGCGTTGATATCTGTTCCGGCCTTCGCGACCGGGACAATGATTACGCCCTTGTGCCGAAGAAGCTGGAGGCCTTTGCCGGCGTTCTGGCGGCAGACGCCAGGGGCTGACACGGCGCCTGGTCCGGAATTTTGATGCAGAGGGTTTTCCTGACGCCGCTGAGCGACTATCTCCCCCGTCATGGCTAAACGACTTTCAAATTCCAAAGGACCGTCCCAGCGCCAGCTTCGCGCAGGCGAGGTCATCCGTCATGCGCTGGTTGAGATCATGCAGCGTGAAACCTTGCGTAATCCGGTGCTTGAGGGCGTCTCGGTCACGGTGAGCGAGGTGCGGGTCTCGCCCGATCTCAAACAGGCGAGCGTTTACGCCGCACCTTTGGGCGGGGATCGCCAGGGCGAAGTGGTGACGGCGCTCAATAAGGTCTCGCCCTATCTGCGCGGACTGTTGGGCAAAAAAATTGATCTCAAATTCACCCCGGCGCTGATTTTCAAAAGCGATGAAACCTTCGCCGAATCCGAGCGGATCGATGAGCTTTTGTCCCGCCCTGACGTCGCCCGGGATTTAAACGACGAACCGACCTGATCTCGCGGTAAGTCGACAAAATTCCTGTCGCATTCCCAGGCGCTACGGCGTCGTTAAAGGGTAATGCGAAAGAGGAATGACCCATGAAAATATTTGACTTGGCGGCGCTGTCTGTGCTCGCCGTTTTTGCTGCTTTGTCGAGCGCCACGGCTGGCGACAAAACATCGGAGAGGCGTGACCTGATTGAGGCGGCCGTCGCTGACCCGACCCGGCTTGAAGAACAGCGCACCCGTGACGAGGGCCGCAAGCCTCGGGCGATTATCGCCTTCAGCAAGATCAAGAAGGGCGACAAGGTTGCCGATCTTGCTTCGGGCAGCGGTTACTATACCGCGCTTCTCTCCCGGCTGGTTGGCGAGGAGGGTCATGTTTATGCGGTCGATCCGGCGCGGATTTTCGACGCCTTTCCAAATGCAAAAGATACCTTTCCCAACTATCTGGAGAGCGATCCGCGCAAGAATGTTTCCTATACGGTGCAAAAAATCGATGCGCTGGATTTTCCTGAAAAACTCGATGCGGTTGTGATGGGGCTCTACTATCATGACACCGTCTGGACCGGCGCCGATCGCGTCGCCATGAACAAGGCGATCTATAACGCGTTAAAGCCTGGCGGCGTTTATCTGGTCGTTGATCACCTTGCTGCTGACGGCGCAAGCGAGGTTGTCACCGAAGAGCTGCATCGCATGATCCCCGGACTGGTAAAGCCGGAAGTTGGTGCGGCGGGCTTCGTCTTGGCGGCGGAAAGTGATGCGCTACGGAATGCAGATGATCCGCGCACTATCTCTGTGTTCGATCCGTCTATCCGCGGCGTCACTGATCGGTTTGTCTATCGTTTCCAAAAACCGGCTCGCTGAGCCATGCGTCTTGACCCCATTGGGCGGACCTGATTGAAAGACATCGCCCCGGCATGCGTCCAAACCGCCGCCGGGGCCTTTTGATACGCAAAGATTTCTAAAGGAGCCCGCGCATGGGCAGACGACGTAAGAAAGGCCGGCCGGTTTCCGGCTGGCTCATCCTCGATAAAGGCCTTGATGTCGGGTCGACCGAGGCCGTCTCGAAAGTGCGGTGGCTTTTTCAGGCGCAAAAGGCAGGCCACGCCGGCACGCTTGACCCGCTTGCCACCGGCGTCTTGCCAATCGCCTTGGGCGAGGCGACGAAGACAGTCCCCTACATCATGGATGCGCAAAAGCGTTATCGTTTCACCGCCAAATGGGGAGCGGCGACCGCAACCGACGACGCTGAGGGAGACGTCATCGCAACCTCTGACAAACGCCCGACACGCGAAGAAATTGAAAGCGCCCTTGTTCAATACACCGGTGAGATCAGTCAGGTGCCGCCGCAATTCTCAGCCATCAAAGTCGGCGGCGAGCGCGCCTATGATATCGCCCGCGATGGCGAAGAGGTGAAGCTCGAGCCGCGCATGATCTCAATTCATGAGCTGAGCATTGTTGATACGCCGTCTACAGATGAAACCGTGTTTGAGGCCGTGACCGGCAAGGGCGCCTATGTGCGTGCGCTGGTGCGCGATATTGCCCGCACCGTCGGCACTGAAGGCCATGTTGTCGCCTTGCGCCGTCTGGCGGTTGGGCCGTTTCAGGCAGAAGATGGTGTGACGATTGAGCAACTCGAAGCGCTGGCGCTGCTTGAAGATCGCGATGCGGCGCTGTCGCCGATTTCAATGGCGCTTGCCGATATGCCACAAGCAGCGATTGATGGTCCCCAGGCGGACAAGCTGCGCCGCGGCCAGGCGGCGGTCATCGCGCCGCCGGTCGCAAAGGGTGTGCGCGGTGAGCGGGTGGGCGAGATCGAGGCAGTTCTGGCTGTCTTGCATGACGACCCGGTCGCGATCTGTGAGCTTGATGGGTTGAAGCTGAAACCGACGCGGGTGTTTAATTTGTGAGCCCTGAGGCTTATATCAGGGCCTTACGAGGACCGTCATGGCGCATCACAAACGCAAAGGACCGAAATCAACCAGAGCCGGCTGCCTTTTGTGCAAGCCGCAAAAACGTCAGGGTGCGGCGAAAGCCGACCGCCAAAAAGTCAGCGAATTGCGCAAACGCGACCTCGTCAAAGACAAAATTACCGACGAGCTATGGGCGTCAAAAACCGAAAACTCACTTTAATCGCAAGCTAAAAAACTGCGTAACCGCGCCCGCTGGCGGGCTAGGCTTAACCGTTGGTATATATCGTGTATCACTCGCCGGAATCGTTGGGCCGGGGCTGTCGGGCGGCATTAATCTTGCGACGGTCGAGCATTGACGCCAGCAGCGCAGTCGAAAATTAAGGTAAAGGCGATGAAGCAGCTCATTAAATCAATGCTACCGGAGGCTGTATTTACCTTGCGGGGCGTGGCGCGCGCGCAGCGCGAGCACGAAAAGTCGAAGCCGGTGTGGCAGGATATTCGTCAGGAATTCATTGACGGGGCGGTGTTGTTATCTGACCGGCTGGCCATGTTGGACCGTCTGCCCAAAGACGCCGTCGTCGCGGAAATCGGCGTTGCAGAGGGGAGCTTTTCGAAGGAAATTCTCACCCGCACCAATCCCAAAACGCTGCACCTGATAGATCCCTGGGACTCGCCCGTTCCGAAATACTCCGCGTCCGCCATCGAGACAGTGAAGAAAAACGTTCAAGAAGCCGTCGACAGCGGCGTCGTCAAATTCAACCGCGGGTATTCATGCCCGGTCATGAAAGAATTTGAGGACAACTATTTTGATTGGGTCTATCTCGACGCCGCGCATGATTATGAAAATGTCCGGCTGGACCTCCAGGCCCTCAACCGCACCGTGAAGCCGGGCGGCCTGATTTGCGGGCATGACTACGTCCGCTGGGTCTCTCAAACGGACCGTTACGGTGTTGTTGAGGCGGTAAACGAATTCGTCAACGCAACCGGCTCCCAACTCGTGTTTTTGACCAATCAGTATGACAAGCACGACAGCTTCGCGGTGCGCCTGAACAAATAGCGGGTTTGCTGGCCTGTTGGCGTGATTGGCGGGCGCCGGGTCCCTTGCAATTCACCCCTTTTTCCGTCATAAGCCCTCGAAATTCACTGACCCTGCTGGACGGCGTCCCGGCGGGGCCAGAATTATGGGGACGCCGCGGAGAAACGATATGTCTATTACGGGCGGCCGTAAGGCTGAACTCATCAAAAAATTCGCACAAAAAACAGATGATACGGGCTCTCCTGAAGTCCAGGTCGCGATCCTGACCGAGCGAATTACCAACCTTACCGAGCACTTCAAAGAGCACAAAAAAGACAACCACTCGCGCCGCGGGCTCCTCAAAATGGTGTCTCAGCGTCGCCGGCTGTTGGATTATGTGAAGCGCAACGACGAAGACCGATACAAAAAGCTTATCGGAGAGCTCGGCATCCGGCGCTAATATGAGCTTATCGGGACTTTCTGCGATCATCACGGGCGGCGCGTCGGGCCTCGGCGCCGCGACGGCTGAGGCGCTCGCCAAAGCCGGCGTTAAGGTTGCCTTGTGGGACCTCAACGCCGAAAAGGGCGAGGCCCTCGCCGCCGACCTGGGCGGCGTCTTCTGCACGGTTGACGTTACGGATGAGGTCACCATCAAAGCGGCGTTGGAAAAATCCATTGCCGCCAATGGCGCTCCGTCTATTCTGGTCAACTGCGCCGGCATTGCGATTGGCGAAAAGACCATCGGCAAAAACGGTCCGCACCGGTTAGAGACCTTCAGACAAGTGCTCGACATTAACCTTGCCGGCACGTTCAATTGCATCCGGCTGGTCGCAGCCGAGATGGAAAAACTCGACCCGCGCGAGGACGGCGAACGCGGCATTATTATCAACACCGCGTCAGTTGCCGCTTTTGAGGGGCAGATGGGCCAGGCGGCTTACGCGGCGTCAAAGGCCGGCGTCGCCGGGATGACGTTGCCGATCGCCCGCGACCTCATGAATATCGGGATCCGCGTCAACACCATCGCCCCGGGGATTTTCTGGACGCCGATGATGGCGGGCATGGACCAGAAGGTTCAGGACGCCCTTGCCGCCATGGTGCCTTTCCCTAAACGCCTCGGCAAACCCGAAGAATTTGCATCACTGGCATTGGAGATATGCCGTAACAAAATGATCAACGGCGCTGTCTTTAGACTTGACGGCGCCATCCGCATGCAACCGAGATAAAAAGCGCCGCTCGACGTGAGCGGCGTTTCCGCGTTTCGGTTTCATATCCAAGGGCGTCTTACGATCCGCGTACGGCGCATTCACGAAAGAGAAAATGAAATGTTTAATACCACGAAAAAATCGATTGAATGGGGCGGTCGCACGCTGACCCTCGAAACGGGGCGCATTGCGCGCCAGGCTGACGGCGCGGTGCTCGCAACCTATGGCGAAACTTCGGTGCTGGCCGCAGTAACAGCTGCAAAATCACCGAACCCAAATTTCGATTTCTTCCCACTGACCGTTCACTATCAGGAACGTTACTACGCTGCTGGCCGCGTGCCAGGCGGCTACTTCAAACGCGAAGCGCGCCCGACCGAAAAAGAGACGCTGACCTCGCGCCTGATTGACCGCCCGATCCGCCCGCTCTTCGCCAAGGGCTTCAAAAATGAAGTGCTGGTGGTTGCGCAGGTTCTCTCTCACGACCTCGAAAACGATCCGGATGTGGTCGCGATGATCGCCGCGTCTGCTGCGCTGACTGTCGCCGGCGTCCCGTTTCTCGGACCGATCGCTGCAGCGCGCGTTGGCTACATCAATGGCGAGTATGTCTTGAATCCGCAAATCGATGAGATGGCCGAAACCAAACTTGACCTCGTTATGGCCGGTACGGCTGACGCGGTGATGATGGTTGAATCCGAAGCCAAAGAGCTTGCCGAAGAAGTCATGCTCGGCTCGGTCGCTTTTGGCCACAAGGCTGCGAAAGAAGCGATCAACCTGATCATCGATTTTGCCGAAGACTGCGCCAAAGAGCCGTGGGAATTCACCGCGCCGGATAATTCTGATATCGAAGCAAAAGTCCGCTCGCTTGTTGAAAGCGATGTTCAGGCGGCCTACAAGCTCACTATCAAACAGGATCGCCAGGAAGCGCTTGGCGTCGCCAGGAACAAGGCGATAGATGCTCTTTGTGACGATGAAAACGACGACGCGCCATCCAAATCAGTTGTTGGCGGCGCCTTTAAAGCGATTGAGTCCGACATCGTTCGCGGCGGCATTCTAGACACCGGCGAACGCATTGACGGCCGCGACACCAAGACGGTTCGCCCGATCGTTGCCGAAGCTGGCGTTCTGCCGCGCACGCATGGGAGCTCGCTCTTTACCCGCGGCGAAACGCAAGCGCTTGTTGTCGCGACGCTCGGCACCGGCGAAGATGAGCAGTTCATCGACGCGTTGGCCGGCACTTACAAAGAGCAGTTCCTCCTGCATTATAACTTCCCGCCATATTCGGTCGGCGAGGTTGGCCGTATGGGCTTTACCGGTCGCCGTGAAATCGGCCATGGCAAGCTCGCGTGGCGGGCGATGAAAGCGGTAATTCCGACCCAGGAAGAATTCCCTTATGTCATTCGCCTGGTCTCTGAGATCACCGAATCCAATGGCTCGTCGTCAATGGCGACGGTCTGCGGGGCTTCACTGGCGTTGATGGATGGCGGCGTGCCGATCAAACGTCCGGTCGCTGGGATCGCCATGGGCCTGATCCTTGAGGGCGAGAAATATGCGGTTCTTTCCGATATTCTCGGCGACGAAGATCATCTCGGCGATATGGACTTTAAAGTCGCGGGCACGGACGAAGGTGTGACGTCGCTGCAGATGGATATCAAGATCGCGGGCATCACCGAAGAGATCATGAAAGTGGCGCTCGATCAGGCGAAAGACGGCCGCTTGCATATTCTTGGCGAGATGGCGAAAGCGCTCGATACCGCGCGCGGCGAACTTGGCGATTATGCACCGCGCATCGAGACCATGCAGATCAACAAAGACAAAATCCGCGACGTCATCGGCGCCGGCGGCAAGGTGATCCGTCAGATCGTTGAAGAGACGGGCGCCAAAATCAATGTTGACGATGAAGGCCTCATCAAGATTGCCTCGAACGACAAAGAGAAAATCGACGCGGCCTATAAATGGATCCATTCGATTGTTGCGGAACCGGAAGTTGGCGAGATCTACAAAGGCACGGTTGTGAAAACCATGGATTTTGGCGCCTTCATCAATTTCTTTGGTCCTCGCGACGGTCTGGTTCACATTTCTCAGCTGAATGAAGGCCGCCCGGAAAAAACCACCGACGTCGTCAAGGAAGGCGATGAAGTTTACGTCAAACTTCTCGGCTTTGACGATCGCGGCAAGGTTCGCCTGTCAATGAAAGTTGTCGATCAGGAAACCGGCAAGGAAATCGAACGAGAGTAAATCTCTTTAAAATTTCATTGCGAATTAAGCTTGGAAAACGGGGCGCGCGTAAGGCGGAGCCCCGTTTTTCGTGATGTTGCCGAGATGGCGCGCTGACGAATTTTTCACGAAATCGGGCTCGGCCTTGGCATCACGACCGGGTAGGATTATCGACGCTAAGGTTCGAATAACATGAAGGGGAAGTAGCGATATGGGCGCGGTTAAAAAACGGATACTGATGGGGTCGTGTGTGTTGGCCATGGGCGCCGTCGCAGGGTGCGACAAGAAAGAGGACGCCGCGCACGGCGCCCCCACAAATGGCGAGCCGTCGGCGCAGGAACAAGAAGCGGTCGCCAATCCTGATGAGGAGTTGTTAACGACCGCCGCAGACCATGCCGGCGCTGTCCTCAAAGTCTCGCCGGAATTTGCGACCGTGCTTGGCGTTAGCGAAGAGATTGCCGGAAAGGGCTATAACGCGCGGCTTGGCGATTATGGCTTTGCCAGCAATGAGCGCGCGCGTCAGATGAACGAGCAGTTCATGCAGGAGATCCGCAGCCTTGACCGTAATGCGCTCGGGCCCGATGCGAAGGTCACGTATGATGTTTTGCGCGACGCCTATGAGACCGGTGCGCGCCGCAACCAGTTTGACTTTGGCAGCGCCGTTCAATGGGGCTCGGCCAGCCCATATGTCGTGACGCAGTTGACCGGCGCGCATCTCTTCCTGCCGCGTATATTGCAGACGCAGCAGCCGCTTTCGTCAAAGGCGGATGCGGAAAATTATCTCGCGCGTCTCGCTGAATTTGGCCGCGTTTATGACGAGGTCATTGAATCGATTGGCGGTGATGCGGCGCTTGGGATTGTGCCGCCCTATTTCGCCATCGACGGTGCGGTGGGCTCTATCAACGGCTTTACGTCAATGGAGGCGGCGAGCAACCCGCTAGTTACGACTTTCGCTGAGCGATTAAACACTATTGACGAATTGTCAGACGAGGAGCGCGCCGACCTTGTGCGCCGCGCTGGAGACGCTGTTGAGGCAACGGTTTACCCAGCCTATGCGCGGCTTGCGGCGGCGCTTGAAAATCTCAAACCCCAGGCCGGGCGAGATGCGGGTGTGTGGCGCCTCGGCGATCAAGGCGTTGCGTTTTATCAACATGCGCTCGATGCTTATGGCGCTGGCGGGCGCACCGGCGAAGACATTCATCAGCTCGGTCTTGCAGAGGTCGCGCGGCTTACCGCGGAAATGGATGCGATCTTTCAGGCAGAGGGCCTGACCGGCGGCTCAGTGGCCGAACGATTTGAACAAATCGGCGCACGCGACGGCATGCGCTACGCCAATACGGATGAGGGCCGCGCAGCGCTTTTGGCTGATCTCAACGTCCAGGTCGGTGAGATTATGGCGAAGGCGCCGGACTGGTTCGGGACGATCCCGGCGCAGAGCGTCGATGTTAAGCGTATCCCCGTCTATGAGCAGGATTCTGCGCCTGGCGGCTATTACACAAGCCCAGCACTCGATGGCTCGCGCGGCGGGGTTTATTGGATCAATCTCAAAGATACAGCCGACTGGCCCAAGCACACGCTGAAAACACTGACCTATCATGAGGCGGCGCCGGGGCATCATTTCCAGCGGTCGCTGGAGCAATCGGCCGGCTTGCCCCTCATTCGTAATATGCTTGGCTATTCGGAATTTTCGGAAGGCTGGGCGCTTTACGCCGAGCAGGTCGCGGCGGAAATGGGCATGTATGACGAAGACCCTCTCGGCAATCTCGGCCGCCTTCAGTCTGAGCTTTTCCGTGCGGCCCGGCTTGTGGTCGATTCCGGGCTTCATCACAAGCAATGGACCCGCGAACAGGCGATCGATTACATGCAGTCTGTGACCGGCGACACCCGCGCCTCGGTGACGCGCGAGATCGAGCGCTATGCGGTCTGGCCCGGTCAGGCTACATCTTATAAGCTTGGTATGCTGAAGATTAATGAGTTGCGCGCCAAAGCGGAGGCTGAGCTAGGCGACAAGTTCGATATTCGCGCTTTCCATGACGAGGTCTTGATGACCGGCGCCATGCCGTTGCCGGTTCTGGAAAAGAAAATCAACGGCTGGATCGCCGCACAGTCATAGGGGTCAAGCGCCGTCAGGCTCCCAACCGGGCGGCGCCATCTCAAAATGTTCGAACATAAATCCAGGCGATACAGTGCACCCGACCAATGTCCAGGCGCCGAGGCTTTCCGCTGCCTGCCAGCGGTGGGGCGGAATGATGATTTGCGGACGTTCGCCGGCCCTTAGGTTGGTTCCGAGCATTTCATCACGGGGCGCCCCGTCTTCGGCGGCGATGGATAGTTTCAGTGGTGCGCCGGCATAAAAATGCCAGATCTCGGCGGCGTTGACACGGTGCCATTTAGACCGCACGCCCTGCTCCAGAAGATAATAGATCGCCGTGCCGTTGGCGCGCGCGCCGCCTGTGGCGTCCGCTCGCCATGTTTCCGCATACCATCCGCCTTCCGGGTGGGGCCGAAGGGCGAGGCGGTCAATAATGTCTTTTGCCGTTTCCATGACTGCTGAAATTGAGTGTCGCCGACGGCTTACTCTTTCAGGGCGCTTTCGTCCGGCATGCCGACAATATGGAACCCGCCATCAACATGGTGGGTCTCGCCTGTGCACGAGGCGCCAAGATCGGAAAGGAGATAGAGCGCCGCGCCGGCGACGCCTTTCGGATCGGTGTCGTCGCGCAACGGGCTTGCGGCCCGGTTAAATGAAAACATGTGGCGGCCCGATGAGATGCCGGCGGCGGCCAGTGTTTTGATTGGCCCAGCGGAGATGGCGTTAACGCGAATGCCTTGTGGGCCAAGATCGCGGGCGATGTAACGGGTCGAGGCCTCAAGTGCGGCCTTGGCGACGCCCATGACGTTATAGTTCGGGATTGTCCGCTCACTGCCTAAATAGGTGAGGGTGATCATCGACCCGCCCGGCGTCATCATCTTTGAAGCGCGGTTGGCGGCGTCGACAAAAGAGAACGCCGAGACATCCATGGTGTCTTTGAAAATCTGTCGTGTCGTATTCTCAACGAATGAGCCTTCCAGCGCGCTTTTGTCAGTGAAAGCGATGGCATGGACGAGAAAATCAAGCTCGCCCCATTTGTCTTTGACGGCGGCGAAGGCCCCGTCCATGGAGGCGTCCGAGAGGACATCGCATTCAAGGATCATATCCGCGTTGAGGCTTTCAGCAAGGGGGCGAACCCGGCGTTCCAGCGCTTCACTGGCGTAGGTGAAGGCGAGTGATGCGCCTTGCGCATGCAGTTGTTGCGCAATGTACCAGGCGATAGAGTTTTTATTGGCGACGCCCATGATCAGGCCGCGCTTGCCCTTCATTAAATCGCCAGTTGGAAAAACAACTTCTCCGCCCATGGGAACTTCCTTTTTGTTATTGTTGTCCGCGACCGATTAAGATCATTGTCAAAATGAAATAGGCGAGCCAGACCAGCAGGTAAACGCCATATCGGGTTGCCTTTGGCATTTCTCTAACGCGCCCAAGCACGAGGCGAAACCACCACAGACCGATGGAGGCGACCACCGCTGCGGCAATCGCCGCATAAAGCGCGTGTTCGGGCACCGCGACGCGCCTACCCTTCAACCCGGGCGACCGCGAGGGAACCATTGGTGCCGCCAAAGCCGAAGCTGTTGGTAAGGAAGCAGTCGATTTTGGCGTCATCGACACGCTCGCGGATGATCGGCAGGTCTTCAAATTCGGGGTCAATATTTTCAATATGGGCCGACGCGGCGAGGAATTTCTCGCGCATCATGATCAACCCATAAACCAGTTCCTGCGCCCCGACAGCGCCAAGCGAATGGCCGGTTAGCGATTTGGTCGAGGAGAAAGGCGGAATCTCAGCGCCAAAAACCTCGCGGATGGCCTGGGTTTCTTTCTGGTCGCCAATCGGCGTCGAGGTGCCGTGGGGGTTCACATAGTCGATCGGCTGGCGAACGGTTTCGAGCGCACCGCGCATGCACCGTACAGCGCCCTCGCCGGAAAGCTGCACCATGTCGTAGCCGTCTGAATTGGCAAAATAGCCGACGATCTCGCCCAGAATGTTGGCGCCGCGTTTTTTCGCGTGCTCGTATTCTTCAAGGACAACAACGCCTGCGCCGCCGGCGATGACGAAGCCGTCCCGGTCCTTGTCATAGGCGCGGCTCGCTGTCGCCGGGCTGTCGTTGAAATTGGTCGACATCGCGCCCATCGCGTCAAAGAGGTTCGCCATCGTCCAGTCGAGGTCTTCGCAGCCGCCCGCAAAAACAACGTCCTGCTTGCCCCACATGATCTGTTCGGCCGCTGCGCCAATACAATGGACCGATGTCGCGCATGCGGAGGAAATTGAATAATTGACGCCGAGAATTTTAAACGACGTGGCAAGAGCCGCCGACGGCGCCGATGACATCGCTTTCGGCACCACGGTCGGGCCGATTTTTTTCGTGGCGCCCGTCTCAATAGTTTTTTGCGCCGCCTCGACAATAGCGCGTGTTGAAGGCCCGCCCGCGCCCATGACGATGCCGATCCGTGGATCGCTGATCTGGTCTTCGCCGAGCCCAGCACTCTCAAGCGCTTCTTGCATGGCGATGTAATTCCAGCCGACAGCTTCACTCATGAAGCGCCGTGTTCGTCGATCAAGGATTTCTTCCATATTGACCGGCGGCTTGCCCCAGACTTGGGCCCGAAAGCCGTGCTCGGCGAAATCAGGTGAATGGGTAAGTCCGGACCTACCCTCACGCAGAGACGCCGTTGTCTCCGCAACATTGCCGCCAATGGAGGAAACGACGCCCATGCCGGTGATGGCTACTCTTCTCATACAAAAACTTGCCTTTCGTGCGTTAGAAAAAAGACCCGTTTAGCTCATGCCGTTTTGCAGCTGCTCTTCTGTGAACAGCCCAACGCGCAAACCTTTTGCTGAATATATAGGACGCCCATCGACCAGCATAACCCCATCGCCGATCCCAAGTTTGAGTGATCGGTTGATAACCTTGCGGATATCGATCTCATAGCGCACGACTTTGGCGTCTGGCATCACCATACCGGTGAATTTCACTTCTCCCGCGCCCAGCGCCCGGCCTTTGCCGGGTAATTCGGACCAGGTCAGGAAAAACCCGATTAATTGCCACAAAGCGTCAAGGCCCAAACAGCCCGGCATCACCGGGTCGCCGGGAAAGTGGCAGTCAAAAAACCAAAGATTAGGGTTGATGTCGAGTTCAGCTTCGATCCGGCCCTTGCCGTAAGAGCCGCCATCGGCGTTGATGAGCGTTACACGATCGAACATCAGCATTGGCGGCACCGGCAATTGTGCGCTGCCCGGGCCTCTCAAGCCGTGATATCCGCATTCCAGTAGTTCTTCGCGATTGAAGCTGTTTTTCTTTTCAGCCATGCTTTTACGCAACGCCTCCTTTTGCCGCTTGGTATAGACGTGAGGGCGAGCGGTCAATTAGGGGGAGCAGAGGACGACTTTGCTGTGGAAAAAACGCCCCAGAAGCCAGATTGCGGGGCCCAGCCCTTGACGCCGTCAGCTGATACACGCAGCCAGCCATCGCGCGTCATTTCAACGCGAGCGATCAATCCGCGGCCAAGCCGGGCCTTTTCGGGCGCAGATCGACTTGGGCGCGCCCGCAGGGCAAGCCCCTCCTCGAGGACAAGCGCTGTGTCGATGCCGGAGAGTTTGGTTTTGTGGATCCAGCATTCATCGCCCTCGGAATCTCGGACTTTGCGCCAGTGGTCGTGCGTCTCCGCGACAACCATAACTGGCAGTCCGCGACGCATAAAAGTAATCCGCACCGGATGGGCGAATGTCGGGCCAGACCGGCAAAAGGTGCGGTCGGTCTTGAGCGAGACAAATCGAGGCACCGGCATGCCGGATGGCGTGTCAAGGCGGGGCGCGGTTTGGGCGCTGGCGCCTTGCGAAGGACTGCCCTCCGCGGCCATAGTAGCAGATGCGAAAATGCAAAAACCGGAAATAAATAAGACTAAGCGTTTTAGCAACATGGGAAATGGAACACAGCAAGAAAGATGAATAAAAACTTAACCAATCCCATAGGCGTTAATTTGCGGTTAACTGAGCTTGAAAAGCAGCATGCGAATTTGACAAAAAGCGCCCTATGATGACCAACGTCAAACCAAAAGTTGCGGTAACGCGAAAACTGCCCGCCTCCGTTGAGCAGCGGCTCACGACTTTATTCGATACTACCTTGCATTCAAGCGACGCGCCATTGTCTCGTTCAGCGCTGATCGCGCGCGCCAAAGCGGCGGATGTTCTTGCCTCAACCTTGGGTGACGATCTTGATGCGGAGTTTTTTGACGCCGTTGGCGATCGCTTGAAACTGGTTGCGAATTTTGGCGCTGGTGTTGATCACATCGATGTCGCCGCCGCGAATGCTCGCGGCGTAATCGTCACCAATACGCCTTCCGTGCAAGCCGAAGACGCCGCCGATATGGCAATGGCGCTGATCCTGGCGGTGCCGCGGCGATTGGTGGAGGGCGTTCGCGCGCTTGAGAGCGGTGATTTTCACGGGTGGTCTCCGACCTGGATGCTGGGGCGCAGGGTGCGCGGCAAGAAGCTCGGGATCATCGGCCTTGGGCGGGTCGGTGAGGCGATTGCCCGGCGCGCCCGCGCCTTTGGGCTCTCAATTCATTACCACAATCGCAATCCGATCAATCCGCATATCGAAGAGGCGCTCGAAGCGCGCTATTGGGACAGCCTCGATCAGATGCTGGCTCATACCGACATTATCTCGGTGAATTGTCCGCACACGCCTGCGACCTTCCACTTGCTTTCACGCCGGCGGCTCGAATTACTCCAGCCTCACGCTTATGTCGTCAATGTTTCACGCGGTGAAATCCTCGATGAGGCGGCGCTTGCCGATCTTATCGACGCGGGTCGGCTCGCTGGGGCCGGGCTTGATGTTTATGAGCATGGCAATCCGAACGAGAAACTTTTGAGCGCACCGAATGTCGTGCTCTTGCCGCATATGGCCTCGGCCACGGTCGAGAGCCGTATCGAGATGGGCGAGCGCGTCATTATCAATATCAAAATGTTCTCTGACGGTCATAAACCGCCGGACAGGGTGATCCTTGGACTCAACCGCGGCCGCGAGCCACGGGTCGATTAACCCCGACTAAAGGAAGGGGTGAGCCCAAACAAAAGGCGCCGCCGCTGACGCTTGCGGATCGGTATAGCGGCGGACCGCAATCGGAGACTAGCCATGGGCTTTTACGCAAATCATATCGAGCCGAGACTGGTCTCCGCAATTTGCGGCATGCCCGCGGTTTCGAAACAAAGAAGCAAGATTGTTCCCGAAGCGACCGGCCGCGTGCTTGAGATCGGCTTTGGCTCTGGCCACAACGCCCCGTTTTATGACCACGGAAAGATTGAACACCTTTACGCGCTAGAACCGTCCGAGAGCTGGCGCAGGCTTGGCCAAAAGCGCATCGATGATTTGCCCTTCGCGACGGAATGGCTGGATCTTCCCGGGGAGGAAATCCCGCTCCCTGACGAAAGCGTTGATACCGTCCTCGTCACGTTCTCATTGTGCACGATCCCTGGCGTGGATCAGGCGCTTATTGGCATGCGCAGGGTCTTAAAGCCCGGCGGGAAACTTGTGTTTTTGGAGCATGGCGCCGCCCCCGATCATGGCGTCGCCAAATGGCAGGACCGGTTAAACGGGGTCTGGGGGAAATGCGGCGGCGGCTGCAATTTGAACCGGAAACCCGATTCACTGATTGGTAAGGCGGGTTTCCGGATCGATAAGCTCACCGCCGACTATGTCCCTGGAATGCCGAAATTTGCCGGATTTGTCAGCGCAGGCGTTGCATGCCGGTAACAGTTGGTCGCGCTTGCGTGAACAATCGAAAATTTTAGTTGAATAGCAATTTTGCGGGCGCATTCTATATCCTCTGTTGAGCCCAGTTCCGGCTCATCATTTTGTTTTTTTGAGGAAGTTGCGACGTGCGTAAGCTATTAGGGATTGGGGCATTGGTGGCTGTCATGGGCGTGGCTCATGCGGATTCTGCCGACGTCATCGATCTTTTCTCCATCAAAGCCGACCCGATGATCCCGGTGGCCGCCGTGCATGCGACCTTTGCCGTCGAACCAGGCCAGGCTGTGCGTCTGGCTGTCTATGACAGTGAAGAAGCCTTCCTTGAACAAGCCCGTGAAAAACACGAGGCATTGGTCGATGCGCGTGGACTAGCCTTGTTGCCGCTTGAGGCGCTGGAGCCCGGCGAATACGCCTTTGCCGCGTATCTTGATGAGAATGGCGACGGCAAGCTCAATCGCGGCAAAATTATTGGTCGCCCAAAAGAGCCGGTTGCATTTTCAAACGGCGCCACAGCCAAGCTGCGTAAACCGCGCTTTGACGAAGCCAAAGTCCATGTCGAGCCCGGCAGCGTTGTCGTCATCACGCTCGACGACTAAACCTTATTTCCGAATAAATTCTGCTTCTATCTCTATGCTGACCTCCTCGGTGATGAGCCCGCTGAAGCGATCAACACCGAAGGCGGATCGATTGATTGTTGTGGTTGCGGAAAAGCCAACCACATAAGCACTGCGCAACCGATCATTGCCGCCGCCATTGAACACGATATCAAGTGTCGCCGGCAGGGTTATACCATGCAGCGTGAGATCGCCGGTCATGGTTCCGGTGTTCTCGCCCGTGACATTAATGCCGGTTGAACGGAACACCGTTTCGGGGTGGTTCTCCGCATCGAACCATTTCGGCCCCATCAACTCGGTCGCAAACGCATCATTGGCGATATCGAGGCTGGTCATATCAATGATCGCCTCGATGCGTGCAGCGCGTGGGTTTTCCGGGTCGAAATCGAGGCTCACATCAAACCGTTCGAACCGCCCGGCAAAAGCGGAAAAGCCAAGATGATCGATCTTGAACAGGAGCGCCGCGTGATCGGTGTCGAGGGCGTATGTCCCTTCCCTTAAGGCGGCCGCCTCAGTACTGACATTCGGTTTCAGGGCAGGGGCGAGGACTGACGCGCAACCGCCGGCGATCAGGCATGCCGCGAGGGCGAGCGTTCTGGTCAATGCGGGTCGGATCATGCCGGCACTCCTCAAGTCAGCGGCCGCCACAATCACTGCAGGCGGGATCGGCTGGCAGCGCGATAGTGCGGAACGATCCGCCAAGCCCATCATATAACAGCAACCGCCCGGCAAGGCTTTCGCCGAGGGATAACAATTCCTTGAACACTTCCATCGCGGCGAGCGTTCCCATCACGCCGGTGACCGCGCCAAGAATGCCCTCCTCCGCGCAATTGACCTGAGCGTCGCGCGGCGGCTCGGTCGGCACCAGGCAACGATAGCAGGGCAGGACGCCGGGTTTTTCAAACGGTTTGAAGGTTGCGAGTTGGCCCTCAAATCTGCCGACCGCCGCAGAGACCAGCGTTTTCTTGGCAGCGATGCAGGCGCGGTTCAATGTATAGCGGGTTTTGAAATTATCGACGCCTTCGACGACGAGATCATAGCCAGCGATGATGTCGGCGGCGTTGTCTTCGGTGATGCGCACATTATGGGTGATGATCTCGACACTGGGATTAAGGCGAGCGGCAAAAGCTTTGGCGCTGGCCGTTTTCGGTTCATCAATGTCGTCGGTTTGATAAATCGTCTGGCGCTGCAGGTTGGAGAGCGCAACAGTGTCGTTATCGGCGACGC
>JAJFGC010000209.1 GCA_021776345.1 Hyphococcus sp. | reverse complement strand
CACATTTTGTGTAACAATCCGAGTCCTGACAACTTATAAGTAATTGAAATCATTGACATAGTTTTCGACTATCGAGCCCGCTACCCGCTCCAATATTTTCAATTACTTAGCTGTACCAATTTGAGTCCGTTTACATTGCGTTTACATGAATGTTCATATTTTGGTCGGCACAGAATGAAAATCTCGTCAGAGCTATGGAGGAATAAAAGTCAGACGGTGTCAAAAAACTAATAGACGGTTGGATTTTCGAAAATGTGCATCCCACGGGTTTCATAGAAGACGATGATAATGAAACAGCCAAACTACTAACCGCTAAATGCGTAGCAGAAATTACGAGCAAACATCCTGCGGTGAATGAAGCGGCAATTCGAAAAGCTGTTGATGGTTTGGAAGACTATATATCCGACCTCATAGAACATACGAATAACCAAGAAATGGTAAGGCAAGCTAATAAGGACAAATCGTAGTCTTATTGCTTTCTCATACGTTCTATAGCGGACAACACCACTGCCTTGCGGCTGATATAGCGGCGCCTGATTTTCGAAGACCTTCCGGGTTCCCAAGCAAGAATTTCGTCAATCTCGCGATCTTCAAATCCGCGACGCATCCAGCGCGTTGCAAATGTTCCTCTTAGATCGTGAAGCGTTTTGCCTTCGGCGATCTTTTCACCTTCCTTGCGGTCTTTGTTGGCTTTATGTCGGGTCGTTTCGACCGAAGCTGAAAACCCTCTGGCCGTGAAAGGTACGCCCCTTTGTTCGTAACGACGGTCACAGCGGATTTTTTGAAGCCTTTCAATATCTGACGGGTTTCATCAAAGATTGGAATACAACGTTCAACGTTTGTTTTCCCGCGATTACCGCTAATATACAAATCACCAACTTCAGACCAACGCAATTCCACAAGATGGCTTCGTGGCAGCCCGGTCCAAGCGGTGAGTTTGAAAGCCAACGCCGTGTGCTTGTGCATCTTAGCCGCGACGGCTTCAATTTCGTAGTCTTCCCAAATGATGTCCGAACGGTCCACACGATACAGAGTTGGCATTCCCGCCGCAGGGTTGTGAGCAACCCAACCACGTTGCAATCCCCACGACAACATTCGCGAAAGCACTTGCATTGCGTAGTCGGCGGACCTTGGTGAGTTCGCCCACTTGTCACGCCATTCGAGAATAGCGCCTCGCATTCGCGGGTCGGAACATAAACAGACTTTCGGCAACGCTTTGACGACGGTTGAACAGCTTCATATTTAGCGCATTATGATACACGGGCACGCGCAATTCGCGCTTGTTATTGAATCAAACTAAATGCTTACCTGAATGTCTGTGACCAATTTTAACAAGATCCGGGACGTCAATGGAAAACGGTATTCTCTTTGTGAGCGCTCTTGTGTTCGTGGGGTTCTTGTTGATCCCGCTATCACGGCGTCTCGGTGCGCCGATCCTGCTTTTGGTGCTCATCGCCGGCATGCTGGCGGGAGAGGACGGGCCAGGCCGCGTTCAGTTCAACGACTTTGAAGCGGCGTTCGCTCTGGGCAGTGTCGCGCTTGCCATCATCCTGTTTGCCGGCGGGCTCGAAACCAGACTGAAAACGCTGAAAGGCGTTCTCGTCGTTTCCGGTCTTCTTGCAACCCTTGGCGTGATCGTGACTGCGGGAATTGTCGGCGTTGCGGCGAGCCTCATTCTTGGGGTTCCCATTGAGCTAGGTCTTTTGCTCGGGGCTGTTATGGGGTCGACTGACGCCGCTGCGACATTCCTCCTGATCCAACAGAGCAAAATCGACCTGCCCGAAAAATTGAAGAACACGCTCGTCTTTGAATCCGGAATCAACGATCCGATGGCGATCTTCCTGACAATCGCCATGACGGCGCTGGTCAATCGGGGCGGCGCACTAAGCGCTGACACGCTCGTTGAATTCCTTCCACTCTTCGCCTTGCAGATTGGGGTGGGCGGAATTTTCGGCATCGCGGGCGGGCTTGTTCTCACGCGTCTCCTCGACTGGATTAATTTGCCGCTCGGGCTGTATTCGCCCATGGCGCTGGCCGGCGCGCTGATCATTTATTCCGGCGCAGCGGTCCTCGGCGGGAGCGGATTTCTGGCGATTTATCTCTGTGGGCTTTTGATTTCTGATCGGTTGCAACGCTCAAGAGAACGAATCCTTCATTTCAGCGAAGGTCTCCAGTGGTTGAGCCAGATTGCGTTGTTCCTGATGCTGGGACTGTTAGTGACGCCAAGCCGGCTGATCGGTATTCTGGGCCCTGCGCAGATGATCGCTGCCGTGTTGATCTTTGTCGCGCGGCCCGTTGCAGTGGCGTTGACGGCGTTCCCCGCGCGATTTTCGCTCCGGGAAACAACCTATCTTAGCTGGGTGGGCCTGCGCGGCGCTGTGCCAATTTTTCTTGCCATGTTTCCGGTTATCACGCCGGGGCCAGTCGAAACGGAATTTTTCAATATCGTTTTTGTGGTTGTGGTTGCGTCGCTCGTGCTGCAGGGATGGACGGTGGCGTCGTCAGCCAGATGGTTGGGACTTTCCGCCCCGAAATAACTGTCCCGGCGAGAGGCGAAAAATCACGCCCAGGCTGGTTGCCGGACTTGAAAGATACTCAAGCACACCCATTTCCTTGACACTCCATTTGTCAGAAGAGTGAGTTTATGAAGTTTGATATTTTGAGTGCTCTCGCCACGGCCGCTCTCATCGGTTCGGAAGTTTTTGTTTTTGCGTTCGGCGCCGCCTGGCTAATCCTTTCAGGGTTTCATTTCGCAGCGTGGCGCTGGCCGGCGGCGGCAATTGGCGTCGCCGCCGCCATGTGGTCGGCAATTGCCCTTTTCCAATTATCCGAGCGGGCTGCCGCCGCTGACGCAGCGTTTATGGAGATCGATGAAGATCGCCCCATCGATTAAACGAGGCGATTTGGTAGAGCATTGGGTATATTGCGGGGCAGAATTCCGACGACTGCCCGCAGTCATGGGGTATTGCAATGAGTCCTGTTGCAGCAGAGCACGACGTTTTCTGGCCGCATCAATTAGGTCGTTCGTTGGCATCAACGCTATGCGCGGCGCACGAATTCGATTCCGCGTTCGATGATGAGGTCATACGCCAACGGATAGAGCGCGAGTTGCGCTTAGTATTTGCACAGCCCAAAAGTGTCTGCACTGCTGTCAAAATTTGAATTGCCGTCCGAAATTAAGTCTGCGCTGCAATTATTGTTGTGTGACCCGGCCAGGAGGGCGCCGACCGGGTCATAACCTATATGGTGTTGCTAAAAGTTGTAGGAGACGCCAACAAAAGCCTGGTTGCGCTCAATATCGAAGTCGCCTTCACTCAACTCCTGATAACGGTACTCAACGCGGGCGGATAATCTGTCGTAAAACGCATACTCAACGCCGCCGCCGACGAGCCAGCCATCGAAATCTTCATTCAAATCAGGCCCTGCGACTGTGGGATTGTCGACGGTCGCGCGCAAATTTGCATAGCCGCCGCGAGCGTAAACCAGAAGATCATCCCGAACGAGGTATCCCAGACGGCCAGACACGTTAATTTCATATTGCGGATCAAATTCAAGCGTTGTGGCTGTGCCCATTAATGGCTGTTCGTCGTCAACAGTATAAACGGCGCCAGCTTCAACACCGACAAGAAAATTGTGCGGAAGGCGATAATCATAGCCGACAAAACCGGAAAATGCGACGAATTCATCGTCCTGTTCGCCAATCAGCCCAACTTGATCGATGTCGTCATTCGTGACGCCAACAGCCGCGCCGATAAAAGGACCATCAAATGGCTCTGCGTTTGCCGCTGTTGACACGAACGCTGCCGCGAGCACTGCGGGGAAAAGTTTTGTTTTGTACATTACGGAACTCCTGTCTATTTCTGCTGCTTTCTGTACCGAGATAAACAAGCTGCAAAGAAATTCCAGTCACATGATATCAACGAACAGTGAGTGCTGCGTCAAAAATATTCGTTAGAAGAACCGAACAGCGAAAACAACTTGGCGCCGGTACGCAAAAGGAAAATGATCAATTGCAACGGGCCTACGCTCACAGATTTTTCGTGTTTTATAGTTCAACCGACAATGTTGAAGAGTTTCGCTGTAGCCGTTCAAACGTGAACGCCACGACAATTGCGTAAATTACGTGGGCGAGCAAAGACGCCCAGCTATATGCCGAGAATGCGAGGAACATTGGTCGCCCCGTCAGCGGCGCCAATATCGCCTGTGCAACAAGCCATAAAACAACACCCCATGCGATGCTCACCCAAAGCCAGGATCGCAAGCGAAGAATATTGCGACCCAGAACGTAACCAGATGGCATAACAAAAAGCCCGAGCGCCAGATGGATGCCGACCGCTATTGTCGTTGGTATTGCAACGCCCGCATGCGCTTGAACCAAGGCCAAAATCAACAGATGCGGCCGCATGGGCACTCCGAGGAGCGGCGGCGCGATCACCCAGGCGATAAATTCAAGAACAATCTCGCCAAATATGCCTGCGATGATGATATTGCGCAATGTACGGTGGTTTATATTTGCTATGGGGATCATTAACCCGGGTTCCATCAGGCTGGATTTTTAAACGCGTTAAAATAGGTATTACCTTCAACGGCAGGCATATGGCTGCCACCAGGAGTTAGTTTTATACCTGTGGTCGGTTCTGTCTATTTTATCCTTGATGAGAGATTCCTTGAAACATTTCCCGCAAATCGACCGTGGAATGGTCGCCGATAGAATCGAAGTGAGCATCCAGCCACTTTTCGGCTGTCAATCTTCCGATGTCTCGCAAATGGGTGAGAAAAGCCCACTCGGCGTTCATTTTTGACGAAGCGCCGAGTGGTTTGAGGACATCCTCATTCTCGATGATGTGGAGACGGACTTGCTGATAGTCTTCTGCAGACAGTTTCCCTTCCCGTATTAGCCGATCGACGAAATCGATCGATCGAAGCTCCTTTAACAGGCTGCTGTTAAAGCTAATCTCATTCACCCGATTTTGAATTTCTTGCGGCGTCTTCGGAACGCCGCTGCGTTCAATGGGATTGATCTGGATGACAATGGTATCGTTAACATCCGTTTGATCATGAAACGGAAAGAGAACCGGATTGCCCATATATCCGCCGTCCCAGTAAGATACGCCGTCAATTTCGACGGCCTGGTAAAGGCTTGGCAGACAGGCGGATGCCATCACCATATCCGGCGTCAACTTTTCGCGGGGGAAGACGGCGACCCGGCCGGTTTCGACATTGGTTGCCGAGATGAAAAGCTTGAAAGCGGTGCATGCCCTGACACTTTCAAAATCGATGCTCTCATTAAGCAAATCCTTCAATGGATTTACGTTCATCGGATTGAGTTGATAGGGCGAGGCCACTCTCGACAGCGCATCCAAGGCGTAGTAAGCGGGCGACCGGTCAAGATTCCAGTTGCCCGTAAAATAATCGAATGGCGTTCTTTTTACGGGACTATATTTCGCCCCTGCGCTCATGTCCCGCCAGAATTTTTCAAGTGCGGCACGTGCGCCATCAACGCCATCACGCGTATAACCGTCGGCGACGGCGACGGCATTCATGGCGCCGGCGGACGTACCGGAAATTGCCGCAATGTTGAGACGGCCGTCTTCCAGAATTTTGTCCAATACGCCCCATGTAAATGCGCCATGGGCGCCGCCGCCCTGAAGCGCCAAATTGACTGGTTTGGAATTTTGGTTCGTTACTAACATGCTCACTGTGCTGTCCACCCGCCATCGACGGGCAATGCGGCGCCGGTAATTGAGGCCGCATCGTCCGTACAGAGAAACCGCGCAAGCGCGCCGATCTGTTCAACCGTCGCGAATTCACGCGTCGGCTGCGCATGCAACAGGACATCGCGTTTGACTTCTTCCTCTGTGATGCCCCTTGCCTTCGCGGTATCGGGAATTTGTTGTTCGACCAGGGGCGTCCATACATAACCGGGACAAATCGCGTTGACGGTGACCCCATGTTCGGCCAGTTCTAGCGCGGCGGTCTTGGTCAGCCCCACGATACCGTGCTTGGCCGCGACATAGGCGGCTTTATTTGGAGAGGCGACAAGACCGTGCGCCGAAGCGATATTAATGATTCGCCCCCAGCCACGCTTCTTCATTGCAGTCGCGACCGCTTTGACGCCGTAGAACGCCGCGGAAAGATTCAACGCCAGGATTGCTTCCCATTTTTCGTCCGGAAATTCCTCAATCGGCGCCACATATTGAATTCCGGCGTTGTTGACGAGGATATCGATCTTTCCAAATCGTTCTTCGGCGCTGGCAATGAGGTCTCGAACGCCTTCTGGCTTCATCAAATTGGCGTTGTTGTAGCCAGCGCTAATGCCATGGGTTTCTTCAAGGCGGCGGCGATCGGATTCAACTGAGCCGGGTTCTTCAATCCCGTTCAGCATTATGTTTACACCTGCGGCGGCGAGGGCTTCAGCAATGCCGAGGCCAATCCCGCTCGAAGAGCCGGTGACGACAGCGTTCAGGTGATCGGGCATGACATACTCCAAAAAAAAATACTCTCAAAAAACTGTTAAAAAATCAGGCCAGGTAATCGTGTACGATGCGACCATAAGGCAGCGTTAAGTCGGCAATGAAGTGCTGACCTTCGATCACCTTTAAAACGGGCAGATCTGCGACCGGGGCGTTCACATGCGGCACCAAGTGCAAACGCGCGGGGCCGCGCCAAAACCCTTTCACGGTGATATCTGTGAGATTGTAGGCGACGAGCTGTGCTGCCAGCGGCTCACCGGTGACGCAGGGCAATAGCTTCAGATTGATGCTGGTTTTTGAAAGCTTGACGGCGCAGTCTTGCGGTGCGCAAACGAGGCTCTCGTGCTTGTAAGCCATAGTGCCCATGGCGACACGCTCGCCCGCATAGGTCAGGACGCCGGTCAAGGTGTCGCGCGACACTTGTAGTTTCGGCTCTCCCCAGCGTTTGGGAAATCCCCAGATTTCGCGACCTGCTGTAATCGGCGGCTCATCATTCAAAAACATCATCGCCGTATAGTTGACGGCATCACCGTTTAACGAGCACGGGATA
>JAJFGC010000208.1 GCA_021776345.1 Hyphococcus sp. | reverse complement strand
TACCAAGTTCACAATTCTTCTCGAAAGGAACTGGCTTGAAGTTTGCCAGCGCAGCGTCAGCGTCTTTCTGCGTGTAAAGCGGTTTTGCAGGTTTATGTTTTGAAATCCAGTGTCTGTTGGCAAATTCAGCGTCGCGCACCTGAAGATGACCGCTGTCCGGAAGCAATATCGCGCATAAATCGCGCGTTCCGGGTGTCGTATAAACCGGCCCCTTATATCCGTACTTGACGAGCAGCGGAAGATAGCCAGTGTGATCAAGATGCGCGTGCGTGAGAATTACGGCGTCGAGGCTTTTCGGGTCGAACGGCGGCGGCGCCCAGTTACGTAATCGCAATTGTTTGAAGCCCTGAAATAGCCCGCAGTCGATAAGGAGACGTTTATCGCCGGCCTGAATGAGATATTTGGAGCCGGTGACCGTTCCAACTGCGCCGAGGAAGGTGATGGAGAATGGCATATCGTAAGAACTCCTTCGTCAAGCAAGAAGCGATTAGCAGAACGACACAGGCACGTCGTCAAAGTATTGAAATCATCTTACATTGAGAGCTACGCTGCGCTATCGGCCCGCAAAGAGATTATAAAGCGGTCCAAAAATCAACGCGGCATACCATCCGTACAAAAATGTTTCGACCAGCCCGATTGCGAATGATCCCCAACTCAACCAGACAAATCCGGGCAGCAAGTCATGCCAGGCGCCATGCATCGCATAATGCGGAAACATCAGATCAAAACCAACGCACAGAGAGAATGTTATTGAGAGAAACAAGCCAAGACTCATGCCCAGAGCAAATACCGACAGGCGTCCAACGCCGCCTTTTGTGTTTGAATGCCTCATTTTGATCTCCGTAGTTTTCAGTTCGGCGCTGGCCGATCTCAATTCGTGATATGGTTCACCGTTACGGCTCTCCGCTCCCAAAGCGGCGGTATCACCGCGCATCAATCATTAATTCGTTCAATCGCCAAAGCGACGCCCTGCCCGCCGCCGATGCACAAAGTCACGAGCCCACGCGCGAGCTGATCGCGCTGCATGGAGTGCAGGAGCCGGGTGGTTAAGACCGCGCCAGTGGCGCCGATTGGGTGGCCGTGCGCAATCGCGCCGCCCTCGACATTAACGACGTCTTCGGCAAGTCCGAGCTCTCGTGTGAGTGCGAGCGCAATCGCTGCGAAGGCCTCATTTATTTCGACGCGCTCCAGATCAGCAATATTCCAGTCTGCGCGCGCAAGCGCCTGACGAACGGCGGGGATCGGCCCCAATCCGAACATGCCGGGTTCAACGGCGCCGACACCATATGAAACCAGTTTCGCAATCGGATTCAATTTGTGCTCCGCCGCCCATGCTGCATTTGCGACAATCATCGCTGCCGCACCACTATTGAGGCCCGGCGCGTTGCCTGCCGTGATACTTCCTTCGTCACGAAAAGCCGGTATTAAGGCACTAAGCCGATCAACCGTCGTTTCCGGCCGATTTTGTTCATCCTGATCGAAAAATGTCGCACCTTTGCGGCCCTTGATTTCAACGGGGACTATTTCGTCTTCAAATTTTCCCGCCTTTTGCGCCTTGGAAAAGCGCTGCTGGGAGCGTTCCGCCCATCGATCTTGATCATCACGCGATATTGCCAGTTTCTCAACAAGATCCTCTGTGTGCCAACCGGAATGTTCGCCGCTAAAAGCGTCGTTGAGGCCATCATGGAGCATGGCGTCGTGCATCCGCCCGTCGCCCATGCGATAGCCCCAACGACCCTTCATGACGAGGTATGGCGTCTGGTCCATATTCTCCATGCCGCCAGCGATGATACAGTTTGCATGGCCAAGCATCACTTCCTGCGCCGCCGAGGCAATCGCTTGCGCACCGGATCCGCAGACCCGATTGACGGTTAACGCGGGCACATGAACGGGAATCCCGGCGCCGATCGCAGCTTGACGTGCAGGGTTCATTCGCGCGCCGGCTTGAATCACCTGGCCCATCACCACAGAATTGATCTGTTCGGCGTCAAGGTTCGCGCGATCAATCGCTGCCCGGATTACAGTCGCGCCAAGGTCCGGCGCCGAGATATCCTTCAGCGTTCCACCATAAGCGCCGATAGCAGTGCGGGCTGGGGTGCAAAGAACAACATCGTTATACGACATAGTGTTAATCTCCTTTCGTTTCCAATGTCTCGGCACCCCAAAGGGCTCACCTCCAGTGACAAGGGTGGAGGCTCCAGAGCTGACAGCTCAAGGGGGGGCGATGCTGTCAAATATTCATACGCGTGGATTATGTCTTTCCCTCGAAAGATTTTAGGAGTGAGTATTTTAGAATAGAGATGCGACCGCATTGTTTTCTTCAGGCTCTGGCAACTGGCTGAATCGATCACAGAACTATTCTATGATCGCAACCTGTTTGCTATCGGATCGCATTCTCACTAAGCGACGTGACTGGTTTGCAGCTACGATCTTGAACTTGGATCGCTTCTGCATGGCACACAAAGTTATCGGTACAGTCGTCGGATCGACGTCGCGGGCTATCGAACGCGTCTTGGATTTTTTGCGCCGCCTGCAATACCGCGCGTGCGCCCGCGGCGATACAATCACGCTTGTGCTGAAACTCCAAAATGCCGATTGGCCGCGAAAATTCCGGCGATAAAATGAAATCCGCCTCATTGAAGCGCATATTTGAATGCGCATTGTGCGTAACTTCGACAGATCTCAAAAAAACTTCGAGACCATTTTTTGGTTTTCTGGTGTTCGGTTGATTGGCCGGATTAATTGACAGCACAAAATCGACACCCGACTTCCTAACTACATCTACCGGCGCAATGTCGGTATAGCCGCCATCAACGAGCAAGAGCTCTCCATCCCGGAAGGGCGGTAATATGCCTGCCAGCGCCGAACTCGCGTAAACGGCGTCAACGGCGTTACCATTCGACATAATCACCCTTTCGCCCGTCAAAACATCAGTTGCTGCGAGAAAGACGGGGATGCGGCTTTCCTCCAAATTCTTTCCAAGGGTGAGATCCTCCAGAACGCCGCGTCCCCATGCAACGGTTTTCTGACCGGCGCCCCATCCGAAATACATATCGCGCATATCGCGCTCGGCGATAAGCAGAGCCTTGACTTTGTTTCCCAATCCCGGCGCCTTGAAATCGGGAATTTCTGGAAAGCCCGAAACGTCCATATCAACAAGTTGACGATACCAATCATCGTTCAATGCGTATGTCGCTGCGACCACCGCGCCCATAGAAACACCGGCCACAGCGCTGGGATAGTAGCCAAGGTGATTGAGTGCTTTGAGGGCGCCGACATGCGCCAGACCCCGTGCGCCGCCGCCGCCGAGCACCAATCCAAAAGACGCTTTCTCCTTTATCATTATTCACAGCCTTTTGTTCGGCGCAGGTTCAACGCAGGTCCGCCATGGCCAAAGACGACCCATCGCGATGTAGATGAATGAGCCGGACCAGGCGATCAGAAGAAGGCCGTTTAACGCCTCAACGCCAGTGATAAAACGAAGATGATTGCTTGGAAAAACATCGCCGAGTCCGAGCGACGTATAACTCACGATCGAAAAATAGAGATAGTCAAGCGGCGCCACTACCGCCAGACCTCCAAAACTGCCCAGCGCCAACGCGCCGTCTCCAAGCGCATAAGCGAACGCATACAGACCGACCTCAACCAGGTGCGCTGCGAGCGCCGTAATCACGATAACAAGGATGCGCGTGCCGGCGGTCATTGCGATCTGAGACATCCCGCCGGACAGCCAGCGAAGAACCGTAAAGTGAAACAGAAACGTCAGTGTAACGAGCGAAACAGCCATTAATATCGCGATTGCCATAAAATTTCCCGTCTAAGTCGAAATGTCTACTGCTCTGCCAGTTTGGCGGGTCCGCTTGGATAGCCTGCCTCCAATGGTTGGCAGCACATTCGAAATCTCGATGAACAAATATAACCAGACCGTCATCGGTCTACTCTGTTGTGTAACAGCGCTATTGCGCCAGCAATCAGAACTCCTCCGCATTCACCTCTTTTTTGTCAGTAATGCGATAAATGGTCTCGACCGGACTAATGGCGACGATGCCATCGTCTTCAGAACCAATGCCGCCCGAATCCATAATTGCCTCTACGATCTCGGTTACACGCGATTCCGGCGCGTAAATTTGAAGCCGAGCATGGGTGGTCATAAGGTCACGCTGAAAGAAATTTTTGTAGGCGCCGTAACCCTTGGTCTTCGATACGCTTAGTCCCGGCACCGCAATTTCTCTTAGGCGCTGTTTGACCTCATCAACCATGAGAATATTTATCGTCGCCGTGATGAATCGAAATTTCATCGACTTTCTCAATGTTGCCGTCTTACCGATGCCTTATTCAGCTGATCGTCGCGCACAATCGATGTAAGCGCCGACATATGCCCATCTGAAATGCCATGCGGTTTCAGGAAGTAATACGAATTGAGGCGCCTTATCCCTCACTATG
>JAJFGC010000207.1 GCA_021776345.1 Hyphococcus sp. | reverse complement strand
ATGAGATTGCTATCGCGAATATGTCCGACGTCTCGTTCTATCACGGCATCTATTTCCCCAAGGAATTTGCCGCGAATGTCGGGCGAGGGCTGTTTTTTGATGGATGCACGTCAGCGGATATTCGCAGCTGGCGGCGACAGTTCACCTATTTTCTCCGTAAGCTCTATCTACATCAGGGCGAGAAGCCGTTGCTGATCAAAAACCCAGTTTACACCGGTCGGTTTGCGATGCTTCGCGAGATGTTCCCCGGCGCCAAATTTATTCACATACATCGTAATCCGTATGACGTTTTCGTCTCTATGCAGAACTTCTACACCAAGCTCTTGAAGGAGTTTTCACTGCAAAATTATGATCACGTAGATATCGATGAGGCGATATTGAGCATCTACGATCGGATGATGCGGGCCTATGAGCGTGATGCGGCTAGAGTTTCTGCTGAGCAACTAATTGAGCTGCGCTATGATGACCTTGATGCTAAGCCTATGGAATCAATTGAAAAAATCTACGGCGCCTTAGGCTTGCCCGGTTTTGAGGGTGCGCGCGGTCCATTTGAGCGCTATCTTGCATCCGTGCAGAGCTTCAAGAAGAATAAGTTTGAGTATTCCGACGAAGCGGCCGCCAAAGTTGAGGCGCGTCTCGGTCGCTATATCGACCAATGGGGCTATCAACGGCCTGGGGTTGAAATTGATAAGAAAAGTGGCGAGGGGACGCTTCATGAGGGGACAGCAGCTTAAACCGGCATCTTGTTTGGCGGCGTTGTTACTGCTCGCCGCTTGCGGTCAAACCGATCTGGATGAGGCGTATTATGAACATGACCAATGCAGCCGCATTGCTCTTATTAATGAGGTCGGTGATACGCTGGTAGGGGTTGAGGACATTGCGCCTGATCTGGTTGAAGGCCAGCTTTTTCTTTCTGCCTATGATCGGCGCCTGGTTGAGCGCGCCGTGCGTCGAAAAGATGATGAATTGCCGCAAGGCAGCGTGTACAAACTGTCCCTCGACGATATTTTTGAGTCAGATGGTGGTGACGTAAGTGTTGTTTCGCTTATCGCACCGGGGGAAATCGCAGGCGGCGTTCGCCCGCACGGGCTCGATTTTGACGCCGTCAATCATGAGCTCATTTTTGTTAATCGGGCCTATGAACGCAACGGACGAAGCTGGAAGATGACACCGCACCTCCAACGCATTGGGGCTAATGGAGAGCTGTTTGTCGGTGAGACGTCACGCGCGCCTTGTTCGGCGAATGATGTCGCTCTGAGTGACGATCAAGTTTACACGAGTTTTGATCATTCAGCGTGCAACTGGCGCGCCGGGGTTGAAGATATATTTCGTCTGAAGCGCAGTGGCGTGGCCGGCGCAGACGGCGCGGTGCTTTTTGACCGCGCTGCCTTTGCAAATGGTATTGTGAAAGCTTCAGACAAGGAAATCGCGATTGGCGCAACGCGGGAAAATGCATTGCTCTTTTTCAAGATTTCACCCGATAGTCTTGAACAAACTATGCGTATTGAAACGCCGGGCGGCCCTGATAATTTAACGCGCACCGACAGCGGCGCTATTATTGCTGCTCTCCATCCGGCGAAGTTTCGCCTGATGCTCAACCGAAAATTTGGTATTGGCAAGGCGCCCTCTCGTATTGTTCGTATCGATCGTGATAAAGGCGAGGTCGAGGTCTTGTTCGAAGACCGGTCGGGCGAGCTTTTTAGCGCCGCGACGGTCGCGGTTGAGACAAGCGACGGGCTTGTTGCCGGCTCGGTAACTGATGAGGGCGTTCTGGTTTGCCGCGAAGCCTCGTGAGAAGTTTTACACTTGTTACGGGCGGCGCCGGATTTGTTGGTAAGCACTTGGTTAAAAAGCTACGAGCAAGCGGCGAACGCGTCGTGAGTTTCGATCTCGAAACACCTGCCCACCAAGACGATAGACAGGGCTCGATTACAAATCAACGCGAGGTTATTGCGGCTATGCAAGGCGCTTCGAGCGTTTTTCACCTCGCGGGAAATGCAAAACTTTGGGCGCCAGACGAGCGAATTTTTGACGAAGTAAACAATCTTGGTACGGAGATTATAGCAAACGCGGCGCTAAAAACTGGTGCTGAAAAATTCATTCATTGTTCGAGTCTCACAACACTTGTTGGCAAAAACACGACTATTGGCGTTTCATCGGCGGACGAACGTGTCCGGCTTGATCCCGATGATATGCTGGGCTCTTACCCACGGTCAAAATTACTGGCGGAGCGGGCCGTTGAAAAGACGGTCCAAAGTGGATTAAATGCGGTCATTGTATTGCCAACGGAGCCACTTGGTCCGGGTGATAAAAACCTGACACCGCCAACGCAAATGATCCTGGATTTTGCTAATGGAAATACACCCGCCTATATCGATTGTATCTTGAATTTCGTGCCGGTCGATAGTCTTGCTGATGGTTTGATTGCGGCGCGCGAAAAAGGCCGTCCCGGCGGACGGTATCTTCTTGGCGGCGAAAATATTCCGATGAAAAGATTACTGGCGGAGATTGGAGCACTCACCGGCCGCAAGATGCCAACCTTAAAGATGCCATATAGCGTTGCGCTAGCCGCAGGATTGCTCGATACCAAAATCATCTCGGCGCTTAGCGGAAAGCCGCCAAAGGCTCCGCTGACTGGCGTTCGATTAGCCGGGCGACAAGTGTCATTTTCCAGCGATAAAGCAAAACGTGAGCTGGGGTGGGCGGCCGGCGACGTGAAGGCGGCGCTCGCCTCGACCATCAACTGGATGAAATCGAGCGGGCTGCTGAATTCGGTTTGATTTTTGGTCAATATGCGCAATCATCTCCTCATGATTGAGAGCCCTATCAATCGCTGGCTTGGCGGACGATCCTTCGATGATTGCCGAGAACAATTTGACACTGACGGCTACATTATTTTCGAGCATGTCTTACCCGAGCAAATAATCAACGACATCCACTCAGCGCTGGCGCCACATCTTGGATTGAATATTCCAGGGCGCAACGAATTTGAAGGCCGACACTCTAACCGGGTATACGCATTACCGGCTAAGGGGCGCATTTTCGCTGATCTTATTACGCATCCGCTTGCATTGGCATTTGCTGAAGCTGATCTTGGCGACGATTGCCTCTTGTCAGCATGCTTAGCGATTAATCTTCATCCCGGTGAATCGCCACAGCCGTGGCATTTCGATGATAGCCATTATCAATGGCCGCGACCGAGACCGTCATTGGGCGTCAGCGCTTTCTGGGCAATCGACGAAACAACGGCATTGAATGGGGCGACGGAAATATTGCCTGGTAGCCACCGTTGGTCCGGGGATCATATCGGCGGCGCTGTCACTGTGGAAGATTTCTCTCAAGCCCGCATCCGAGATGGTGACCCGGGTGCGCGAGATGACGCCATCAAGGTGGTGATGCCATCTGGGTCATTGATGCTTGCCAAGGGCACATTGTGGCATCGCGGCGGCGCCAATCGTTCCGACAAACCACGGATGATAATTACGCCGCAATATTGTCCTGGCTGGACGCGGCAGCTTGAAAATATGGCGATCGCCGTCCCGCCCGCTATCGCGAAGGAATTATCGCCAAGGGCGCGCGAGTTGATCGGTTATTCGATCCATCCACCTTTCATGGGGTATGTCGATGGTCGTCATCCAAAACGGGCTCTGGAAGATAAGTCGCATAAAGATTGACCAGGCCTGCGGCGCCACGTCTCATCCATTTAAAAAAATATGGCCTTACGTTTAATTTATGAAGCCACGGAGGAACTGCGCATGCAATTCAAACGCATTGTCGCCGCAATCGACACCAGTGACGAAATTGCGCCGGCTGTATTAACTACGGCCGCTAGTTTGGCTAAAAAGGACAACGCTGATCTTCGCGTTGTCTGCGTCTGGCCGCATCCCGGCGTTGATACAGCCGCTTTGGCAGCAGATATTGGCGTGAACACTGGCGTTACGAGCCAAGCAGCTTTGGAACAGCATCGCAAAGGGCGTGTGCAGTGTGAAATTGCAATGAAATCGTTGGTTGACGAATACGCGCCCGGTACAAATGCAATTATACTCGATGGCGATGCATCGGAAGAGGTCTCGAAATTGGCCAAGGAAATCGATGCAGATATAATCGTGACCGGCTCTCATCAGCGCGGTTTCTGGGGTTCCCTGCTGCATGGCAGTGCGTCACGAGAAGTCATACATGAGGCGCCGTGCGCAGTTTTTATTGTTACCAAGGCTTTTGCCGAAAGGTCTGACTAGGAAAGTTATTCCGCGGCTATCGTGAACGCCTGTTGGTCGGTGGCTTTGGTGATAAATAATTGTAGGATTTGATCGGGCGATAGTTTGATGCTTTCGCCAGTATGAGATGTTGCAACAATCTCTTCGGACCTTACGTTAGTGCAGGCGTGCCACGCATCTGTCTCGTTAGCGAAGCCATCTACAAAAGCGACGGCGATTGGATTGTTGATGTTTGCACCGCTCTTTTCATAGACGAGCTCAACAAAAAACGGGCCTAGCGGTTCTGTTGTTTTTTTCATCATTGTATCCTCGCGTTTAAAGCATGAGCGATCAGATACATCGATGGTTAACCATTTATTGCAATCATCAGCATGGCAATAAAAAGTGATGCGAATTAGCTAAATGGCTGCTGTCGATTGAGGATTTTTCAACACGCTCGTAACGAACATAAACAGACTAGTAAGTTCGCCCCTTCCACTGACTGCCGCTTCCCGCCCAATGGCGAAGCGCCGAAGATAACGTCATGGCAGTATAAAGGGCCGCCGTTATGGGGAGGAGCGCCGTTTCCCATGGCAAGCGATCATAGAGTTTCAGAGTGGGCCAATAGGTATAAGCCATCAATCCCCAGGCGATCGCTGCAAGAACAAATGCATCGCTATTTCCATGCGATCCGATGGTCAACACTATTAATGGCGCTGCCAGATAAACGAGGGTCATGCCGATCAGCGCGCCAGCAAGAAAAAGCGGTGAATAGTTTAATTGGGCGTATGCAGTACGCGCAATCATGTTCCAGATCGGCGACAATGAACGATGGTCACGCAGGCTCGTTGCCTCGCCATCTGCAAGCCCAAGCCATATCTTTGTTATTGGATTTTGATCCTTGATCCGTCGGGCCAGAGCGCAATCGTCGATAATGGCGCTCTTGATCGCACCGACAGCGCCGACCGACTTTAACGCGTCTTTCCGAACAAGCATACAACCGCCCGCCGCCGCTGCAACATTGTCGTTTGCGTCGTTGGCTCGTGGAAAGGGGTAAAGCATCTGGAAGAAATAAATAAACGCAGGGATCAATAACTTCCCCCAGTTTCCCCGAGAATCGAGTTTTGCCATGAGCGAGGCAAGCGTCAAATTCTCATATTCTGCTTTTTGAACGAGGCGCCGGAGGGTTTGTGGCTGAAGAACGATGTCGGCATCTGTCAGAAGAATATATTTGGCAGTGAATGATGTTTTTTCCTGCGCGATGAGACCTTGCTGCACGGCCCAGAGTTTTCCAGACCATCCGGGTGCAAGAGCCGCGCCCTCAACAATGTGGAGAGGGCGATTGCCGGGATTTTTGGTCTCGGCGATATTTCGCGCAATTGCGGCCGTTCCGTCTGAGGACTGGTCATCCACGAGATAAATCGAAAAACTGCCTGGATAGTCAGCCATCATATGAGCGCTGATGACCGGGCCAATCGATTCTGCTTCGTCCCTGGCTGGAATGATGGCCGCGATCTCGGGCCACGCCGCCGGCGCCGGCGCATCGCCTAGGCGCCGGTCAGCGCGCCAGAACCCGCCTCGGAAGAATGTCAGGTAAATCCATGAGGTAAGAGAAATAAACGCGATCAAAGTCAGGTCCATAGGGCTTCCTTAGCGTTTCTGCGGGCAGCCGGCAAAGGACGTTTCGCCGCCGTTCAGCGGCTTGGAAAAATGGGCAAAATGCGTAATGTGCGCCCCATGTCATCGAGCCTTGAATCCACACCTGAAAATACGGCGGCGCCCACAGAAACGCCGTCCGGAAAGGGCGCGAAGGATGAGAACTTTCCGGTAGGCTCGTTTCTGCTCCCAAAGCGCCTGCGGCCTCATGTGGCGACCTATTACGCGTTTGCGCGCGCCATCGACGATATCGCCGACAATCCGGATCTTACGTCGGACGAAAAAATCACGCGGTTGAATGCCTTTGACGCCGCTCTTCGCGGTGAAGAAAAACACGATCCTCGTTTCCAAAAGGCACACGCATTGCGCGAGAGTCTGGCCGCGACGGGCGTTACCACATTGCACGGCTCCGATCTTGTCGCCGCATTCGTGCAGGATGCGCGCAAGACCCGATATGCGACATGGAATGAACTTTTGGGCTATTGCGCTCTGTCGGCTAATCCGGTGGGCCGCTACCTCCTGGATCTTCATGGAGAAGACCGCTCCGGTTATCGTTATTCCGACGCCCTTTGCACGGTGCTGCAGATCGTCAATCATTTACAAGATTGCGGCGACGACAAACGCGAACTCGACCGGGTCTACATCCTCAGCGACTGGCTGAGCGAAGAGGGGGCAGCGATTACAGACATTGATCGCGATCGCACAAACCCCGGCCTCCGTAGGGTTATGGACCGAATGCTGGATGGGTGTGATGCATTGATGGAGGATGCGCGCAAGCTGCCGTCTGTGCTGGCGTCTAAACATCTCGCTATGGAATCAGCAATCATTGTGCGTTTGGCCGACCGGCTGATCGCAAGGCTGCGCAAGGGTGATCCCCTGGCGACGCGTGTTGCGCTCACCAAGCCTGATTTCATCTCTGCAGGGGTGCGCGGCGCCATTGTTGGATTTGTATCCGCCGGATCGGAAGCGGCGTAATGAGTGTAGCAGCATCGAGCATCACCGCAGCGGAGGCGCGCCGTCACGCGGAGGAAACGGTCAAACGTTCCGGCACATCCTTTGGCGCCGGTATGCGTATTCTGTCACGTGAGCGGCGCGAAGCAATGTACGCAATTTATGCCTTTTGCCGTGAGGTCGATGATATCGCGGACGAAGAGGGCGCTTTGAGCCAGAAGCAAGTAAGACTCAATGCCTGGCGCCGGGAGATTGAACGGCT
This sequence comes from Hyphococcus sp., assembly GCA_021776345.1. Taxonomy (GTDB): domain Bacteria; phylum Pseudomonadota; class Alphaproteobacteria; order Caulobacterales; family Parvularculaceae; genus Hyphococcus. The sequence continues at coordinate 4,822 of JAJFGC010000207.1, read as the reverse complement.
TTACAATGGCGCCCCGACAACGCCCGCGGGCGTCGCTCTTCTCGATCCAGTAAAGAATTATGATCTCCCGAAAGAAGAGTTTCTTCTGGTAATTGAAGGCATGGAAATGGATGCGGCGGGGCCAATCATTGCGCCGACGATGGACGGTCTTCTCGCCTATACGCGCCGCGCCGCCGGCGCCGTCGGTATGCTCTCCATGCCGGCCTTCGGCGCGCCGACAACAGAGGATGCTAATATCTTCGCATTGTCGCTTGGCGACGCTTTGCAGCTCACCAATATTCTTCGTGACGTTGAAGAAGATGCTGCCCAGGGGCGGCTTTATTTGCCCGTCGAGCTATTAAAAAAGTACGGCTGCCCGCTTGACCCGGACACAATTGCAGAGGCGCCGGGCTTGCCGAAAGTAAAAGAAGATCTAGCTGGCGTTGCGCGTGAAAAGTTCGCGGAGGTTCGCACCGCGCTTGAAACGCTCAACTGGAAGGTGTTGCGGCCCGCCTTGTTGATGATGGGTGTTTATGAGCGCTATCTTGACGTTATGACAGCGCGCGGTTGGGACAATGGGCAGCCAAAGCCGCACCTGTCAAAGTTTGAGAAAACCATGATCGCTATGCGCTGGTTTTTCGCACCAAAATTGAAGTCGGCTTGAGGCGATGGCGCACACGCACATTATTGGCGCGGGATTGTCTGGTCTTGCAGCCGCAACACGCCTTGTCGAGCACGGTCATCACGTAACGATTTACGACGCCGCCGGGCAAGCGGGCGGGCGCTGCCGGTCTTTTTTCGACAAGCATCTCGAGCGTGAGATCGACAACGGCAACCATCTGATTATGTCGGGCAACAAGTCGGCGCTTACATTTCTGGACAGGATCGGCGCCATTGACCCTCTGACGGGGCCAGAATTTGCGGCCTATCCTTTCGTTGATGTCGCCACAGGCAAGCGCTGGACGGTACGTATCAATGAAGGCTTTATTCCGTTCTGGGTCTTCGATAAGCAATGGCGGGTGCCGGATACAGGGGTAGGCGACTACGTCAAGGCCGCGGCGATCGCGTTTGCTGGCGCCGATAAAACCGTTGCTGACATCGTTGATCAAAAGAGCGTTCTGTACAAGCAATTTTGGGCGCCGTTAACACTCGCAGTGTTGAATACGACGCCTGCGCATGGGCAAGCAAAACTACTCTGGAGCGTTATCCGGGAGACGTTTCTTCTTGGCGGTCTGGCATCGACGCCGCTTGTCGCAAAGGCGGGATTGGGCCCGGCGTTTATCGATCCTGCGGTGAAATACATTGAAGCCAAGGGCAGCATTGTGCGACTGGGCGTGCGCCTTCGCAGCGCCTGGATGGAGGGCGGGGCAGTCTCCAGTCTTAATTTTACAGACGAGACGGTGACCCTTCAGGATGGCGATCAGGTTATTTTTGCGCTTCCGCCTACGCGGCTGAAACAGATTATGCCCGAGCTTGAGCCGCCATCAGATGATGCAAGTATTCTAAACGTGCATTTTCGGTTGAGTGCGCCAGCGCCGATGACGGCGCTTGGCGATGGACCCTTTATCGCGTTGACATCCAGCCTCGCACAATGGGTTTTCGTTCGTGGTGATGTTGTCAGCGTGACGACGTCGGCGGCAGATGCGATTGGCGCCGACGATAGGCCAAATGAAGATGTTGTTGCGCAGATCTGGCGAGAGACACAGGTTGCTTTAGGCCTGGAAGGGCAAGACTATGAGCGGGTTCGCGTTATTAGAGAGAAGCGGGCGACGCCGGATCAGTCACCAGCAGGCGTCAGGAAACGCCTTAAGACTGAAACGCAGTACCGTAATTTGTTTCTTGCCGGCGATCACACAGACACCGGCGTGCCTGCAACTATCGAAGGCTCTATACGCTCTGGTGATTGGGCGGCCGATCGTGTGATGCGCGAAATCGCTTAATTTTATAGCGATTTTCACTAAATAGTCTGTTTACGGTTCAACTATGCGAAAGAACTGTGAAAGCATAGTAAGAAACATTGCCGCAATGCTGTTGGGATAATCTTCATTGACGCAGACTGACAAATTCATAGCCGTGATCTGCGGTTTAAAAACTGAAGCGCAAGCCGTGTTGAGCGTGGTTGACGTCTCAAAGATTGAAATTGCGGTTTCCGGTGCAAACGCAGAACGAGCCGCTGAGCACGGGCGTATCTTATGCCATAACGGCGCGGCGGCGGTGATCAGTGTCGGCATCTCCGGCGGGCTTGATCCATCATTGACGCCTGGTGATCTGGTTATTGGCGATCGCGTCATTGGTGATGATGGCGGGCGTTATGAAAGCGACAGATATCTGCTTGGCGCAATTCAAAAAGATATCGATGCGCGCGGGCTGCGAACAGGCGCTATATTCGGCAGCGATGATGTTATTAAAACAGCCTCTAAAAAAGCAGCGCTCTTTCAAAATCACGAAACGCTCGCGGTCGATATGGAAAGCCACGGCGCCGCGCGGGCAGCGGCGGAAAATAGCGTCCCCTTTCTGGCGATCCGTGCGATTGCAGATCCGGCGGACAGAGCATTGCCGGCAGCAGCAATAAACGCAATCGCACCTGATGGCTCAACTCGCATGCTCGCGACCCTGGGCGCTGCGATGCTCAACCCAGGTCAATTTCCACAATTGATGAAGCTGGGAGGCGACAGCGCCGCAGCGTTGAAAACTTTACGCCGCGACCTCGGCCCGCTCTTTCGCCGCCTTTTTCTCGTCTTCGATCTTTGACATTTCCGCGGTGACGAGTTTTTCGTGAACGTCGACGGCGGGGCGCGCTTGTGTCAGGTCGATTTCCGGCGCCATCGGACCTTCAGTCTTGATTTTGAACATGTTCGGGATCCTGAACATTTTCATTGGGTTTTTCACCGCGTCCATCGCCGCCGTCGGCTCGTAGCCGCAATGGGCCATGCAGTTGGCGCATTTCTCATATTTGCCAGTGCCATACTGATCCCATTCGGTGGTTTCCATCAGTTCCTTGAAGGAAGATACGTACCCTTCGCCGAGAAGGTAACAGGGTTTTTGCCAACCAAACACGTTGCGCGTTGGCGAACCCCATGGCGTACAATGATATTCTTGATTGCCGGCAAGAAAATCGAGGAACAACGATGAGTGCGAAAGATTCCATTCGCGTCCACGCTCTTTGCCGATTTTGAAGATATCACGGAACAGATTTTTGGTTTTCTCGCGCGAGAGGAAGTGATCTTTGTCTTCGGCGCGTTCATAGGCATAGCCCGGCGAGATCGAGATATTGACACCGAGGTCGGTCGCAAAGTCGAGATAATCAGCGACTTGTTTGGCAGTCATGTTGTCAAAAATCGTCGCGTTGACGTTGACCTGGAAACCTTGCTTTTGGGCTGCCTTGATCGCTTGTACAGCGATCTTAAACGTGCCTTTCTGGTCAACGGCGTGATCGTGCTCTTCTTCAAGCCCATCAAGATGAACGGAGAAGAAAAGGAAAGGCGATGGTTTAAACAGGTGCAGTTTCTTTTCCAGCAGCAATGCATTTGTGCAAAGAGAAACAAATTTCTTGCGCTTAACGATGCCTTCGACAATCTCGCCAATTTCTTTGTGGATCAGCGGTTCGCCCCCAGGGACGGCAACAACCGGCGCGCCACATTCATCAACAGCGTCCATACATTCCTGCACAGACAACCGCTTGTTGAGGATTGCCGCCGGGTAATCGATCTTGCCGCAGCCCGGGCAAGCGAGGTTGCAGCGAAATAAGGGTTCCAGAAACAGGACCAGCGGATATTTATCGCGTCCCATCAATGTTTGCTTCAAAACATAAGCGCCGACACGGGCTTGCTGGTGTAAGGATACTGACATTTCTCTCGTCTCCGGACGGGGGTTGTTATTATTCAGGCGGGGTTAACTGCCCAGGCTTTCATCGCATCTTGCGGGCGTGGCACGTCGGCTAGCTCACGAGGCAACTTGAAATGGACATTTTCTTCAACCCCATCAAGGGTTGTCACTTCAACTTTGCGGTAGTTCTTAAGGCGCGCGATTGCTTCTTGCACCAGCGTTTCAGGCGCTGAGGCGCCTGCCGTGACGCCAACGGTTTTTACTTTCTCCGTTAGCCAGGCCGGGTCAAACATTGAGGCGTCCTCAATGAGATAACTCGGAATACCAAAATTCTCGCCAATCTCACGAAGGCGATTTGAATTCGATGAGTTATGCGCACCGACAACAAGCAGGAGATCGACTTGTTTGGCCATGGCGATGACCGCGGTTTGACGGTTTTGGGTCGCATAGCAAATGTCACGAGTGTCGGGGCCGACGATATTCGGGAATCGCTGTTTCAAGGCGATGATAACGTCTTTGGTGTCGTTCACGGATAATGTTGTCTGCGTCACGAAAGCAACTCGATCGGCATCGGCGACTTCGAGCGTATCGACTTCCTCAACCTCAGAAAGAACGTGAACCGTTCCGGGGATTTGTCCGAGTGTGCCTTCAACTTCCGGGTGGCCGATATGGCCGATCAACACAATATCATAGCCCTTGCCGGCGTAGCGCCGGCCTTCTTTGTGAACCTTCGTTACGAGGGGGCAAGTTGCGTCGATAACATCCAGTTCGCGGACTAGGGCGCCATCCTCGACCTTTCGCGCAACGCCGTGTGCAGAGAAGACCGTAACAGCGCCGGTTGGGATTTCGTCGATTTCTTCAACAAAAATCGCGCCGCGTTCGCGCAACGTATCAACGACAAATTTATTGTGGACGATCTCATGGCGTACATAAACGGGCGCGCCGAATTTCTGTAATGCGCGCTCAACAATGTCGATTGCTCGTTCGACGCCCGCGCAAAACCCCCGCGGTTGCGCCA
>JAJFGC010000206.1 GCA_021776345.1 Hyphococcus sp. | reverse complement strand
ATCGCCGCTTGTTAAACTCGGTGCCGTAATATTTCAGCATCGATGAATTGGCGCCAATGCCCTGGCCAGCCTTTGCTTCGTCCTTGATACGTTCCAGTGTTAATAGAAACGCCATACCGTCAATTTCGGCCTGAGCTATTTTAGCGCGCAACATCGGGTCGGCAAGTTTGCCGTCTTCAAGGCCTATTTCATCGCGCGCGAGTTCTCCGAGGCTGCGCCCGCCCAACATACCGCCGCCGCCGCTGCCGATCATTTCGCGCTCATGGGTCAGGAGATATTTCGCAACGTCCCACCCGCGGTTAATCTCACCAACAATTGCGCTGACGCCCGGCGCGTGTTCCTTCGGCGCCGTCGCATCATCAAAAAATGTTTCGCAGAAAGGCGAATTGCCGGAAATCAGTTTAATCGGTTTTGTCGAAACGCCTTCCTGGTCCATATCGACGAGAATAAAGGAGATGCCGTTATGTTTCGTCGCTGATGGATCGGTGCGCACAAGGACGAAAATCCAGTCAGATTTATCTGCATAAGAGGTCCAGACTTTCTGACCATTAAGCACCCAATGATCTCGGCCGTCGTCTCCGACGGCTTCTTCACACTTGCATTGCAGCGATGCGAGATCCGACCCGGCGTTCGGCTCTGAATACCCCTGACACCAGCGGATTTCCCCGCGCGTAATCGGCGGCAGAAAATGCGATTTTTGTTCATGGGTCCCATATTTCAAAAGCGCCGGCCCGAGCATCCAGATGCCGAAACTTTCAAGCGGCGAGCGCGCATTCATATCGCGCATCTCGGCTTTCAGAATTTTTACTTCATCTTTCGACAGGCCGCCGCCGCCATATTCGGTCGGCCATTGCGGCACGGTCCACCCCTTTGCCGCCATCCGCTCGAGCCAGGTTTTCTGGGCGTCGGATTGAAAGGTCCAGTTTTTCCCACCCCAGCAGATGTCGCCCTCGCCGCCGGCGCCGTCGCGCATTTCTTCCGGGCAGTTCTCTTCGAGCCAGGCCCTGGTCTCTTTGCGGAATGTTTCGAGATCACTCATGAATGTCTTCCCTTGTATCGCCTATCTCGTGACCGGCGGAATGGCGGTGATCTCTTTTGCAAAGGCCGCGATATCGTCACGCGAATATTTTGTATTGACCCTTGTCGTCGACGCTGGCTGATGAACCAGACTGACACCATCGCGTCTCGCTGTTGCCGGTCGGATTGGTCGCGGCGCAAAACCGCCGCCGCAATTGGGGCAAACATTGTCAAGAATATTTTCCACGCATTGAGCGCAGAAGGTGCACTCATAAGTGCAAATCTGCGCAGCAACGGAGGTAGGCGGTAAATCGACGTCGCAAAGTTCGCAGTTGGGCCGGAGCTGCAGCATATGCATTCCTGAAATTAAAGCGATAATCTCTGCGCCTTTATCCGTCAGCGCAAGAGGCGCGTGCAGTTCGCGCTGTTCACCAGAACAGCGTCAGGAATGCGGCCCGAGACGGCGGTCCGCGGCCAGCGCAATTTCTCGCTCGATGCCGTCGGGGCGCCCCTCAACCAACCACAGCGCCGCATGCGCGGCGACATAGAAGATGGCGCCCGCACTGATATCGACGACGAGACGGATCAACAGGCCCGCGTCGGCCAGACCGGGTAACATTGGACGCAGCAACAAAAAATACGCCGCCATGGCTGCGACGGCGACCAGCGAACGATGGGCGCTCACAAGCGGTTGCCAAAAGGCGTCGCCGCTGGCCCGCGCATAAAGCCCAAGGTTCAAAACAACATGGAAAATCCCAAGCCCCGCAGCCGCGAAGGCCGCGCCTTTCAGGCCGTATTCCATCGCCGCCCAGATAAAAACCGGCATTCGTATCAGAAAGAAAATGAGTTCCCGGAAAAAGATCAGACGCGTCAGGCCAAGCGCCATCGCATAGGATTGGGTCGCGTAAAACAGCGCCTGAAGGCCAATAACTGGCGCGAGGATGGCGATGACCATCGCCGCGTCGCCCCATTGTTCGCCAAGGACAAGTCGCACCAGATCGTCGGCGACAAAAGCAAAACCGAACGCGGCAGGCATGGCAAAGGCGCCGAGCGCCGCTACGCCTTTTAAATACGCCCGGCGCATGCGTTGGGGATCATCCTGCATCGACGATAGGCCGGGATAGAGCGCGCGCGTTAACGGCATGGCGATTTGCCCGGTCGCCATTTCCGACAATTGCAGGCCCATAAAAAACGACCCCGCGCCGCCGCCGCCGACCAGGCGCGCCAGAATCGGCACATCGAGCTTGTTATTGAGCGCCGCCATAAAGCTGACGCCCGCGAGCCAACCGGAAAATCCAAATACTTTTTTGAGCGATTTAAAACTCAATCGCGGCGCGTGAGGACGCATCACATAAGAAAGAATGAGCTGCACAACGCCGCCAGTGACAAGCCCCAGAATAATCGCCCAATAGGTTCGAAAGATCAGCGCCACGGTGACCGACACGATAACGCCGGCGAGCTTATTCAAAACCGTTGAGATAAACTCTCGAGAAAAATTAAGCTCGCGCTCAAACTCATAAAATTTCGGATTGATCAATCCGCTGACCACCGGAAAGACGGCAATGCCGAGGAACACACCCAGCATGCGCGGATCATCGTAGACCGCCGCCATGACCGGCGCCGCCGCCGCCAGCAGAAGACCAATGGCAAGGCCGCGCAATGCTGACAAGGTAAATAAAGTGTCGAGATCGGATCGGCCCGCATCACGGAATTTTACTACCGCCTGCGCGACGCCAAAATCAGAAAAGCCCTGCAACAATTGCATCGACATGGTCGCGACCGCGACAAGGCCGATATCATCGGGAACCAGCAACCGGGCGACGATGATGGTGTTAATGGCGCCCAAAAACCGCGCGAACAGCCCCCCGCCCATGATCCAGGCAGCGCCGCGGGCGACGCGGGGACCGAGATTGGTCTCTTCGACCACAGGCGTTGCCGGGGTTAAGTCTGACATCGGATCAGCGCTCTTTTCATGACTCCGCCTTAGACCAGTTCGCTGGGCGATGCGATAATGGCGCCAGGGCCTTGCACCATACTGGGGCCCCAGTATGGTGCGCCGCCAATCAGAAAGCGTAATAACCCATGTCCCACGGCTCCCCACTAATCACCATAATGGTCAAAGCCGCCCGCAAAGCGGCGCGGGATTTGACGCGCGACTTTGGCGAGGTGCAGTCGCTTCGGGTGACAAGAAAAGGCATTGCCGATTTTGTCACCCGCGCCGACCACAAGGCTGAACAGACAATTTTTGAAGAACTCTCTGCGGCCCGGCCAAAATATGGCTTCGTCATGGAAGAGCGCGGCGAGATCGAGGGCGTCGATAATTCCAATCGCTGGATTGTCGATCCGCTCGATGGCACCACCAATTTCCTTCACGGCCTGCCGCAATTTGCGATTTCGATTGCGCTTGAGCGTGACCGTCAAGCCCATGCAGGCGTTATCTATAATCCGATAACGGATGAACTTTTCTGGGCGGAAAAAGGCGACGGCGCTTACTTAAACGACCGGCGGCTGCGGGTCTCGTCACGCAGTGATCTTAGTGAATGCATCTTTGCTTGCGGCCTGCCCTTTGCGGGCCGCCCGGGACGCGACCGCGCCTTGCAGGAAACCGAACGGGTTTTAGAAAAGACCGCCGGCGTCAGGCGCTTCGGCTCGGCGGCGCTTGATCTTGCCTTTGTCGCCGCCGGTCGGTTCGACGCCTTCTGGGAGCGCGATCTGAATATCTGGGACGTCGCTGCAGGCGTTGCCATTGTCCGCGAAGCCGGCGGCATCATCAGCGATATCGAAGGCGGCCATAAATTTCTCGCCGGCGGATCGATCCTCGCGACAACGCCGGAAATTCATGGGCCCGCGAAAAAACTGTTGCAGGGCGACTAGGCGCCGCCCAGACGGGAGGCCCGTCCGGGGCGGGCGCGATCAAGTCTGTTAGGCCTGCAATTCGCCGAGGATCTCGTCGATAATCGCGTAGCCTTTACCCCAGCCGCCGCTCATATTGGCCATCATGTTGGTGAAACAGGCAATCTCCGCGTCGGTCGCATCAATCGGGATTTGCGTCAGGCGCACATTGGTTTTGCCGCCCTTATCCTCAAACGTCACTGTTGTTAGCAATACCCGCGGCCAGTCCGGCATCATCTGACTACTGATGATATTCCAGTCAGAATCGGTTGCCGAGTGATGCCAGACGAGCTTCGCCTCAGGCGTGATTTCCTGAAACACCATTTTGCTGAGATCGGATTTTTCGCCCCATTTCATCTCATTATGCCAGGCGCCGCCGGGTTTTAGATCATATTGATGGATAATGGTTTCAACACCGGGGCCGTACCAGCGCTGTAACAGATCCGGATCAGTCCAGGCGCGCCAGACCATGGAACGGGGCGCGTTAAATTCACGGTCAAGAACATATTTAGCTACGTCACTCATGATCTGGTTCCTTATTTGTCGTTTGTTTCATAGTCGCGAGAATATCATCAAGCTGATCGAAGCTCGTTTCCCAAAAAGCTCTGAACTCTTCCAGCCATTGAACGGCCGGCGCCATTTTTTCAGCGCTCAGCCTGGCGGGCCGGCGTTGTTCATCGATGCCGCGTTCTATTAATCCGGCTCGTTCCAACACATTAAAATGTCGCGAGACAGCCGGCTGGCTCATCTCAAAGGGAGCCGCGATTTCACCGACCGACGCCTCACCATCAACCAGTCGCGACAAGATTGCCCGACGTGTCGGGTCCGCGAGGGCGGCAAACACAGCATCAAGATTAGGCTGCGCAGCTGTATAACCAATAGCTTCCATAACACATATGTTATAGAAAGAATTGTATTTGTCAATGCCAGAGAAAACGCGGGCTACAAGGTCAGCAGCGTTTAGCTATTGGAAAACATGTGGATTAACCGTTCGGCAAGTAGCGCCAATGCTGACTTTACGGCGTTAAACGCAGCGATAATGGCGATAGCGCCAGCGCACCGACTGCGGATCGACGGTCTCGTCTTCATAGACGGCGCGTAGCCCATAAGCGCCGCAATGGGCTTGAGCTTCGGCGAGGAGATCATCGGGATCAAAATCATAAGGATCGTAGGGAATAGAGATCGATTCATTACTGACGACACGCTCCGTCACGCAGGCGGAAAGCGCAAAAATGGCGAACGCCATCATCATTATTTTCAGCATTCCGCCCATTTCCCTACCGCCTCACCCAGTTGAATAGGCAGCGTAGCAATTTAACCGCAATTAAAAAAGGGCGCGGAAGACCCGCGCCCTTACAAGTTTAGAGGGAATGTAAGTCTTGCTGCTCGCGTTTAAGCAGCGTCGGCGTCTTTCAGAACGTTAATATCCGTCACGCCAGAGCCGTTAATCGCAATCTTGCGTGGTTTCATGGCTTCTGGGATTTCGCGTTTCAGCTCAATGTTGAGCAAGCCATTGACCAGCGACGCGCCGGCGACTTTGACATGCTCGGCGAGCTGGAAGCGGCGTTCAAATGAGCGGCCGGCAATGCCCTGATAGAGGAATTCGCAAGCCTCGTCGCCTTCCTGGCGCGAGCCAGTAATGGTCAACGTGTTTTCACGCGATTCAATGTCGAGATCGCCTTCGCCAAAACCGGCGACGGCAAGGGTGATGCGGTAATCATTTTCGTCGAG
>JAJFGC010000205.1 GCA_021776345.1 Hyphococcus sp. | reverse complement strand
TAAATCGCATAAGGATCGCGAATATGTTTTTCGAGATGCGTGACAAAGAAATCTTTTGGGCGCGCTTCGACCGGCGGGCGTGGGCGCGGTGAGGGAATTTTGATCGGCGCGCCCGCATCATCGAGACGCTTTGAGAATTGTTCATATCGGTGCGTCTGGTCGATATGTTTGAGCGCGTCGGCGCCTTTTAAAACATTCTTGAGACGAATGACCCAGCGGGATGGTTTCGTCGGTTTGCCGCCAGCGCGGGCGGCGCGTGTGAACATGATTTCCGGTGCGGCGGCGAGTTGTGCAAAGTCATGGGCGGCAAGACCGATGCGTTGCTCCGGTGACGGGAGGCCAAGATCGCGGCGCATTGGCCGGGACAGGAACGGGTCAATCGCCGCATCGCGCGGCCACACGCCTTCATTGAGCCCGCCGAGGATGATGACGTCTGCTTGTTGCAGCCGCGCTTCCAGGGGGCCGAGAATGGCGATCCGCGGATGTGCCGGCGCACGTCGGCGCACGGTGATTTTGCTAATCAGCTGATCAAAAATCGAGGCGTAGTCTTGCGGCGCATCATGAGAGATTGCGCGGGCGGCTTGGTTAAGCGGCGCCAGCCCTTCTGCGCCCGCTTCGCCGTCGTCACCGCGCCATAGGCATTTCCCGCCATGCACATCGCTTGTCGAGGCGAGCGCCTCGACGATATGCAAATGCGCCTCGAGACGGTCGGCAAATGCTGCTGTTGTATCCGGCCAGCACTCAATGCATGAGGTCAGCGCTTCAAGCGCTGGCTTTGCCTTCTCGCCATAGCGTTTGTCGCTTAGAATTTTGTGGCGCAACCCGTCGAGGCCTTTTCCCGGGCGCAGGCCGCGCAAGGCGCCGTCCATCGCATCGATCGCGCTCATCCGGTCGCGCATGTTCATGCCGCCGCCAAAGAGCGGATGGCGCAACACTGCGATTAGCGCCACGGCGTCTGATGGATCAAGAAGCAAGCAGGCCACAAGGCGCAAATAGGTTCCGCACGGACTGTTAGAGAAGGGGATGCCGGCGGAGTCGTCGACAGCGATATCCCAACGGCGCAGTTTCATCGAAACACGGCGGGTCAGATCCCGGTCGGGCGTGACGAGAAAAACAGTCTTTTTTTGATCTTCAATCGTCTCACGAATTTTAAGCGCTATCGCGCTCGCCTCACGCTCCTCGTCGCTCGCCTCGACAAGCGCAACCCGATCAAGGGCTGCATTAAGGCGGGTTTTATCCTTCTTGATCGCGACTGCCCAATCACGCCACCCGTCGGTGGCGTCTGCCGGGCAAAGCGCAACGGATATGATTTCCTGCCTTGGCGGTGTCGAGGATGTGTCACCGGGCCAGAATTTAACCAGGCGCCGATCGATTTCGAGTTCGTTTAATAGCTGCTTTAAGCCGCTTTGCGGGTGCGGGGCGTCTATTGTTTCCCAGCTGCGCTCATCCATTGTGAGATCAAGTCCCGGCAAGATGACGGCGCCTTTTGGAAGATCCGCCGTGATCTTCATCATTCTCGCCACTGCCGGGGTTGAGCCCGTGGTGCCTGCAATAATGACCGGATGGGTGGGCGGCGCCTCTTGCCAGCGCGCGGCCTGGCGGTCGATGAGCTTGATCCGGCGATCTGCCGGGTCCATGCGCCCGACCTCATTGAGGTGGGCTGGCCAGACCTCGGTAATGATTGAAAGGAACTTCAACGATTCCTTCCAGTGCGAGGCTAATTCTTCCGGAACCAGCGTTTCCAACGCCGCAGGGGAAACTTCTTCCGTATAGAAAGAATCAAGCAGCTTGCCTAACTCGTCCGCCGCGGCGAGAGCGCCGGCCCAACGTTCCTGACCGCTAAAGGCGCGATCTTTCGCAGCGACCATTTGCGCGAGCGCAAGTCGGCGTTCGATGGATGAAATCGCCGGCGGCAGCTCAAGATCATCCTCAGGCGCCCCGGCGAACAGTGTCAGTTCATCCTCATCAATGTCCCCAAGCGCGCGAATGCGGGGCAACAGACTGGCGCGGCCGCCGGGCCCGGTATCGACAAAGGCCTCAGACAGGGCCCGAACAGCGCGTCGTGTCGGCAGATAGACAGACGCATCGGCGATGTCGCCGCCCGTCGCCTCAATTGACGAGCGAAGCGACGCTGCAAGATCGGTAAGGAAAGGCCGTCCAGCCTCAATCGTATAATACCTTGGCCCCGGCGCCGATAAAAGTTTCGTCTGCGCGGCGGCGCGGGTCACCCGGCGCCTGCTTTCAATCGCGCTTCCGCGGCGTCGAGCCCTTGTGTGTCGCCGACATGCATCCAGAAGCCGTCATGAACGGCGCCGAACAATCGGCCGCGATCAATCGCAAGATCCCATAATAGTTTTGTTGAAAAAGGTCCGTCCGGCCCTTCATCGATCAGCGCGGGCGAGATGAGTTGCAGGCCGGTGAACACAAAAGGCGCTCGCTCTCCTCGTCGAAACGAAATTCGCCGATCTGCGCCGCGATCAAAATCGCCGACGCCGTCATACCCACTCGTTGCCTCTATCGGAACGAGGAGCAACAGCGCGTCCATTGTTTCCTTGTCCCACTGATCGATCAGCCTTGTACATGCCTCACGGCCATCGCCGTCAATTATGATCGCATCCGTGTTGGTGCAGAAAATTGCCTCGCCGGAAAAATGCGTCCGCGCTTTTTTTAAGCCGCCGCCGGTTTCGAGAAGGCGGCCGCGTTCGTCGGAGATGGAGACGTTTGGCGTCGTCCGGCCGCGAACATGGGCCTCAACCTGATCGGCGAGATAATGCACATTGACCACCGCCTCCTTCACCCCGGCCATGGCAAATCGGTCGAGCGGGTAATCGATCAGCGCTTTGCCGGCGACTGGGATCAGCGGCTTTGGCATATCATCCGTTAAGGGCCGCATCCGGGTGCCGAGCCCGGCGGCGAACACCATCGCGGCATTGGGTTTGGAACGGCTCATGGCGCAAGGTCCGGGAAGTGTTTGGCGAAGAATGCTCGAAGGGGCGCTAGCTCCTCGCGTGCAATATCGCGCCGGAAATGAGCCTCCACGCGCGGGAGAAAATCGAGATAGCGCATTTTTTTGTCGCGTTTGGTCAGGCGGGCAAAAATGCCGAGGATTTTTGCGTTTCGCTGGGCAGCAAGGATCGCGTAGTCGCTCATAAATGCTTTGCGATCCAGCCCGGCGGCATCGTCACAATATCGTTCGATCATGGCGGCGGCGAGATCGGGGGATACGTCTCGGCGGGCGTCTTCGAGAAGCGAGACCAGATCATAAGCGCCGTGCCCATAAAGGCCGTCCTGAAAATCGATGATTCCGGTGCGCGCCGCGCCGTCCCGGTTTGGCAACCACAAAAGATTTTCCGCATGGTAGTCGCGCAGCACAATCGCATGGGGCGCCGAAAGCCGCCCAATCAGCGTTTGAAACAGGTCAAGATACTCCGCTTGAAGATCATCTGGCGCGATGCTATTTTTTTTGAGCGGCCAATACCATTCAGTGAGCAACTGTGTTTCTGCGCTTAACGCAAGCGCATCATAAGAAAGCATAATATAGCCATTGCCCGTCGGCGGTGGCGGCGAGGCTTTTCTTAGTTTCAGCAGGGCATCGATGGCGTTTGTATAAAGCGTTGCCTCATCAACCGCCGCAACGGCGCTGGTGTAGAGATTGTCGCCAAGATCTTCGATCAGGGCGAGGCCAAGCGCCGCGTCTGCGGCGAAGACTTCCGGCGCCGAGAGCCCGATGTCTCTCACCGTCTTCGATATCGCGATAAAGGCATGAAGATTCGGGCCGGCGAGGCGCGCCATTGCGTTGTATCCAAGCGTGCGACGCTCTTCGTCATTGGCGTCTACGGGACAGGGCGCAGTTTCGGCGCCCGTCGGCGCGATCATCAATACCGCGTTGCGGCCATTTTGCTCGGCGCGCATATAGCTGCGCGTTGAGGCGTCGCCAGCAAGTGGGCGCAGGCGAGCGCTTTCCCATCCAGCGCATGCTAAGAATTGCGCGCGGGCGCTGTCATCTGTTTTATTCATGCTCATTGAGGCGACCATACGCGATTCTTCATTCTATGCCTGCGGCGCGAAGGCGCTGCCGCCAGCTTTTAGGCGCGGAAATGGTAAGGGTGCGTGCTGTGGCGCTGTCGATAGAGAGGCTGAGCTGCAACGCAGTGTCGGGGAGAATAGCATTAATGCGATCAGGCCATTCGATTAGGCAGATTCCGTCATTCAATGCTTCTTCGAGGCCGAGTTCCCAGACATCGGCGGGCTTTTCCAACCGATAAAGATCGAAATGCCAAAGGGCGCCAATCACGTTCTCGTAGGTTTCAACGAGCGTGAATGTGGGGCTGGGCGCTTCACTCACGCCGCAAAATTTCCTGATCAAACCACGCGCCAGCGTCGTTTTGCCGGCGCCGAGCGGCCCTTCAAGGCAGACAATATCGCTGGTTTGCAGCAGCGGGGCCATTTTGGCGCCAAAAGCGGCGGCCGCTTTTTCATCCGGCAGATCAATTGATATAATCGACATTGGCAGCCATATCGGGGCAATCCGGCATTGGCGCAAGCTTGTGTGAACTGCGCCTGCGTACATTTTGGGGCTTGCCGTCTGGTCTGGGCGCCTTAAATGACGCCCTTGTGCAGATTTATCAGTTCCTAAGACCCAAGAAACGAGACCATGGCGAAAATTACTTATATCGAACACAGCGGGACCGAGCATGTCGTAGAGGCCGAAAACGGCGTGTCGGTGATGGAAGCGGCGGTGCAAAATATGGTGCCGGGCATTGACGCCGATTGCGGCGGGGCATGCGCCTGTGCGACCTGCCACGTTTATGTTGATGATGCTTGGCGGGAGAAAACCGGCAAGCCGGAGGCCATGGAAGAATCGATGCTCGATTTTGCTGCTGAGCCGAAAGAAAATTCGCGGCTTTCCTGCCAGCTTAAGATCAGCGATGCACTGGACGGCCTTATCGTGCGACTGCCAGAATTCCAGGGCTGATTTCCAAACAATATTTTCGCCGGCCTTGACGATCGCGCGTTCACAGCGTTTCATGAACAAATGCAGAACGTGAGCGCTTCAATTGCTGTGGGCACTGACCCGCTGTCGCGACCAGACCAGACGGTTGTCTTAACGCGCGGCGTTGTCCGGCTTTTTATCGAGCTGGGCTTGTCGCCGCTGGTTGAGTTCAAACTAGCAAACAGCCGCCGCGCCGATGTTGCTGGTCTTGATCGAAAAGGACGGCTGACCATTGTCGAGGTGAAGTCCTGTCGCGCTGATTTTGAATGCGACGGCAAATGGCGCGACTATCTCGATTATTGCGACCAGTTTTACTTTGCGGTCGATCCTTCGTTTCCGTTGGAGATCCTCCCCGAAACCGAGGGCCTTATCCTCGCGGACGCCTATGGCGCGATGGTCCGAAAGCCGGCACAGGAAAGGGCCTTGGCCGCAGCCCGCCGAAAAGCGGTCACCTTGCGGTTTGCCCGTCAGGCGGCGCGTCGGATTTCACTCGATTAGGCTTATTGCGGCGTCAGGCGCAAAACCTTGCCAATAGCGGCTCCGCCGCTGTCTTCCGTGGTGACATAGATCGCGCCATCCGGCCCGACGCGAACGTCACGAATACGTTCGCCGATGAGATAGCGTTCCTCGCCGACCTCCTTGTCGCCATCCATGATCACGCGGTGAAGGGCGGTCAATGAGAGTGCGCCAACAAGGAGATCGCCGTCCCAGTCGGGAAAGAGATCGCCGCGATAGACCGCAAGTCCTGAAGGCGCGATCGACGGCGTCCAATATTTGAAGGGCTGTTTTGTGCCTTCATATTCTGTAAACGGTGTAATCCGGGCGCCATTATAGTCGATGCCATAAGTGGCGATCGGCCAACCATAATTCGCGCCGGGCTCAATAATATTGATTTCGTCGCCGCCTTTTGGACCATGCTCGTGTTCCCACATCACGTCTCGGGCCGCGTCATAAGCAAGGCCTTGCGGGTTGCGGTGGCCTTTGGAGTAAAGCTCCGGCAGGGCGCCGTCGCCAAAATCAGGATTGTCATTGGGAACCGATCCGTCAGGATTGAGGCGGATGACAGCACCGTAACTTGTTGACATGTCCTGCGCTTTTTCCTTGTAGCGCGACCCCTCGCCCATGGTGAAATAAAGCTTGTCATCCGGTCCCCAGACCATACGCCCGCCAAAATGGTGTCCGGTGTCTTTCGTCGGCGTCGTGTCATAAAGGACCTGCAAGTCGCTGATGGTCCGGCCGTCAAAGGTCGCTCGTGCAACGCGCAGGCCGTTCGCCTCTTTTGTCCCATGGGCATAGGAAATGAAAATAGTCTGATTTTCTTCATAGTCTGGATGCGGAAGGATATCGAAGAGGCCGCCTTGATTCCAGGCGAGCACTGCTGGCGCCCCGGCAATCGGCGTTGGATCAAGGGCGCCGTTGCGGATCGCACGGACCCGGCCTTCGCGCTCGGTGACCAAGATCGCGCCATCCGGGAAAAAAGAGACCGACCACGGATTGACGAGGCCATCCGCGAGCGTTTCCACGTTCAGCGCCGTCTCGCCTTCCGGCGCCGGGTCGGCAAGCGTCTTTTGCAGCGAGGCGTCACCGCCGCCGCCGCCCGGTTTGACACCGCTATCGACCGCTGCGGCGGTCGCCGCCTCATTGTCGGCGCATGCTGCTGCACAAAGAAATACACAGCTGGACAAGATTGTGCGGGGAAGTGCGGATGACATTTTAGACCTCTATTTCGGATAGCGGCGATGTGAACCATAGACGTAATCGCGCAAGGGGCTCGACGTCAACGCCGCTCATGTGACAAAAGCAATGTCGCGATCCAACGCGTGAGGCTGAAAATGCGGATTTTGAACAGTGCTCTGGCATTTCTTGCCTCGATCGTTGTCACCTATGTGGCGGCTTCTTTTTTTTACACGCAACAGGTGCTGGCGAAACAGGCTGAGATCGGTGCGATTTATACGGCTAATCAGCAAATACAGACTTACTGGGAAAATTTTGTCGGCCTTTGGGCCTATGCCGTGATCATTGTGGTCACGCTGGCTGTTGCCTTTCTTGTTGCCAGTGTTGTTAAACGTTTTCTCCCCTTTCTTGCAGTCATTGCCTTTCCTGTGGCGGGCGCTGTCGGGATGCTGGCCATGCTCACGCTCGTTGAGGCGCAGCTCGGCGGCGGCGCCGGTATTATTGGCGGCGCCCGTGACGCCCTCGGTCTGACTTTGCAAAGCCTTGCGGGATTGGTTGGTGGCGGTGTGTTTGAGCTGATGCGTCGCAGGAGCGCCGGCTAACGCCCTGGCTGAGCATAGTAGATGCAACAATCTCTCTCTTCGGAAATTGACAAGTCGGTCGCCCGATTGCGCCGGCGTGATTTTTTCTGGGCGGTTGGCATTGCCGGCGTCATTGGCATTGTCGTCATTGTTGCAGGGCTCGTTGGCTGGCAGATTGTGCTTGGCGCCTGGCTGATATTCGCGATCGTGCTTTATCTTCGAAACCGCATTGCCCCGACCCATGGGTTTGCCGAGCCGATCCGCCAGCTTGTGAATACGCAACTGGCAGCGCAACGCGAAGAGCTGGCCGGCCTTCGTGTCGCGCGAGATGTTGCTAAGGCATTGCCGGACCCGTTATTTATTCTCGATGCAGACGGCATCGTTGAATATGCAAACCCCGCCGCTAACGAGTTGGTCGGCTCAAGCGCCATCGAAGGGCGACATTTTGCAGCCGTTTTGCGTGCGCCGGATGTGTTTGAGGCGGCTGAGAACGCCTCAGCAACCCGGGGAACGCAAACTGTTGACTTTGTGACACCCGGTTCGGTCGCGCGCTCCTGTCAGGCGCTGGTGGCGCCGTTAGGTGTTGAGGATGGAGACGGCAATATGCGCTCGCTTGTCTTTGTCCGCGATCTCACCAGCGAGCGCCGGGTCGAGCAGATGCGCGCGGACTTTATCGCCAGCGCCAGTCACGAGTTGCGCACGCCGATCGCGTCGCTGCTCGGTTTCATTGAGACAATGCGCGGTCACGCCAAAACTGACCCGGAAGCGCGGGAAAAATTCTTGGGGATCATGCAGTCGCAGGCGGAACGCATGCAACGGCTTGTCTCTGACTTGATGTCGTTGTCGCGCATCGAGTTGAACGAGCATGTCCCGCCCAAAGGCACGGTGGATCTTGCGCTTCTGGCAGGCGATGTGATCGACAGTGTCGCGCCGCTGCTTGAGCGGGCGGGCGCGATTGTCGATTTCGTCAAAGACACAGACGAGCCGACAAAAATCTATGCGGACCGCGATGAAATTTTTCAGGCGGTCCAAAACCTTCTGGATAATGCCGTGAAGTATGGCGGTGATCCGGCGATGATCAAGGTGCGGGTCGGGCGCGGCGCGCCGCCGCCGCTGACGGGCGGGGCGGAGCCGGCCCACCGGGCAGGCGATTCCGTCGCCCAGGCGGCGGCGCGTCTCAATGTCTCCGTCGATGATCTCGTCTATATTCAAATCCGCGATTTTGGCCCGGGTATTGAGCGTTCGGATCTGCCACGATTGACCGAACGGTTTTATCGCGTTGATCTTGAGCAAAGCCGAAAAAGCGGCGGCACCGGTCTTGGCCTCGCAATCGTGAAACACATCGCCAATCGGCACAAAGGCGGTTTTCAAATAGAAAGCCGGCTTGCTGGCGGAACCTCGTTTGCCTGCTTTTTCCTTGCCGTTGACAAGTCTGAATGACAGGAATTTGTCATTGGCGCACAAAATGCGCTATGAAACAAGATTCAGACAAGAATATGTCATAATACATAGGCATTTAGGCGCATGTCAGCGTAAAGCAAATTGGTATTGGCGATAAATATGGCGTTGCAGCCCTTTCATTCTTCTTTTCCCGCCCGGCGAAAGCTCGAAACTGAGTTGTCGCGGATGGCGGCGCTTGTCGAAAGCCAGTTACAGGCGTCGATTACGGCATTTGAGCGCCGCGACGTCGCCGCGGCTGAGGCGCTTATCCCAATGGATCGGCGCGTGGATGAGTATGATCGCGACATCGAAATGCGGGTCATGGCGCTTTTGGCCGCGGAGCTCTTGCCTGATGAGCTCCTGCGCGAAGTCATGACGATCATGAAGTTGACCGGCGAATTGGAGCGGGTTGGCGACATGGCAAAGAATGTCGCCAAACGCACACTGGTCGTCAGTCGCGAAGCGCCGGCGCGCGCGGGTCATGGCGTCGCGCGGATGGGGCGGGCTAGCCTGCGCCAGTTTTCGGATATTTTGAATGCTTATTCGACCCGCAACCTTGAGGCGGCAAAAGCTGTCTGGGGTGGGGACGACGAAGTCGACGAGCTTTATAATTCGGTGTTTCAAGAAATCCTCCTCACGATGATGGAGGATTCCGACAAAGTAAATACGTGCACGCACCTTGTGTTTATCGCCAAGAACTTTGAGCGAGTGGGCGATCACGCGACAAATATTGCAGAAGCGATTCATTTCCTCGTGACGGGATCGCCCCTTGTCGAATCGCGCCCAAAAGGCGATGAGACGGCGACAACAATTGTCGCGCCGCGTAATATCGCCGGGTCCAGACATTCCGGCGGCTCGGTGTGATTGCTGACCGGAGTTAACCAATGGCCGCCACCCAGGTTTTGATCGTCGAGGATGAAGAGGCGCTAGCGACTCTTCTGGAATATAATCTTGGTAAAGAGAATTTTGATGTTTCCCTCGCTACTGACGGAGAGGACGCGCTGTTGCAGATAGAAGAAAGCGCACCGGACCTTGTTATTCTTGATTGGATGCTGCCGAAGGTTTCTGGCATTGAGGTCTGTCGCCGAATACGCTCAAGGCCGGAAACTGCGAATTTGCCGGTCATCATGCTGACCGCGCGGGCCGAGGAGGCTGACCGTATTCGCGGCCTCGACACCGGCGCCGACGATTATCTGACCAAACCTTTTTCAACCAATGAGCTGATCGCGAGGGTGCGCGCGGTGTTGCGCCGCATTCGGCCCGGCCTTGCTGAAGACAAAGTGACCGTTGGCGACATCATCGTTGATCGCGTGTCGCACCGGGTCTTGCGCGGCGATAAGGAAATTCACCTTGGTCCGACAGAGTTCCGACTGCTCGATCATTTGATCCAGCATCCGGGCCGGGTATTTTCCCGCGAGCAGCTATTGAATGCGGTTTGGGGGTCGGACGTCTTTGTCGAGGTGCGCACGGTCGATGTTCATATCGGGCGGCTCAGGAAAGCGCTCAACAAATACAAGCAGGGTGATCCTGTCCGCACTGTGCGATCGGCAGGCTACGCGCTTGACGCTGGCGCGAGCGCATAAAAAAGCCCGCCAAATGAGGCGGGCTTTTTAATTCTGATTTGAAACTCTTGAGTTAGCCGGTGGCGCGCCGTTTTTGTTGCGCGGGCAATACACGTCTTGGTTCGCGCCTTGCGTCGCGCCGTTGCGGCGGCTGGAAGGCGAGGTGAGCGTGATAAGCGCAATAGGACTTGCCGGAAAGCGTTGACTGTCCACAGAAATGGAAGTCATCGGTCGCGGGATCGCCCAGCGGCCATTTACACATATTGTTTTTTATCGTCGCGACGGTCATGCGGTCGCCAGTATCCAGCACGAGCGGCGCGATGAATTCCGGTTCAGGAATGACAGACTTGACTTCCACGCGGCGTTCTTTCGGCGGGCTTGCCTCTTTTCGCTCAGCCGATGGCGCGCATCCGCGTTGCGGTTTTGCCGGCGTCGCTCTGCCCGACAGCCCTAGCCGGTGGACCTTGCCAATCACGGCATTACGGGTGACGCCGCCCATCTTGTTAGCGATTTGAGCGGCGGAAAGCCCTTCCGCCCAGAGTTTCTTCAACAGCTCAACTCGTTCGTCTGTCCATGCCATGATGCCGTGCTCCCTACCCATCTATCGGCGCTTCAAGCGCCTCAGCGGCGAAAATCAATATCTGGTATACGTGCTCTGCGCGCTCTGCAAAGCGCCAAAATATAGTATCTCACGAAACTCAAAACACAACATGGCGCCACCTATTATTTTTGCCCACAATATGTTGATAATCGTTCATGCTTGACGGAACCGGCTCTACGGCGCCAGATGCGCTGCATCGCAACAAAGAAAATATCGCTGATATGGATGGCGCCAGCCCCCCTTTAAAAAATCCAACACCGCCCGCCGGCGGGCAGGATGTGTTTGGTGAACGCCGCTTTGGCGCGGTCAATTGGCTGGGGGTCTGGACGCTTTATCTCAAAGAAGTGCGCCGCTTTATGAAAGTGGTGACACAGACGGTTATTGCGCCGGTTATCTCGACGCTCCTCTTCCTGGTCGTCTTTACACAGGCTTTTGGCGCGTCGCGCCCAGCTGTTGCGGGCGTGCCATTTGTCGAGTTTTTGGCCCCGGGCCTGATCATGATGGCGGTGCTGACAAACGCGTTCACCAATTCCTCTTCGTCGTTGATTGTCGCAAAAGTGCAGGGCTCGATTGTCGATGTCCTGATGCCGCCCTTGTCGGCGGCTGAGTTGACCGTTGCTTTTGTCGCGGGCGCGGCAACGCGTGGATTGCTGGTCGGGTTAATTACCGCGGTCACGAGCGCCGGGTTTATGGCGGCGACAGGCGGCCAGATGAAGATTGAAGCTTTGTGGGCGGTGGTTTATTTCTCCGTGGCGGCAGCGTTGATCTTCGCCATGTTGGGCGTCATTGGCGGCGTTTGGGCGGAAAAATTTGACCAGCTTGCGGCCGTTACCAATTTTGTCATTACGCCGCTCACCTTTTTGTCAGGCACGTTTTATTCCGTAGAAAGATTGCCCGAGCCATTCAGAACAGCGAGCCATTATAACCCTGTCTATTATCTGATTGACGGCTTTCGCCACGGCTTTACGGGGAAAGCCGAAGCCAGCCTCGCCATCGGTGTCGCCATTACGACGGCGTTAATGCTGGCCTTGGGGTTTGCCTGCTACCGGTTATTCCGGTCCGGCTATAAGCTGAAGGATTAGGAGCCGGGCTGTGACGGAAAAACCAAGCGAAATTTTGGCGGATGACAACGCTATTTTGCCTTTTCAGATCAGCGACACGGCGGTGCGCGGCCATGTTGTACGTTTGTCGGGCGCGATCGACGAGATCTTAAACGCCCACCAGTTCCCCGATGCGGTCAGTGTTTTACTGGGCGAGGCGGCCTGCCTCGTCGCGATGATGGGCGCGTCGCTGAAATTTGACGGCAAGCTGATATTTCAGGCGCAGGGCGACGGCCAGGCGCCGATGGTTGTTGCTGATTATACGGCAGGCGGCGCCTTGAGAGGAACGGCGACCCTCCAGAGCGGAGAGATCACGGGCAGCGGGATCTCCCTTTTCGGCAAGGGTCACATCGTGATGACGATTGATCAGGGCCCTGATATGGAGCGCTATCAGGGCGTGACGCCGATCGAAGGGTCTAGCCTCGCTGAGGCGGCAATCTCCTATTTTGATCAGTCCGAACAAATCCCGACCATGGTGAAGCTCGCGGTCGGTCGTTTATCGTCGCCAGGAGAGCCCGACCGATGGCGCGCCGGCGGCATTATGGCGCAATTTGTTCCTGGCGAAGGCGGCACGCGCGAGCGCGGCGAAGAAATGCTGATGAGCGAAGACGATCAGGATGTCTGGACGCGCGCCGCAGCCTTCGTCCAGACAACCGAAGACGATGAATTGCTGGACCCGTCGATCAGCACTGAAACGCTGCTCTATCGGTTGTTTCATGAAGACGGCGTCAGGGTTTTTGACGCCTTGCCGGTGCATGCTGAATGCAGCTGTAATGGCGAGAAGATCGCAGCGGTGCTTGGTCGTTATTCGCAGGAAGATTTGCACGACATGGTGGAGAACGACGCTATTCGGGTCACTTGTGAGTTCTGCCGCAAAGACTATCTTTTTGCGCCCAATGGCGAGCGGCTTGGCGAAAAGGCTGACACCGGATGAAAAAGAAAACATTTGAAGCAGAGCTGGAAGTTCTCGAATTTGAACTCGCCAAGCTGCAGGAAACCGTTCAGCGCAAGGGCTTGAAGGTCGCGGTTATCTTTGAGGGCCGCGATGCGGCCGGAAAGGGCGGCGCCATCAAAACCATCCTGAGACGGATGAACGCGCGTATCTGGCGCGTTGTTGCGCTGCCAAAACCATCGGACCGCGAGCGCACACAGTGGTATTTTGAGCGTTATGTGAAACATTTGTCCGCTGGCGGCGAGATCGTTCTATTCGACCGATCCTGGTATAATCGCGCCGTGATCGAGCCGGTGATGGGGTTTTGCACCGAACAAGAGCATGAAACCTTTATGCGTGAAGCGCCGATGTTCGAAAAAATGCTCGTCGATAGTGGGCTTATTCTCATAAAATTCTGGATTCATGTTTCCGCCGAAGAGCAGGAAGCGCGCTTTCAAGATCGCGCCCATGATCCGCGCAAGCGGTGGAAACTATCGCCGATCGATTTGAAGGCGCGCGAATTGTGGATCGAGTTTACCAAAGCGCGCGACAAGATGTTTGCGCAATGTTCGAAAGACTATTCGCCATGGCTTGTGGTTGACGGCAACGACAAAAGAAAGGCGCGGCTTAACATTATCCGCGCTATCCTCGATCGCGTACCCTATGAGTTCAACGGCGAGGCGTTTGATCCTGTGGCGCTGCCGCCGCGCCCCTCGATTGATGACTGCGACTATGATGAGCCGGCGCTTGCAGAGCTTAATCTCATTAAAGACTACTACGCCGATTGAGGCGGCTGGCGGTATCCTTAATTCGCTGGCGAAACAGGGACCTTAAGGGCTTTCTTAAAATGCCGCACACGCCGGTGTGAATTGTCGCCGAATAAGCGTAACGCTAATCTGTCGCCCGAATTTGCGGGTGAAGCAGAGGGCGAGGGCGGCTATGGGCCGAAAGATTTTCATCATTGGTATTGGCTGCGTGTCGCTGATTGTGATCGGCGTCATTATCGCTCTTGCGCTGACAGGCGGCGCTGCATTTCGGCTTTGGCAACTCGAATGGAAAAAGCAAGGCGAAACGGATATGCGTTTTGTTGAAGTGGCATTGCCCTTTACGCACAACGCAGATCTTGATAATTCATTGCCGTTTATGGCTTCCGCCGCGATTGATGTTGATGGCGATGGCGTCGAAGAGCTTTTCCTTGGCGGCGGTAAAGACCAGAGCGATGCGTTCTTCGGTTACAAACGCGGCAAAGGTTTTGTCTCTTTGGGAGTGGATTATCGGTTGGCGAAGTCCGCCGCAGATGCGACCCATGGCGCCGCGTCAATTGACGTCGACAAAGATGGCAATATCGATCTTTTTGTCACGCGTGAATCCGGTGTTTGGTTGCATCGGAATGTCGGCGATGGCTTTACAAGCGAAAATCTAAATCTTCCGCTAGCGAATAATACCACACCGCTTTCCATTGCCTTAGGCGATGTTAACAAGGACGGGTTTGTCGATTTCTATATTTCTGGGTATATCAAAAACGACCTTGTCGAAGGCCAGGCAGTGTTCACACGGCCCTATGGCGGCTACAGTCATCTTTTTCTGAATAATGGCG
Source organism: Hyphococcus sp. (assembly GCA_021776345.1). GTDB lineage: Bacteria > Pseudomonadota > Alphaproteobacteria > Caulobacterales > Parvularculaceae > Hyphococcus. Next base: position 1,506 of record JAJFGC010000205.1, on the reverse strand, counting down.
ACGACACATGGCGCGATGTTTCGAAAGAGGCAGGCGTTTGGCGCCAGCACAACACCTTCACGGCGATGTTTGTCGATATCGATAATGATCACGATAGCGATCTTGTTGTTGCGCAAGACACGGGCGTTGTTGAAACATACGAAAATACTGGCGCCTTTCCATTTCGGCGTATCGATAATCCATCAGTTAATTCCTATCCAATGGGAATTGGCGCGGGCGATTATGACAATGACGGCTTTATCGATTTTTATTTTTCTAATGTCGGTCATACCTTGCCGGAAAAACTGCTTCGTGGTGATCTCGGCAATGATGACCTGTTTAACCCGAGCTACATGCTATTTCGAAACCGCAGCGGCGAGGGGTTTGAGGATGTGGCGAGGCAAACGCGCACTGCGCGCATCGGGTTTGGGTGGGGCGTTGCCGTCGCCGATATAAATCTTGATGGCCGGCAAGATTTGCTGGCAGCACAAAACTACGCCCGTTTTCCAGGCAGAAATTTTCTGCATAAATACGCCTGCAAGATTATGCTGCAATATTCTGACGGTGAATTCATGCCGGTTGAAAAGCGCGTCGGCGCTGTAAACCGTAGCTATGCGGTTGCGCCAATCGTTGCTGACTTCAACGATGACGGTCGACCTGACCTGATCTGGGCGAATATCGATGGTCCGGCAAAAGCATTTATGAGCGGTGTAAAAACCGGAAATTGGATAAAAATCCGCCTTCCGGATGCGCCATCTTCGCTTGGCGCCATCGTTACGACTACAACGCCGGATGGCCTCACGCGCACGCAGCAATTCTTGTCTGGGGAGGGATTGGGTTCTGACCAATCCGCGGAAATTATCGTTGGCCTGGGCAATGAAAAAGAGGCGTCGATCGAAGTTCAATTTCAAAATGGCGTCGTAAAGCGCGCTGATAATGTCAGCGCTGGCGAACGTCTCTCGATAAGCGCTGAGCGCTAGGTTAAAAAGAGGATCGACGCTATTTTAGCGCTTCTTGTGCTCCTCCCACATTTTTACGTCGCGCAGCCAACGGGCGTAGCCGTAGATTAAAGCCAGAGCAAACCCGTAGACGCCGCCGCGGAAATACTGATCAAGAAAATATCGCTTCGCAAAATAAAACGGCAACGCAAAAATAATTCGCAAGGCTAATTGCGGCTTCGATTTTAACGGCGCTTCGATCGATGAGTTGCGATTGAGCTTTTGCGTCAAGTGAGCGATATCACTGAAGGCGTAGTGCAAAATCGGCGCATTTAAGCGCCCGATCTCCACCCCTTCGGGTAATTTGAATTGGTCCCAGCTGTCATGATCAGGCGCGCGGACAATTCGGCGATCATAAACCCGCTGCCGCAGATGCACGCCAAAGTCCATCCACGGATCGCCAACCGGCGGCGCCAATGTGATCTTTACCTGATATATTTTTTTTGGTGGTTCGCCATTGGCGAACAATGTTTTTAGTTCCGCCGCGAATTCCGGTGTTACGACTTCATCGGCGTCGAGGTCGAGCATC
>JAJFGC010000204.1 GCA_021776345.1 Hyphococcus sp. | reverse complement strand
TCCTGACTGCCGGCAATGCGCTGCTTGCCCCATTTGGTTTTCTGCATCGCATAGGCCTGCCCTTTAAAGGCCTCGCCGAGCGCCGTGATACGGGCGCCGTCATTGGCAGTCATGGCGAGAATTGCCTCCATCGCCTGATTCGCGCCGGGCAGCCTTCTGGCGTAGGTTGGGTCCTGAGCAAGATTGGACAACAGCCCTTGCTTGCCGCCAAGCTCGCCGCGCCGCTTCTTTTTCTTCATTTCCTTCTTCAGCGCTTCGGCAAATTCTGGCGTGTCCGCAGCCACAAGCGCGGCATAGGCGACCCAGCCGGCGGAAAGCTCCAGCGAATCATGGGCGGCGAGCCGGCGGTGCGCTTCGCGGGTGACATTTGCATTGTCGAACGGCATCGCCTCAATTGCGGCGACATCCTCGCGAAAACGCACATAATTGGCGGCAGTGCGTTCCAGCGTCGTATCCTTGGGTTGAGCAAGCGTGTCGGCGGAAACGCCGGTGGCGGCAAATCCTGCGACAATGGCTGCGGCCAGCGCCGCCCCTGGAGCAAGACGGCGGCGGGCAATACGATGGGGGGCATTTAGGGCCCGGGTTCGCAATCTCATACGCGACATAGATAACTTCTCCCAGCATGTAACAAACTCGACGGGAGCCCCGGAAATCCGCTGCCCCCACCACGCCGCCACATTAACGCCCCACCCATTAAGACCTTCTTGATCATCCTAACCGAATTATCAATAAATTCGACCGCTCAAAACTGCGGAATGCAAGATTTACAGCATTTTCACCCATTCAGCATTTATTAACGACAATCGCTCAATGGTGAAGATCGATTAACGAATCTGTTGATTGCGTTAACGCGTATTTTGAAGCCGACTTGAGACGATGATGAATTTTCGCCCTCTTTCTTATCTGAAAAAACTGAGCTCTAGCGCCCGCGGCGGCCCGGTCTGGCGTGGTGGTCCCGGCGATATTGTAGCGACCCTTTATGATGACGGGACTATCCTGGAGGCGTCCGCGTCTGCCGACGAGGTCATTGGCGCCGCCGGCAATCTGATCGGTCGCTCGATTTTTGACTTTGTCCGCCGGGAAGACCGGGCAGGGGTCCAGGCGGTGATGAAGCAGGCTGTGGAAAATGGCGATTATGTCGAGGCGCGGCGGCTGACAGCCAAATTCCGGCTGTTGCGGGTCCGCCGGGCGGCGGCGGCGGCAGAAATCACCTTCAAGCCGATTGGGCGCGGCCGCATGATGGCGTTGATCCGCGATCGCGGTGATGAGCTCGCCATGCGGCGCGAGGCCAGAGCCGCGGCCGAACAAGGCGCCGCGCAAAGCGCATCTGCAGCTAGCCCTCAGCGCGCTCCGGCGTCGAGCGCTGAGCACGCCGACATGATGGCGGATTTGAGCCATGAAATGAAAACCCCGCTGAATGCCATTATGGGGTTTGCCGACGCTATGCGGGCTGAAACTTTCGGACCGCTCGGCCATGCAAAATACGCTGAATATATCGAAGACATTCATGGCTCTGGCGCGCATCTTCTGGATCTGGTCAGTTCCGTTCTTGATTATGCAAAAGCGGAAGCCGGGCGCTACGAAATCAAACCAATCATGATGCGTCCCGGCCCGATCGCACGTGATTGCATCGCGATGATCCGCGGCGAAGCGGAAAAAGCTGGTCTCGAGCTCATCATCAATATTGAGCCCAATCTTCCCGAAGCGATGATTGACGCGCGCGCCGTCAAGCAGATTTTGATCAACCTCTTGTCCAACGCAGTAAAATTCACCAGCGAAGGCGAGATCGAGTTATCGGTTGCAGCAAAATGCGGCGCGATTGATTTTACCGTTCGCGACACGGGCGTCGGCATGAACAATGTCGTTGTCGCCAAACTCGGCGGACGCTTTTCCGATACGCATAAAAACGGCGTACGCGGCGCACAAGGGTCCGGTCTTGGCTTGTCGCTCGCGTTCTCGCTGGCAAAACTTCATGGCGGCGCCTTGAAACTGCAATCGGCGCCGGGCGAGGGCACCACCGCGCGCCTCACCCTGCCGGTGCGCGGGGCTCGTCTCGACGGTAATGTTGAGGCTGCGCCGGTCAGCAATATTCAAAGCCAGTTTGACCGCGTCAACGCCTTCCGCCGCGAACGCGCTGCCAGCGCCGCTTAAAGCAGACTCCACTGCCCGACAGCGATCGCCCAAAAAGCGATGATCGCATTTGCCGACATGTGAGCGGTGATCGCGCCTGTGATTTTGCCTGAGCGATAAAGCGCGATCGCAAACGCGGCGCCCGCGAGCGCGCCGGAAAGCCAGCGGTCGTGGAGGAAAGCAAAGAGCGCGGAGCTGATGATAAAGGCCTTCCAGGCAAAGGCGCCTTCGGCGACAGCTTCAAATTTGTCGGCGATCAGTTTGCGGTGGATATAACCGCGAAAGGCAAGCTCCTCTGCAATCGGTACAAGGATGATTGTGCCGAACAGACGCATCATGATCCATGCCGCGGCGGCGGCAGGCGGCAGGGCGGCAATCCACGCGCCAAGCTCGCTCGCCTCAGCTTTGCCGGGGTCAGTTGCAATCCACACAACACCAACGGCGACGCCAATCGCCAGCGCTTCTGCGTTAAAGCGCCAGGAAAGCGTCCGGTAAAACCGCCAGCCGACGAGCAATGCGGCGCTAATGGCGATGACCCTGAGGGCGTAAAGCCAGTAGCCTTGCGCGGTGAAGGCGGCGGCGATGATCCCCGCCGCAGTCATGGCGAGAAACGGCCCCAAAAGATGCAGCGCCTGCTGGAAAGCGCGCGAGGGCGCTTCTTCTTTATGGGTTGCGCCCATATCATGAAAAAAGCTGATGCGATGGGTCGCCAGCATGATGCCTATCGTCACAATCAGAAACATCATCCATCCGGCTTGGGAGTGAAATCCGGTCACCGCTACATCTGCGGAGAAATGCTCACCGATGAAGATGAGCGCGGCGATGCGGACGCTGTTCAACAGCCAGATGGCGACAATGCCAATCGGCAGAACGAGATAAGCATTTGGAAAGCGCAACACGGACCGGAAGATCCAAAGATAAATTGCAAGAAACGCGGTGACGAGGCCAATGCCTTCATAACCGGAACAGGCAGCGGCGATGTTGACCTTGAAATCGCCGGCGCCGAGAACGCGTTCGTCCGGCAGGGCGACGACATCCCGTTCAACCAGGCCGAGAAAAAACGCCGAGACATGAAACGTTGCTTCGGAAAGCGCGTTCCAGGATCGTTGCGACATTTCCGACGCTGCGATAATTAAAGCGGACGCGCCTGCGGCAAGGGCGGCCAGCCATCTTTCATTGGCGATGGTCCGCAAAAGGAATTGACGCGGCGCCATCGCCAGAGCCAGCGTCAGATAAAGACCGATGGCGACGCCGCTCCATGCGGCAAAAGCAAGCCAGGGCGCGCCAGCGCTATTGGCGCCGTAGTTGTTGAAGGGCCGTGTCAGCGCCGCGAGAGCAATGAAGCCGGCAATGTTTGCGATCAGCCACGGGCGCCATTGATGGTCCGTCGCCGCCATGCGCCATCCGTCGTAAAGGCTGCGCAGACGCGGCGCCAGAAGCACCGCCATCGCGGCAATGAAGAACGTGACGGCGGGCGCCAGATCCCGCAATCCCGCTTGTATGGCGACCCACAGCGCATCGGTGCTGTTGATGGCAAACGGATTATAGAGGAAGGCAAGAAACGGCAGCTCGATCAGCGCCAGGACAAAGATCAGCGCCCCGCGCTGCAACAGCGCCGGTCTGCTTGAGGCTTGTGCCCCGGAATATGACGTTGTTTCAGTCATGCTCGCTTTTATAGCCTTGCTGGCCGCCGTCAGGCAAAATCATCAGTTGTTATGCCAGACCCGCGCCAGAATATATTCTCAAAAGCAACGACTAGCGAATATAAAAACGGCCTCACAGCGAATGCGAGGCCGTTTTGTTCATTATTAAACGTAAGTGTTTACTTGCGCTTGTTCCGTTCACGGATAACCGCTGCGGCGCCAACGAGCAATGCAATGGCCGCAATGGCTGGCCCTGCGCTCATCTCCGGCACAATGGGGGGCAATACATTATCACCAGCCAAAACTGGTGAAGACATCAATGCAACGGCGCCGGCAAGAAAATATTTATTCATGCTTTTACTCTCCCTTATTTACGCTTTGATTTTTCGCGGATGATCGCCGCTGCGCCAATCAGTAATGCAATGGCTGCAATAGCCGGACCGGCGCTCATTTCAGGCACGTCTTGCATTGGTATATACATGTCAGGATTGCCCGCAAAGGCTGGCGATGTCATGAGCGCAACCGCGCCTGTAAGAAGATATTTATTCATTTCGTTCCCCTTATTTACGTTTTGATCTTTCACGAATGATCGCCGCCGCGCCGATGAGCAGAGCAATCGCGGCGACGGCCGGGCCTGCGCTCATTTCAGGTACGTCCATACGAGGCGGTTCGCTCGCGAAAACCGGCGATGTCATCAGTGCGACAGCGCATGCCAGTAGATACTTGTTCATTATCATCTTTCCCTATTTACGTTTAGATCGTTCACGGATGATGGCCGCGACGCCAACCAAGAATGCAACTGCTGCAAGACCGGCGCCTGCGTCCATTTCTGGCACGTCCATATAGCTGCCATTGGCAAATGCCGGTGATGACATAATTGCGATGGCGCCAGCCAATAAATATTTCTTCATAGGTCCCCCAATTCCCATCTCGATACAGCGTGATTGCTGCGACTCAAATATTACACGCTGGTAAGCCTTAGCGCAAACCTGCTCCCTTTATGGTTGTGGCGCCGATATGGAATTCGCGTAATCAGCCTTATTGATCGTGGAAAAATGGCGTGATTATTGATATGGCTACGGTGCTGCATGAACGCCCCAGAACGGCGCAAGATGTTGTCGGGGTCGGCGTTTTGGCCGAAATTGGAAAGCAGGCTTCAAGCCATGGAATTTTTAAAAGGCTGGTCAGGCGTGATTTATCTGGTCGCCATTCTCGGCGCGGGGATGATTATCGAACGCGTAATTCCCTGGCGGCGAGTCGCCATCGACGGGAAAAGATGGCTGCGTAATGCGTCGATGACGTTTTATTCCGTTATTATTCTCAGTTTTTTTCCTGTGCTGGCGGCCTACGCAATTGCCTTGGCGGCGCAGGCGCAAAATTTTGGATTGCTGAATTGGCTGGCCGCGCCTTTATGGGCCGCCATTGCGGTTACTGTTATAGCTGCAGATCTGATTTCCTACACTGTTCATCGCTCCCTGCACAAATGGTATTTTCTCTGGCGGCTTCACCGAACCCATCATGCAGACGAGCATGTTGACGTTTCAACATCGCTGCGGTTCCATCCATTCGAAGCGTTTTTCCGTGCAACCGTTTCGGCGCCGCTCGCTTTCCTCATCGGATATTCGCCTGAAGGCGTATTGGCGCATTTTGCCGTACAGGCGGCGATCAATACGCTCACGCATATGAATATCGGCCTGCCGATCTCGATCGACCGGGTAGTCTCGCGGGTTTTTATCACGCCCCATGTTCATCATCTGCATCATTCATCAAAACCCGATCATCTCGACCGAAATTTCGGCACGATTTTTTCATTTTGGGATCAACTCTTCGGCACGTTTTGCCCGCCCGAAAATATCGCCGTGGATGAGCCCTTCGGCATTGACGGGCCTGAAGCCATAAAGATCGACAGTTTCGCCAATCTGGTGCTCGACCCGTTCAGAACGCCGGCGGGCGGCGCTATTCCGAAGGCGGCCGCTCAAACGGCCGGGCGGCTCGGCGCATCGCCGGACGTTCATGACTGAGCCGCGCCTTAAAACCGAAATCCGGGTCGGCGCGCATTTGCGCCGAGTGCAGGCGGCGGGCGGTTTTGCGACCGTGGCGCGAAAGGGCGACGCGGATGCCGGCGCCGTCGCGGTAAAAGTCTATATCGGCCGGGGCGAAGCGCGGCTTTACGTGCAAAGCCGCGACCTTGATGGCAACCCGATATGGCGCGAGCCGTTTGAAGAGGATTTCAGCGAAGACAGGATCGATGTCTGGCTGAACAAAGAGACATCGATCGATCCGGACCTCTGGATCATCGAAATCGAAGACCGAAAGGGCCGGGCGTTTTTGGAAGACGTTGATTAAGCCGGTGCGAAAGCCAAAATTCGTGGTTATTCTTCCAGCGGCTCGGAGGCCTCAGGCTGAGGCGCCTGCAGCTCGGCCGGTTCCGCCATGTCCTCGTCTCCGCTCATTGTGTTCTGCGGATCAACGTCATCAATTGAAGCCGCAGCATCTTCAGGCGCCGCATCGGACTCTGCCGATGGTCTAGTCTCCGCATTCTCGACGTCTTCTTCATCGTCTTTGACTTTGTTGACTGTCGATGATTGGTCGGAGTCCAGGGGGACAAGGATCGCTGTTATCGGATTTGGGCGCAGATCAAGATTTGCGCCAGTGCCGGCGTCAACACCGATGCCGATCAAGCCGCCCGCCAGCACATTGCCCACCCCGGAGGCGACGCCGCCGCCAGTGACTTTAGGGTGCAATTTGCCGGTAACCGGTTTGTACCCTTCCCGATCGAACTGCACGCGCCAGTCGCGTTTGCGTTTAAGTTCCATTTCGCATGGGGTCACGCATTCGAACGGGCCCAGTTTGTCTTCGCTGACGGATTCAACGGTGACCGTGGCGCCCGGCGGCTCGCTCTCGAAGTTTGCAGTATCCTTTGCGCCGCGCACAACTGTTGCGCAGCCAGCAAGCGGCACAAGCGCTGCCGCAAGAAGCATTTTTTTCACTTCTACTCATTCCTTTTTAGATAAGCGACTGGGCGCGTCCCAAAAGTCGTTCAAGCTGAAGTCCGGCCCCGGGAATTAAGCGAGCAAATGCGGCTTTTTCAAGGAAATTTATTCAGGCGCCGCTGTTTACCCGACTGCGCGGCGAGCGAGTTTGCCGGGCTGGGCGTTGCGTTCGGCAGCGCCAACGGCGGCGGCGGATTGTGCGCGCACACGCCAAAACCGCATCACGCGTTCCGCGGCCTCCTGCGGGATTTTCAAATACAGATCGAGAATTCTGAGCGCTTTGTTTTGCTGTTCGGCGTCGCGTTGCATGCCAAACACGATCTTGGCGAACGTTGGGCGCTCCAGACCGGAGGCGCGGCAGGCAATGGCGAGCGATTCCCAGGTTTTGTCCTTGAGGATTGATTGCGCGGTTGATGGATCAATGCCGACATGATGTGAGAATGCCAGCAAGAACTCTGTCGAGCGATGCATCTCAATCAGTTCCTTTAACAGGCTCTCATTGATGGCGTTGGCGGCAATTTTATCGGCGATATATTTGCGCGCATCGGCGACTTCAGATTGTGCATCGCGCACAGCCGCGGTGAGAATTTTTTTGCGATTGGTGTTAACCGCTTCGTCGATCAACGCCGGGTCAAGCATGTCCGAGCGTTTGAGAATTTCTTTCTTCAGTGCGGTGGACACAAAGAAATACATCTTGGTCAGGAGCGGCGCCGGCAGATCAATGCGGTCCGCCATTGGCTTCTGCAATGGTTTGATCGACTTTGACTGGTTGACCATCTTTTCCATTGATGTCGGGTTAAACTTGGCCCCCTGGTTTTCGGCAAGCGATACCAGAACATCCTCGCCGCCGCGTTCGACAAGTTCGGACGTCAATGTTTCGGGCACTTCGCGACGTTTGGTGATGGCGCGCATATGCGCCTGGCCGCGTTGTTTGATGACCCGCATCAGGTCTTCTTCAGTCAGCGCCTCACTGCGTCTGAGGATAGGCTCGGCAACCGAGATTTCGTCATGGGCGAGCTGACGGATCAGCCCTTGCGGTGCGTTCGGCACATCCGCGAGCTTTTCTGCGATCTCGCGCCGCAGCGATGTTTCCACTTGCTCGGTGACGCGCGACATGATCACGTCGAAATGTTGCATCTCCGAAGAGGTGTAACGATCAGGGGTCGCCATAAAGACATCAGTGATATCTCTTAAGAGATCCCGACGCTTATCGCTGGAGCCTTCCTTGGCCACAGCAATCAGTTGTTTTAAGCGTGACGCGCCTGCCGTCATTTTTAACCCTCCACAAGCCGGTCTGATTGTGCAAAGGAAGTGTAAAGAATTCGTCGATGTCAGTTTTGGTGCGAGTTGCAGGAGGTTTGTTGTGGGTTTGGTCAAGAAATTAACACTGGTTTACCTTGTTGGACTGAGTTTGAGCGCTTGCTCGACGATGTCGTCCGTGGGTCGTTTTGGTGGAGAAACAGAGAATTTCGCATCCGGATCGGCTGTTGCTGATCGCTTGTCAGGCGGCGATCGCGAGGCGCTTTCGCGCGCGATGACCACCGCTTTGGACACCGGGAAGACGCAACAATGGCGCGGCGCCCGCGCCGTCGGTGTTGTTATGCCTGGCGGTTATTCTCTTGCTAACCTTAAGCCGGACCCGAATGAACGCATTGCGATGGCGCGCGCCGATATCGATACGGCGCATGTGATGGAAACCGAGCTGGGGCTTTATGTGTTGACGCGCAATTCCAATATCCGCACTGGTCCGGGTACGGATAACTCAATTGCCGAGGTGTTGCCGTCAGGCACGGGGCTTGATGTTGTTGGCCATGTGTCAGGTAAAGAATGGATGCTGGTGATGGTGGATGGCCGCGTCCGCGGCTATGTCCACGAAAATCTGGCGATCAAGGCGCCGGGAACGGAGCTTGAACTTGCCGGCGGGCCGAAGCGCCGGCCGGTGAAATGCCGAGAGTTTACCCAGCGCGTCAACATATACAGCGAGCGCGACGAGTGGACGGGCGCCGCCTGCCATGACGGCGCTGGCTGGCGTTTGGCCGGCGAGCCGGCGCCAGCGGCGGCGGAAGACGATCTACTTGGCCTTTAGACCGGCGCCCTGCCTGGCCGGTGAGCGTTAACGGTCGTAGAATATTGCGTTTGTGAATGGCCGTTATTGGCCAATTCTGTTGAAAAAGTCTTCGATTTGAAAGGCGTCCTCATTCCTTCTGGATCGAGGTCAAGGTTTTTCGCCGCCGTGAGTGACTTGTTTTTCTGTTTTATCTTCACACCGGCGCCGTTTTGTTTGGTTGAAGGGTA
>JAJFGC010000203.1 GCA_021776345.1 Hyphococcus sp. | reverse complement strand
GCCGAGGAGCATCGCTGGTTTGTCTGGCTTACACTGCTGTTCGCCTCCGCTGGCGTGTTGGAGCATGCCGGCATCAAGATCCCGTATTTCACCTTCTTTGCCCATGACAGCGGCAAACGGCCGAAAGAAGCGCCCCTCGGTATGATGGTCGCCATGGGCGTCTCGGCGGTGTTGTGTATCGGGTTTGGGGTCTATCCGGACCCGCTTTATGCGCTGATGCCTGATCAGGCGGCGATCGCCGACTACCATCCCTATACCGCCTATCATGTCGTTGAACAGTTGCAGCTGCTCTTATGGGCGGTGCTCGCCTTTGCCGTCTTAATCCTGATCAAATGGTATCCGGCGGAGGTCCCGTCGACCAATCTTGACTTCGATTGGGTCTGGCGCGTGCCCGGCCGTGCGCTTTTGGGCTGGGCAAGTGGTGCGTCGCGCGCGACATGGAACGCGCTATGGGGGATTTTCTCAGGGCGAATACACGCATTGATGGCAAGGATTTATGCGTATCACGGGCCGGAAGGGCAGATGGCCAGGTCCTGGCCAATCGGTTTTATGGCGTTGTGGACCGCAGTTTTATTAGGCTTTGTACTGATCTTATCGTTCCTGGCCTGACCGGTTTGCTAGTCTTTGCTTAAGGTTAAGCCTTAACCGGAAATAAAACATATCTCTAAACTTATCGGCAACAGAATTTCGAGCCTTATCATCTTTCACGCTGACTAAGTCGTCATGGCGGCGACAGTGAGGCGTGGGAGAGTTGGATGGCGCAAACGAGGGATGTGTTTTCAGACTATGCGCGCAAAATTGTTGCGCGTATCGCGAAAGAGATTGTGTGCGAAGGCTACGGCATTCAGCATGCGGATTTACACTCGGACAGTCGGGAGGCCCATCTTGTATTTGCGCGCCAGACGGCAATATATCTGGCGCATATTGTTGGGCAACTGACATTAAACGAAGTCGCCGCAATATTCCGGCGCGGCCGATCAACCATCTCTCATGCTTGCATCAACATCGAAGACCGCCGCGACAGCCCGGTCTTTGACCTTCAGCTCGATTATATGGAAAAGCGCATGCGCAAGCGGCTCGATGAGTTTCGCCTTGATTTCGTGTCGTTTGACGAGAGCTCACGCGAGCGCAAAAACTATTCTCTGGAGGCTAAGCGAGAGCCGACTTTTCGGCGGCAATCGCACGAATGCGGGTGACCATCGAATGCAGGCCGTTAGAGCGTTGCGGCGTCAAGTGATCTTTAAGATCAAAGGGCGCGAGCGCTGCTTCCGGGTCAATCTCAAGGATTTCGGCGGGCGTTTTTGACGAATAGAGGGAGATCAATAACGCGACCAGACCCTTGACGATATGCGCATCGGAATCGCCCCAGAAAATCAACCGCTCGCCATCCTCAACATTATGCAGCCAGACCTGGCTGGCGCAGCCTCTAACCTTGTGGGCCTCGTTGCGATGTTCTTCCGGGTAAGTCTCCAGATTGCGCCCGAGATCGATCAAATATTTATAGCGGTCGTCCCACTCATCGAGGAACTCAAAATCGGCGCGGATGTCGTCAAAGCCTTGCATGGGCTTGAGATAGTGCGCCGGGGCGGCAATGGCAAATCGGTTCAGCCTGCTTTTGCCCCCTCCTTCAGCTCCTCAGCCGAGAACGCCCAGATGAAATCATGCGCGTTTTCAAAGGTGATGATTTCGTCGCGAGAAAACCACACGCCTGCGGTTGTGAAATACTCATCGTCCCTGCCGGCCGCCGCTTTTCTTGACGCGGTCAGCGCCTGCAGAAATGAATCATATTGCCAGTCGCTGAAACCGAGATAGACGCCGTCCTCTGTGATCTCGTCGACGCGCCCGACGCCATAGGTCAGCTCAATCTCGATATCGGGAATGGCGCCTTCCATATTGACGATCCAGACATCGCCGACGCTTGGCGCGGCGGCTGCCTCAGCCGCGCGGATGCTGCGATCGGAGGGGCCGCTGAGTAAGACAAGCGCGATGAGCGCGGCTGCCGCCACGGGACCGACAAAGTGCCAGAAAGGTCGTCCCGGCAGGTCGCTGTCATCGGCTGCGCCCGCTTCTATAATCGCGCGCGCGTCGCGGCCCCATAAAGTTTTCTGGCAGTGGGTGCATGAAACGCCCTGTTTCGATCCCAGCGGGATAACCGGCAAAAAGAAAAGGTGAAAATAGTTGAACGATCGCAACGCGACTTGCGCTGATTGCTGGCAGTGAGAACACGGGCTCGACAAGGCGTCTCCCTCCCGCGGCGATGACGAAAATCCAAAAATGATCATGGCGACCTCTTCCTGTTGACTGCTGGCGGCGGCAATCGCTGCGCTATGAGAGGGTTTTTAGAAAAATGGAGGCGTGCGCGCTGTGCGCCGGCGCACAGGCGCATGTGTGCAGGGGCGTGCCGATCAGGCGCGTCTGGGCAAGTGGGCCGTTATTGGGGGTGTGGCGGCCTCGCGAAGAAAAGGTTTTCGTGGCTCGGAAGGTAGCGACCACCTTGTCATCCACCCAGGGGCGGAACTTTCAGGCCTCCCGAGCGTTCCTGTAAAGACCGCACTATTCAGGAGGGTATTATTCCCGACATTCGAAAAGCAAAAATATTAATCATGGCGACAAACGGTTTTGAGCAATCGGAATTGGAAACGCCGCGCGATAAGCTGAAAGCGGCGGGTGCCGAGGTCGATGTTGCAACGCCTGACGGTATAGCGATTATGGGATGGAAAGATAATGGCTGGGGCGGGTCCGTCGAGGCCGATTTGAAGATCGCCGATGTGAAGGTTGACGACTATGTCGCCCTTGTTGTGCCGGGCGGCCAGATCAATCCCTATATTTTGCGCACCAGCAAAACGGCGGTGCAGAAAGTTCGCGATTTTGTTGCGGGCAACAAAATTGTCGCGGCGATCTGTCATGGGCCATGGCTGCTTATCGAAGCCGGTGTGATCGACGGTCGCGAGGCGACTTCTTATCATTCGATCAAAACCGATATGAAAAACGCTGGCGCCAAATGGGTTGATGCGGAAGTGGCGGTCGACAACGGCGTGATCACCAGCCGCTCGCCGGAAGATCTCGACGCTTTTGTCGCCAAGATTATAGAAGAGGTGCGCGAAGGCGAACATGACCGGGACGCGGCCTAGGTAGAATCGGAGAATTTGCTATGACTACGGACAGCGAAAACAATATTGTTGACCCGGTTGATATCCAGATTGGCGGTGACGGCGATTTCGGCGGCATTGCCCGGACTCTCACCGAGGCCGATATCGATGCGATATTATATTCCGCGCAACCGCTGGAAAAACGCCGTGAGCAATTGCGCATCTTGCAGCAGGAATTAAAAGCGCGGATTTCTGCCGACAGGGGTGGTGATTTTGACGCCCTTTTGTCGAGCGTCGATGCGGCGCTTTCCACCCTCGACAGTGACGGCAGCGAGACAGGCGTTCGTTTGTCTGTGGGGATGGACCGGTCCGTACGCGGCGACGTACATTCTCCAGAGAATAAAATTGGAACAAGCCAACCGGAGGATGATTAAGTCATGAGCGGAAGCACCGTGCCTGCTAAGGCCTTTATCGTCGTCGGAACCGGCGAGGGCGCCCGTTTTTTCGCAATGCCGGAGCGCCTTATAACATCACTCTGAAAGCGGAGGGCGAATTGCAGCCGACTAATATGGCTGATGACGGGCCCGCCGGCAAAAGCCCGCCTGAAGTTTCCGCCCAGGAGTCGATGGAGGCGACATTCGCCAAGCAATTGGCGAACCATCTTTATGCGATGGCGCATGCTGGTAAGTTCAAGGACCTTGTCCTGGTGCTTGATCCAGAGACGCTGGGCGAAGTACGTCCAAGCCTGCATAAGGAGGTTGTCGATAAGCTGACGATGGAATTGCCGAAGACCCTCGTAAACAGTTCAACCGACGATATCGTTAAAACCCTGAATGCAGCCATTGCGTGAATGAGCGGTAAGGCCCGCGTTGTTTATCAAACAAGGGCCTTAGCGCTCCGCCTGTCGCCTGTAATCTTCCACCGGCAGGCCGCCAATCCCCCAATCTTCAAGCCCGACTTCGTCAATAACAACAAATGTTGTTGCTGGCGATTTGTTGAGGACGCGCTCAAGCAAGTCTGTTGTTCCTTTAATGAGCTCGGCTTTTTGTGCGGGTGTTGTCCCGCCTTCGCGAGTGATTTTGATATTAACGTAAGGCATCGAGATCTCCTGTTGGACTAGTTGAGTAGGTCTTCTGCGTGAAAAATCTTCGCCATGATCCGCCACTCGCCATCGAGGAAGAGGAGCGACAGAAAGTCAGTATAGCGTTTACCGAGCATGGCGCAGGTGAGCTCGACGCTCGCGGTTGTTGGTCCGGCAAGGCGGATCGCGTCTATGCTGTAAGAATAGTCATCGCCGCGATCCGCCGGGGAGGCTCGATTTTCAACGACGCCCATATACTCCGCCATGTTGAAGTGTAAGAGCGCGCCGGCGGAAACGGTGGCGTATTGCGCCTGGGGGTGAAACACCGATTGCAATGTCGCGACGTCGCCATGAAAAAGCCCGTCATAATAACGCTTCATCACCGCGGTGATATCGGCATAGTGTTTGTCCATAGGCCGTCGCTCCAATCAGTGCGCGGTTGCTACTGAAGCAGGCCTTCAGCGCGCAGGGCGTCTTGCACGGCCGGGCGTTTTGCAACGCGGCCAACAAATCTGGCGATATTAGGCCATTGTCCGAGATCAACACCGACATGGTTGGACCAGTTGGCGACCACAAAAAGATACGCGTCAGCGACGGTGAACTGATCACCAAGCAGATAGTCGCGCCCATCGTCGAGTTCGCTTTCGAGATAGGCCATGCGTTTGGCGACGCCGGCTTCGGTTTTTTTCCGCGCCGCATCGTCAAGTTCACCGCCAAAGAAAGGCGAGAAGGCGTTGTGCAATTCCGATCCGACAAAGTTCAGATATTGTTGAACCCGCGCCCGCTCAAGCGTGCCGGCCGGCGGCGCCAGATTGGCGCCCGGTTTCTGGTCCGCAATATATTGCAAAACCGCAGGGCCTTCGGTGATGATATCGTCGCTGTCGAGGCGCAGCGCCGGCACATAGCCATTGGGATTAACGCGCCAATAGTCTTCGCCGCTTTCGGTTTTCTTTTCTTTTGTGTCGACTTTTTCGATGGAAAAATCTGCGCCGGTCTCGCGCAGGGCAATGTGGGAAGCGAGAGAGCAGGCGCCGGGTTTATAATAGAGCTTCATGGGGGGGACATCCTCTGGTGGGGTTGCGAATGAGGACGCTGATTTATGAAGCGCAGTTACCTTTGTAAACTAGATATTCTATTGAAACTAAATTATAAAGTTTCCAACTGGTAACTTGGTGAAATGTTATGGCCTTGAAAGTCCGCAAAAATCAGAGCCCGCCGGCGCCCTATGACTGCCCGCTGTCTGAATGCCTTGAGATTATCGGCGGCGCATGGACGCCGAATATTTTGTGGAATCTTGGCGCCGGGCCTCGCCGCTTCAGCGAATTGCGCCTCGATATTCCCCGCATCTCGGCGAAGATGCTGGCGGCGCGGCTGAAACAGCTTGATGAAAACGGCGTCGTCGTCCGGGACGTGAAACCGACTTCGCCGCCATCGGTGGAATACAGCCTCACCGCCCATGGCCGCGAGCTGTTACCGGCGATCGAGGCGATCGCCGCTGTTGGCCACAAGCTAAAAAAACGTAAAAAGCGAGCAGCGGCAAAAACAGGTAGTGTCTCAGTTTGAAAGCTGACCGGCTGATTTTTGTTAAAACTGCCACTCGATCGCCACGCCTCGATAGGCATATATTCGCCAATCTCAGACATTGCATGTAGAGTTATGAATGACCGTTTTGGGGCGATATTAGGCCGCTTAGTTTAGTAGATAGCGATTTATATTTCATAGGTTCCAATTTTTGGAATGCCCGCAAAATTATCAGCGGCCCCAGATTCTTTTCATAACTTATCAGCCTGGTCGAGACTTGCGCATTACACAGTGTAAGAGCTTTATATATGCTTCGGGCATCTCCAGTTTTTCTATTTGATCTCTGAAAGATCTTGCCAAAGCGAGAATGGCGGGCTGTTTTTAACCATATCGTCAACCATTTGAACGAAATCCGCATTGAAATAGACCTTACAAAGCTTCCAAAGGGCACAGTTCCGCGGAGTGCTTAGCACAAAGAATATGACGCCCCGATAGGTTTCCCAAGCTTCCTTTGTCATTGCACCACTTTTGTATTGTAGATATTCGAATTCGCGAGCACGCAACTGGCCAATCATCCAGAAAAAAAGTTGCGTCTTCTCTTCGAAATTCGGCGTCTCTTTTTGAGAGGCAATTTGACCGAGTTTGGGAACGTCGAGGAACTTATAAACACCGGTTTGATCATTGGCGAGTTGAGCCTGTCGCGACTCCGAGCGCATCTGCTGGGTCCCCTGACGCACTTGAAGGGACAGGTATATTAGGGTTACAGCGACAATAACTACGCCGATAATTTGTGCGATGAGAGCAAGTTGTTCGAGAGTCATTTAGTTGGATCCTTCGAAACAAAGCCGACAAAAATAGCGAACCAGTTTTCTGTTTCGATATGTGATTTTATAAGGCGGAAAATTAATTCATAGACTCCTAAATATAGTCAATTAGACCTCGGGTGACTTTCTGTAGCTCGACCATTTGCGCGTGGCGAATGATTGAATAATCCCTTGCGGCAGAACATAGTGGATTAGATAATTGTGTCGAGGGATGGTTGAGCGGCTTACTTTGTGCGTATTAAGCCACTGGCAACGGCAAAAACCAACCAATATTCAGACCTTCAAGGTGAAGATGGGAATGTCGCCTTTGGGCCAATTCTGTTGAAAAAGTCTTCGATTTGAAAGGCGTCCTCATTCCTTCTGGATCGAGGTCAAGGTTTTTCGCCGCCGTGAGTGACTTGTTTTTCTGTTTTATCTTCACACCGGCGCCGTTTTGTTTGGTTGAAGGGTA
>JAJFGC010000202.1 GCA_021776345.1 Hyphococcus sp. | reverse complement strand
CTCATGATCCGGTTCAGCTTTTGCGCCATCGCCATGTTCATGATCGTGCCCGTCGCCGGTGACGACCGGCATCCGCATAACGCCGAGGCCATGACCGTAGACAATATTCCCGCCCCACCAGGCGGTGACGGATAAGGCAAGCGCCGCCGCCGCGAGCAGCGCTATAAACATCGCTGACGCGGGTTTTGCGCGGGTCGTCCAACGCCAAAGCGCCAATAATAGAATGGCCGTCCCGGAGGGGACTGCCCAATTGCGATGCGTTGTCATCGCGGCGTGGGATGGCGTGTCGTGGTTGACCGTGTAGTAGGCCTGGAAGCCAGCCGCAATCGTCGCAATAATTGCGAGGGCGCCAAAAGCAAGCATCCAATTCGCCGCAGGCTGTAGCGTATCGCGCCATTTCCCCGCCGGCGAAAACGCCGCCAGCAAATAGGAAATGAAGGCAGTTACCGATAGCGCATAGGCAAAGTGAACAAGAATCGGGTGTATGTTCGGTTCAATTAAATTTTCCAACTTTTTGTTCCTCCCTAGAACCAAAGTCTCAAGCCGGCGACGAAGGAAACGCTCGATGGATCTTCGCCATCGGCGCGAGCGAAATCGGCGGTGTCGCCGACGGCACGCTCCCATGAAACGCCAATATAGGGCGCGAATTCGCGCTTGATTTCATAGCGTAACCGTAAACCGGTTTCAGCAGTGGAAAGACCGGAGCCAACGCCATATTCCGGTACATCCTGCATCGCAAAATTCAGCTCGGCGCGTGGTTGAAGAATAAGCCGCTGGGTCAGGATGAATTCATATTCGGCTTCGATCCGCGCCGATACGTCGCCTTGGCCGCTGACGAAGAGGGCGGCGTCAATCTCGAAAAGATAGGGGGCAAGACCCTGAACGCCGAGAACACCAAAGGTTCGCCCGTCGCCCGGCGCGAAATCATGGCGCACGCCAGCCTGCAAATCGAAGTAACTGGTGATCGGCTTTGAATAAAGCGCCTGCAGCTCCGCCCCTTCGAAGGTGTCAGCTTTAAAGTCGTATTCGCCTTCGGTTTTGATCCATAGTTTATGCGCGTCCGTGCCGTACCAACCTTGTGCATCCCAGAGTAACAACGGATCGCTTTCATTGGATCGGTATTCGAAACGGTCGGCCTGAACGAACCAGTTGGTCTGCGCGCCGCTTTCGTGGAGAACGGTGCGTTTTGCTTCGTCCATCTCAGCGGCGCCGTAATATTGATCAGCCTGCGACCATAATTCGTCGTCGGACTTGTTAGTGTCCTCGGCGAACGCTGGAAATGACGGTAAAAAAGCAGCGGCGGAAACAGCGAACAAACGAAAGCGATAAATACGATATGGCATTATTGCTTTCCCCCATGGTCCATGGAGCTGTGATCCATCGCTTTGTGATCCTTATCATTGTCCGTCGAGGCGTCATGCCGCATCTTTGATTGATCCATGGGCTGATGGTCCATGCCGTTGTGCATTTTCTTCTTGTTCTGCGACAACAGCGACACCACCTGAAACATGCCCGCATGCATGTGGTATAGAAGGTGACAGTGGAATGCCCAGTCGCCGACATGTTCTGCGGAGATGTCGACCGAGAGTTTTTCGCCGGGCTTGACAATGATCGTATGCTTGCGTGGTTTGTGATCGGCATCCGCAGTGCCGGGCGCGTCAAGCTCAGGAATGACGAGATCGAAGAACATGCCGTGCAAATGGATCGGGTGCGGCATCATCGTGTCGTTGACCATAGTGAGGCGCAGGCGTTCGCCCTCATAGAATTTGATCGGTCCGGTGACTTCTGAGAATTTCACACCGTCGAACGACCACATATAGCGGTGCATGTTCGACGTTAGATGAATTTCCAGTTCGCGCTCCGGCGCTCGGGTGTCGGGGTTCGGGTCAAGACTGCGTAATTGCGAATAGCGAAGCGTTCTGTGCGGGACATCTTCCAGTCCAACGCCCGGTTCGTCGAGACGGCTCATCGGCGCCATCGCAACATTGGCGACGCCGGGGCCTGTCGGATGATTATGCGCTTCCATATCGGACATGTCGTGGCCGCCATGGTCCATGCCTGACTTATTGGACGGCATGGATGCCATGGTTGGTTTCATGTCGGCGGCGCTATCAGTTGAATGATCACCATGATTCATTTTCGAGCGATCCGTTGAGCCCTGATTCATGTCGGCCATTGCACCGGCCGCCATTGGCGCACCGCTCTTGTCCGAGTTCGCCATGCCGCCCATTTCGCTGTGCCCGGCCATGCCCATATCCTTCATGGTCAGCGTCGGACGTTCGCGCAGCATCGGGGCATCTGCGCGCATGCCCGGCCGTGGGCCCAGCGTCGCGACCGCCATCCCGGAGCGATCAATCGCTTCGGCGACAATGGCGAAGCTGCGCGCATCTTGCGGTTGAACGATGACGTCATAGGTTTCCGCAACGCCAATCTGAAATTCGTCCGTCTCAACCGGCTGCACGTGGAGGCCGTCGGCTTGCACGACTGTCATCGGCAGGCCAGGAATGCGGAAGTTGAAAAATGTCATCGCCGAGGCGTTTATAATTCGCAGGCGGACACGCTCGCCTGAATTGAAAACGGCGTTCCAGTTATCCTCCGTCGCGTGGCCGTTGATAAGATAAGTGTAGGTTTCGCCGGTAACGTCGGCGATGTCTGCTGGCGACATGCGCATGGCACCCCACATGGCGCGCTGTTTGAACGCCCTGCCGAAGCCCATTTCGGCAGCGTCTTCGAAAAAGTCCGGCAGGGTGTTTTTCTGAAAATTCATGCTTTCGCTGTTTTTCTTCAGCTTGGCAAAAATCCGGTGCGGATGCGTAAAACTCCAATCAGAAAGCACAAGCACATATTCGCGATCATATGCGACGGGATCGGTTCCCTTCGGATCAATGATGAGGGGCCCGTAATGACCGAGCTGCTCTTGCAGGCCCGAATGCGAATGATACCAATACGTGCCATTCTGTGGCACGGCGTATTTATAGGTGAAGGTCTCGCCCGGTTTAATGCCAGGAAAAGTCACGCCCGGTACGCCGTCCATCTGAAACGGCACCAAGAGCCCATGCCAATGAATCGAAGTATCCTCTTCGAGCGTGTTGGTCACGTTGAGAGTGATGTCATCGCCTTCGCGGAATCGGATGAGCGGCGCCGGGATCGTTCCGTTGACGCCGACAGCCTCACCAGCGCGACCGTTCAAGCGGACTGGAAACTTCCCGATCGTCAGATCGAAGCTTGTGCCGGAGAGAGTTGGTATGCCGAGATTGCCATCCAATGCGCTTCTTGCCCAGGCCGGGAGCAATCCGCTGGCCGACGTCACAAGACCGCCTGCCGCGCCAGCCTGCAACAATTTTCGTCGTGTAAACATACTATAACTCCGTCAGGAATCGTGAGGCGGGGGCCTCGCGACGTTTTTCAGTTCGCTGTCATTGATGATCTAGTGATGACCACTTTGGCCGTGTTCGGTGCCGCCGTCCATTTTCCCCGCGCCTCGATGATCTGCGCCTTTGGAAGGTACCATGTCATCCATGGCGCACTGACCAATGCTGGTTGCTGCGAGTTCCATTGCTGCTTCGTGCATCTCGGTCATGCACGTTTCGTGAGCACTTTCATCAACATCCAACGAGCACATGGCCGCAATGATGTGGTTATCGCCCGTCGCTAGCTTTAACAAAAAATGAACGCGTTCCCCGATGGCGAAGGCGGAGATGTCGACTGCTTTCAAAACGATAAAATCCATGGCCATCTCCTCAAAGCCGACTGAGTCTTTTGGCTTGTGCAGGATGTTGACCGTGGATTTCTTGGCATCAAGTGCGTTGATGACGCCTTCGCCCAACGGCGCGTCGCATTGGATAGCCTGATCCAATTTATGGCCTGTTTTTGGATGCAGCTTGTGCTGTATTTCGCTCGCCCCGGCCGATGACAGGATGACCACAACACCGAGCACCAATGCCGGATAAAATGAGTAACTCTTCATGGTGACTTCCTTGTGTAATTCAGCGTCTTTGAGCGCGGTGATGTCCGGACGCACATAATCTCCGTGAAATATGATACGACCTATACGTTGCCCATGGATGCATCCCTCATAACCGGTCAGCGATCGCGTACTAAATCGCCAAGCATCCGCCTTTTCAGGGGGGTGAACGGGAGCCCGTTAGGCAAATACCGGCCACAACACGCGTTTTGTGACCAGAAGAGCATCAAAACCGCCGCCCATTTGGTTTGTTATTCTAGCGCAAACCGTTCGCGAAGGGTTTTGCGGGCGCGGTATACGAGCATTTCCACACTTTTTCGTGATAGGCCGAGAATCTCCGAGCATTCGGTCTGCGACCGGCCTTCGATCGAATGGAGAACAAGCGCGCTCCTCATCTTATGCGGAAGCGTTTCAATTGCTTCTGACAGGCGTCGCAGTTCTTGCCGATGGATAATGATATCTTCGACGTCGGGGCCGTGATCCGCCGGTTCAGGGATAAACGGACCGTCATCGTCCTCTCTTCCGCCGTCAAGCGACACGAATTTTCGCAGCCGTTGCTTCCGCCCGTAATCGCGACATTTGTTCAACGCGATCCTGTACATCCAGGTCGATGCTTTCCATGCGGGGTCATAGGTGGAAGCTTTTGAGTAAATGCTCGTAAAAGCGTCTTGCAACAAATCCTCAGCATCAGCGCGGACGCCAACATAGCGTAGGATGAATTGAAATAGCGGCGTCTTGTATCGCGACATTAGTTCGGTGAATGCGCGGGCGTCGCCTTCGGCAACGTTGCTCATCAATTCCGCGTCAGATCGTTCCTCCGCGTCAATGGGCGTATTCTCTAAGCGTATCGGCGACATAGCCATCAAAGACTGCCTTTTGGTCCGCGTTCAATATGTCCCGCATCTCATAGAGATGTCGGATTGTTGATTTCTGTAGTTCGAGCATTGCCGCGTGAACATTTTCAACGGCG
>JAJFGC010000201.1 GCA_021776345.1 Hyphococcus sp. | reverse complement strand
CTGCACTCACCGCATGCAAATCGCCGCCATCATTGTTCATGAGATAAATACGGGAGAGTCCTTCGGGCCGTGCGTCAAATGCAATGAACTGACCATCCGGTGAATATTTTGGGTGGGCCGTAAACCCAGAGCCAAAATTAGTCAATCTTCGCATGTCTCCGCCAGTGGCATCGCAGTCCCAAATCTCATAAAATCCCAAACTGTTTGAGCTGAATGCAATTCGCCCACTGGTTGATGAAATGTCGGGATGCAACAGCGTTCCATTATGCGCAGCCAGCCGCTCGGCGCCGCCGTCCTCTCCGATGGTGATCTTCTCAAGGCTGACGATTTGATCGATTTGTTCGGCTATGAGGCTGGCGCCATCCGGGGAAATCGCAGGGTTGAACAAGCGGTCGTCGGCGATCGGCAACCGAGCAAGGTTATTGCCATCTGTCCCGATCTTCCAAAGGGAATAGGAGCCCGCGCGATTGCTGCCAAATACGACCTGCTTACCCAAATGCGAAAGGCCCATGATGTTGCGCCCCTCATGAGTCAGTCTGGTTTCACGGCCGGTGGAAATATTCAGATGGTAAACATCCTGCATGCCTTCAGAAATCGAGCGTGCAAAAACCAGCGTTTTACCGTCATCCATGAAATGCGGATCGTAATCACCCCAGATATTATCGGGGGGCGCAGTGACTTTTCGCTTTTGACCGGTATCAACGTCAAACAAGATAATCGCGTGGGATGTATCCGCGCTTTCCTGTGCGCCGAACGCCAACCAACGGCCATCGGGCGAGACTGTTAGATCCATATAAGTGTTGCCGTCGCAACTTCCGATGACTCGCTCCGCCGCATCCACCAATGTCATCTGGATAATATTGCAGAATTGAGCATTGTGCCGCAGAAACGCAATTGTATCATTGTTGGTCAAAAACACAGCGGCGCCATTATCACCGCGCGCGGTTAACTGGCGGTCCTGACTGCCGCGCCCCAAGCCGTGAAGGAACAACTGACCGTCGGCGTTATCGATTTCCTTGGAATAGACAACATATTGGCGGTTCGGTGATATCGCCGGGTCCTGTTCGCGGCCTAATTGCCCGGTTATAGGACTGGCAATAAAGAGCTTGCGCTCTGGATCATCGCCTGGCTCGGTATCCAGCATTGACCAGATAATAATGGCGCCGATTAGAAATACCGTAACCCCCGCCAAAGCTGTGGAGCGGCGCGTGATTTTGTTTTCTTGGGAGGGCGCGGTGCGGACGGTCGCCACCAGCCGATAACCCTTCTTACGAATAGTTTCGATATAAGCAGGGTTGTCAGAATCGTCCTTCAATATCCTGCGGAGCTTTGAAACAGCTTGCGACAGGCTTTCGTCACCGACGGATAGTCCGTCCCACACTTCCTCGAGAATATAATCACGGCTGACCAGACGGCCCGCATGCTCGGCCAGCAACACCAGCAATTTCATCAACCGGGGTTCAATTTTTTCCCGGTGGTTTGCGCGAACGACCAAATTGAGGTCCGGATCAACCAGCCAGTCGCCAATAAAAAATTTCGTTCCGGTCATGCGACACTCTCCGCCGTATATTTTAGCATCCTATCGCATCGTGGCGGATATATTCAGGGAAAAATAACAAAACCTTCAAGTGAAGTTCATGCAAAAAATGCGGATCACAACAGGGTTGTTACGCGGACACAACGAAAGGATCGCGCAATGGCTTCTAGGTATTTTTTGCTGGCTTTAGTCGGGCTGACAGCCTCAGGGTGCAGCGACCAGGCGACCGGCGAGAAGCTCGACTACCCCGAGGCATTGAGCCAGCAAAAAACCGAGACGTTATATGAAAGAGAGGTCACAGATCCTTATCGCTGGATGGAAGATTTCGACTCGGAGGAGGTGTTAAAATGGGCGGAAGCTCAAAACGAGTACACTCTGAACCGCCTGCCCGGCGACCATATTGACGCTGCTGCCGCCCGTATTGAGGAACTCTACGCATTTGATCAGGGCTTTGGCGGCAAGATGCGCGGCGAAAAGTTTTTCTATTTACTGCGCGGCGCTGATGACAGCCGCGTATCATTATTCGTCAAGGCAGGCGCTCGGTCGCGACGATTGCTCCATTCCGATGACATTCCTGATACGGGCAATGAAGAGAGTTTTCTCGGCGGGCGTAATTTTGGCGCGTCCCATTGGGCTGACCGCAAAGGAAATATGGTTGCCTATTGGTATAATGACGGCGCCTCCAGAGCCGGAAAGGTGCGCATCATAGACGCCAACTCAGGCTTGCACCTGCCGGATGTATTGGATGAGATCGGCAATGGATTGACGGTCATTGAATGGGCCGCCGACGGTGGTGGATTTTATTATTATCGATCAAAGGCCGTCCCCGTCGAAGATGGAACCGGCACAAGGACAGAGCCTGTCGGCCTATATTTCCACACGCTCGGGACTGAACAAGAGAGCGATGTTGCGGTCATTGCCCAGCAGAGTGAAGAAACATTTCTTTACTTTCCCAATGTTTCTTCCGACGGACGATACCTGATTGTTGCCCGGTCCGATGGCCTGGCGCCCGAAATCGATTTTTTGATATTTAATACGACCAGGCTTGGTGACGCGCCCACCCAACTGTTCCAGGACATGGCGTCGCGGTTTATTTATTTGGGCAGCCGTGGAACCAGGCTTTTCTTTCAAACCAATTATCAGGCGCCAAATGGACGAATAATTGCTGTTGATCTCAATCGGCCCGGTAAAATTGAAACAATTGTTGACGAAACAAACCGACCGATGTTGGCGGGCAGCAATGTGGGTGGCGACGTTATCGGTTTGTTTTCGGGAAACATTATTGTTGGGTCCCTAAATGACGGAGTGCCCGATATCCAAGTCTTTGATATTGATGGAAATTTTGTTCGAACGCTCGCTCTCCCGACCGGCGCTACAATTTGGGGCGGGCTTCAGGGTTCACCAGACGGCGGCAGATTTTCTGCAGGCCTTTTGAGTGGCTTGTTGCCAAGCCACCTTGTGAGCTTTGCAGCAGACGGGTCCGATCGCAGAGATGAGTATCTGGCGCCGACACCCTATGATGCCCGGGATTTCATTGTAGAGCGGGTCTTCTACGAGAGCAGGGACGGAACAAAAGTGCCAATGTATGTAAGCCGTCACAAGGATACGCGATTGGACGGGAATAACCCAACTTTAGTCTACGGTTACGGCATGTATAAATGGGTTAGTTTCCTGTTCTATCAAGCGCACATTATCCACTGGCTGGAGCTGGGCGGTGTTTACGCGATGCCGGCAATTCGCGGGGGCGGCGAATATGGCGACGACTGGCATCAAGATGGAATCTTGCTGAACCGTCAAAACGCCATTGATGATTTTGTGTGGGCAGGTAAGGCGCTTATCGAAATGGGATACACGAGCGCCGATAAACTGGCGGCCAATGGCTCAAGCGCATCTGGGCCTTTGGGCGCGCAGGTCGCAGTCCAGCACCCGAATATGTTCGCCGCCGCTACCATCGATTATCCCGTTGCGGATATGGTGCGCGCGCCGCTTTATGGGAATGGGCGATTTATGACGGCCGAGTACGGTTCGCTGGATAATCCTGAGCAAGCGCAAATGATTATTGATCAGTCGCCCTATCAATTGGCTCAAACGGAAGCATGCTTCGCGCCATCGCTGATCATGGTTGGCGAGAAGGACCGCGTCGTGTTGCCCTTCCATGGGGCGAAACTGGCTGCGGCAATGCAAGCAAATCAAACCTGCGAGGAGCCGGTGCTGTTTTATCTGATGAGGCAAACCGGCCACAATTACGGCCAATCTCCCGAGTTGTTTGCCCGCAATACAGCAGTTCAGGTCGCCTTCTTGCGTTACGTTTTGGAGTTTTAGCGGTTCTTAAAAGTTACGCAATTCGTAATTTGGAATTTTTTTAGAATGGAAACCCACAGGATGGATTAATTAGGATCTCGCCATATGAGTGAACACTCATAGAGTTCGTCGAAAGTTGCTTTTTGAGCCTTCATCGCCTTTCTATTTTTTGGATTTTCCGGAAACGGTTTCCGTCGATATTATATCCGCTTTTGCGTCGTCTTTTCGGCTGACCCTTCGGGCCTGGATTTATGTCTCATCTTCACTCTTCCTCAGAGCTACGATGAACCAAAACCCTCCGCTAACAAAATCCCACAAAACGTCCCATGATCGCTGACGGATTACATCCCACGAAAGAAGCAGCCTCTCCTATGGTGGGGATTAGGGATGAATGGACCAATCCTAAAACGGCGTAAGCGCTGTTGACGTGCACGACCATCACCTGCGAACCGAATGAGTTCATGGAAGAACCGCTTGATCGAATGCCGGTCAATCTTGGAGCAGATCAAATAGCGCGGACAAACGGGGAAGACCTTGTTATGAGAACAACAAGCAGGGCATTGCGTCGATGGGTTTTATCATTTTCACAACGATCCATTTCAAGCTGCTCTGTTGTTTTATTATAATCAATCATGCCCGTCGAAAGGTCATCCATTTGGCTGCGAGACGATACAAACCGCAGCGTGGGTATCGCGGCAACTGACTGAAGCATTTCCTTGGGACGACGCGCCCGAGTATCTCATTCGCGACAAAGCCCTAGTCTTCAACGGCGTTGTTTGACGAAGATTGCGCAGCTTCGGCATCAGGGATCGGTCGATTATGCCGCATTCGCCCTCTCAGAATGGAACTATCAGGCGCGAATGTCTCGATAGCATCCTCATCTTCGGTGAAAAGCATGTTCACGAAGTGATGGCAGCATATGTGTGTTATTATAATAACGCTCGCACACATCTGTCATTAGAGAAGAATTCGCCAAACGAACGGCAAATTTAAAATGTCGGCGTCATCAGTCCGATCAAATACCTTGGCGGATTGCATCACGAATATGCGAGAATCCAGTTTTTGGTATGCACACGGTTTTTTGGGTACGGACGTCATGGATGAATCTCGCCTAGGTCCCTTCCTGGATTTTTGTCCCGGGCTTGGTTGTCCATATCCGTTATTCTGCTTGCCCCTCAATGGCGGGTTGGTCTTGCAGGGTTCCCGCGAGATCGCGCGCCGCCGCATGGGCGGCTTTGACGGAGGCGCGATGACGGGCATCGCCAAATTCTTGATATTCGATTCCCACATGATGGATATTCTCGACGCCGAGATATTTCGAACATGTAGCAATATGCGGCACGAGATGATTGGCGATTTCGTTGACGCCGCCCTGGCCAAAGCCAAATTCTCCGCTAACGGATAAAATTACCAGAGTTTTGCCGCCAAGGATCGGCTCCAGCGGGTGGTCGCCGCGATCAAGATCGAAGGTAAAAGTCCGATTGACGCGGATCACCTGATCGAACCAGGCTTTTAGAGCTGACGGCATGCCGTAGTTATACATGGGCGTCGCGATCACGATAATGTCGGCGCGGGAAACTTCATCAATCAGATCGTCGGAAAGCGCGAGCGCCGCTTGAGCATTGTCGTCGTCTTCCCTCGAAAAGGCGGCGGCGATCCAGTTTTCCGAAATTGGCGGTGGCGGCGACTGGCCCACATCGCGTATTGTAATGCGGTCTTGGCGACTACATGCGCGCCACGTAGCAAAAAACTCATCGGCGAGGGCGCGGCTCAGCGACCGCTTTTGTCTGGCGCTGGCGTCAATTCTTAAGATCTCGGTCATATTTGTGTTTCCGTTTTCTCAAATCAGGCGGTGGCCGCCGTCGATTCAGCGGTGAATTGCTCGTGCGATGGCGCCATAGTCTCTTAAATCGATGCTCGTGGTCATGGGGCCAGTTCCTTTGTTGTGCCGCCCGCCGCCGCCATAATGTCTAGGGTCAATTCTGCTAGGGCGTTTCTGGTTGGGAAACTGACGATGTCGATATTTTGGAGTGGAATTTCGTTCCACGCAGTTTTGCAGAGCTCGACGCCTTAAGCGGCTTGCGCTTCAACCACAGGAAAATCGATTGTCGTTTGCGCAATATGATTGATATAATTAGTGAAAATGTTGGCGACGACATTGGCTACGGTTTCGACAATATCACTGTCGGTAAGGCCGGCTTTGCGCGCCGCGTTGACATCTTCGTCAGTAACAAATCCGCGCTTGTCAACGACAGCGACCGCAAACTCTAGAATTGCGCCCAACTTCGGCTCGTCAGATTTTCCTTTTAGGCGGCTCGCGATCTCTGCATCGCCAACCTTTAGTCCTTTTGAAATCGCCGTGTGTGCGGAGGCGCAATAATCGCAATTGCTGGCGCCGGCAACGGAAAGCGCGATTGCTTCGCGGGACTTTGCGTCGAA
>JAJFGC010000021.1 GCA_021776345.1 Hyphococcus sp. | reverse complement strand
AAATCTGTCACTGCCTGTGCGTCGGATCACAGCCGGATTTCCGTCCACTGCCTAGGTTGGCCTCAACAAGCAAATGAGCCCTTGGCGGCCTTAAAGGAGACGGAAAATGTTGGAACTTATCCTGATCGGATTTATCGCGGTAACGATGTCACTCGGCGTCTCAAGCCTTTTTGTAACAAGCATTCGTTGAGCGCCAAACTAGATTATTTCGCTCCGGCTTTTTGTGCGTAATGCCATGCAAGCGCGGCCAGAGGCTGAATCTGTTTTCCCATCTCCATCGCCTGCGGTGATGAAGCGTTGCCCTGCAACGCGCGCGCGTAAACGCCTTGGGCAATCGATCCCAGTCGAAACATATTATAGGAAAGGCAAAATTCGATATCCGGAATTTCAGTTCTTTCGGTTTGCGTACAATAGCGGGCGACGGTTTCGTCGAGGCTGGGTATGCCGAGCTCTTCGATGTCAACACCCGCAAGTCCGCCGCGGACATTTGGCGGAAAATGCCATGCCATAAGATAATAAGTAAAGTCAGCAAGCGGATGGCCCAGCGTTGATAGTTCCCAATCAAGCACCGCCAGAGATTTTGCTTCAGTTGGGTGCATGATGACATTGTCAAATCGAAAATCGCCGTGAACAATCGACGTTGCTTCATCTTGCGGGATCGCTGTTGGTAGCCAATCAATGAGCTTGTTCATCTCGATGATCGGATCAGTCTCCGCAGACTGATATTGTTTTGACCAGCGGCCGATTTGGCGCTCAAAATAATTACCGGGCTTGCCAAAATCGCCGAGACCCGCGGCTTTATAATCAATATTGTGAAGCTGCGCTAAAGTGTCGGTCAGTGCATTGAATAATGGTCCCCGTTCGTCTTTTCTCACGTCGGGTAAGCTTGCATCCCAAAATATCCGACCTTCAACGAAATCCATAATGAAAAATGTGGTGCCGATCACATCAGGGTATTCGCAAAGCGTGTAGGTTTTGGGGACGGGAAACCCTTGCGTGCCAAGTGCGGTCATAACTTTGTATTCGCGATCGACGGCGTGGGCGGAAGGCAACAGCTTACCCGGTGGCTTGCGCCGCAACACGTAGCTCTTTGAAGGTGTCTCAAGAAGGTAAGTCGGATTGGACTGACCACCTTTAAATTTTTTGACGCTTATCGGCCCTTTAAAACCGTCAACATGACTTTTCATGTAATCGGAGAGAGCGCCCTCATCGAATTTCAGGTGATCCGGTGTTTCTGAGACGCCACTAAAATCGGCCGTTGGATCAGAAGACATATGAACTCCTTCAAGCTGCGCGAAAGTGCTCGGCAATCATTAGTGCACCGATAATAAGAAAGCCAAGGCCGGCAATTAGTTTCAGAGGCGCCATCGTCAGATGACGCTCAGCCGCCGCTCCAAGGAAGACAGCGAGTGCTGTCGAGGTTGCGAGAGCCGCCGTGGCTCCACCGAATACGAGGAGTTTCGAGTGTTCGCTGTTTGACGCATAGAGCACTGTGGCCAGTTGAGTCTTGTCGCCGAGTTCGGCCAGAAAAATGCTGAAGAAAATTGTGAAGAAGGCGGTCATTCGACGATGGTCCCAAGTTTTTTGTGAAAGTCAAAAAATGCACTCAATACGCGTTCCGGCGCCTCGGTTTGCGGGTAGTGTCCAATATCGTCCAGCAGTACGGCGTCTGCATTCGGGATTTGGTCGAGGTAATACTCGTATAGATGTCTGCCCGAAACCGGATCAGCGCCGCCGTCAATCAGGCGAAGCGGCGCTGATGTGGTTTTTAATGCGCCGACCCATCGCTCGCGGTGTTGTTTGCGTTCCGGAATGTACCCCAACAGCTTATGCAAAACCTTGCGGCCATTTTGCTCGCCTATCAGCGACCAGTGTCCATCGATTTCCATGTCGGACGCTTTGGTTTTTGGTCCAAATATCTGATCAAGCGTTTTGCGAAATTTATCCCGGGTCATCAACGCGCCGATCAAGAATCCGAGCGGCGTCAACCCAAGTTTTTGAATGGGCCGGGCGCGATGTTGTTCGGGGAACAGACCACCGTTCAAAAAGCAGATCGATTTGATGGAGAGACTTAATGTTCCTTCATTGTGCCGTGCGAGTAATTCCTGTGCGACCGTGTCGCCATAGTCGTGGGCCAATATATGGGCTTCGCCAACGCCTAGCCTCTCCAACAGCATTTCCTGAAGATCTGCTTGATGTATAATCGAATAAGCAAAGGATGCTGGTTTGTCCGATAGTCCAAAGCCGAGCATATCCAGCGCGGCGATGTTGAATTTCTGTTTCAGCGCCGGCCAGATCGCCGTCCAGTCCCACGAGGAGGTGGGGTAGCCATGGATCAGCAAAAGCCAAGGCTTGTCGTCCGCCGGTTTTGTGTTTGTCCAATAGACGATCTTGTGACCATGCGCCTCAAATACTTTCGCGGTCGCGCGCCACTGATTAAGAGGTTTCACTTGTTTTCTCCAAAGCGCGCCAGCCAATGTCGCGGCGATAAAATCCTTGGGGCCAATCGATTTTTTCGACGCCTGTGTAAGCACGCCTGATCGCATCGCGGATCGTTGGCCCCGTTGCGGTGACGTTTAACACGCGCCCGCCATTCGCCAACAAAGCGCCGTCGCTTTGTTTCGTTCCTGCATGAAAAGCGACGACGCCCTCAACCTCATTTGCTGCGTCTACACCCTTAATTTCGGAGCCTTTTTTGTAAGCGCCGGGATAGCCGTCATTTGCCATGACAACCAGCGCGGCCGCGTCTTGCGACCAGTCCAATTTATGTCCGCTTAAGCTGTTAGTCGCTGCCGCGTATAATACAGGCAAGAAATCACTTTTAAGTAACCGCATCATGATCTGACATTCGGGGTCGCCGAAGCGGACGTTAAATTCTACAAGACGCGGCTGTTCGTCCTCGATCATCAGCCCAGCGTAAAGGACGCCTTGAAAGGGCGTTCCTCGCTGCGCCATTTCTGCGACAACTGGCTCTATGATAGTGCGCATTGTTCGTTCGTATACGGTATTTGTGAAAACGGGGGCGGGCGAATAAGCGCCCATCCCGCCAGTATTTGGCCCCTTGTCGCCATCAAAAGCGCGCTTGTGATCCTGCGCGGCGATCATCGGCAAAATCCTCTCGCCGTCAGTGATCGCAAAGAAGCTTGCTTCTTCGCCCCGCATAAATTCCTCAATGACGATGGCGGCGCTTGCCTCACCGAATTGGCCGTCAAGCATCTCGTCAACCGCCGCATCCGCATCGCTCAGCGATTCTGCGATCACGACGCCTTTGCCGGCAGCGAGGCCGTCGGCCTTGATGACGTAGGGAGCATTCTGTTCGCGCAAGAAGGCCTTGGCCTCGGCGCTTTGTGTGAATTTCCCGTAAGCTGCGGTTGGTGCGTCAGAGGCGGCGCAAACTTCTTTCATGAAGCTTTTGGAGGTCTCAAGCTTGGCTGCGGCCTTATCGGGGCCGAAACAAGCAACCCCTGCCTCGCGCAGAGCGTCGCCTAGACCGGCAGCGAGCTGAGCTTCAGGCCCAATGACCACAAGATCGACATGATTGTCTTGTGAAAATTGGACGAGCGCGCTTACGTCACCTTCCGCTATGGTCAAAGCCTCGCCAATGTGATTGAGACCAGGGCTTCCAGGCGCCAGATAAAGCTTGGACAATACGGGACTTTGCGCGATTTTCCATCCGAGCGCATGTTCTCTGCCGCCGCCGCCGATCAACAGGACTTTCACTTGAGTCACCTTCGCAGTTCTTACTTCGCGTTTCAGCGTCTCCTTATCAGGGATAAACGGCGCCGGGATCAATGCCGGGCAGCATGAGCGAAAACGCTGATAAGTCATCCGAGCCGTCAGGGCTGATTGGCGTGCGAAAGCAATACGCACGCCGTAAATTGCCTGCGCCTGTCGTTTCCGTGCAGCGGGCATGGCGACGACTATATGGCCCTTTTGACCGGGCAAGTGCGAGGTTGCTGGATAGGCTTGCGGCAAATGAGCGCCGCCGTCGTGTTTCTGCGCTGGCGATAGCGATCTCGATCAATCTAATTGTCTTGACGCTCCTCTCGGTTTTCGCGCGGGTGCGTATCTGGATCCCTAATGCGCCTTCCGCGACGATTAATGTCACGCTGGTTGAAATCCCCCGGTTGGAGTTGCCGGAATTGCGCGATCCAGCGCTTATTCCTTTGGAAAAAGAACCGGAACCGGAGCTGGAACCTGATCCAGAACCCGAACCGGAAATCGTTGAAGAACCTGAACCCGAGCCTGAACCAGAGCCGGATCCCATAACCGAACCCGAAGCGCCGGCGGAGCCGGAGCCAGAACCGGAAATCATCGAGGAACAAGAGCCCGAACCCGAGATCGTTGAACAACCAGAAGCTGAGCCGGAATTAAACCTCGATCTGGAGCCGGATTTTGCGCCGCCCGCTGAAGACCCCGAACCGCTGATCCCTGACCCGACGCCAGCGGCAGAGGATGACCTCACTTTGCCAGCGCCGGAGGAAGATGTTGTTGAGCAAACACCTGTAGAAGAAGATCCGGAGCCTTTGGTTTCGGTCGAGCCTGAGCAAAATCAGGAAGCCGGGCTCGATGAGCTTCTCGGTGAGACTGACGCGGAAGGAGAGGACGAGGCCGGAGAAGAAGGCGTTGATACAGACCCCGCATTAAACCCCGAAGAAGAATTGCTCGCAGAAGAAGAAACCGAAGACGCGGCGCCGCAGAATGACGACATCTTCGACCAGGAGCCAACGTTTTCAAGCCGCCGTTTTATCAAGCCGCGTGTACAATTGCCGCTTGGGGAAGCGCCGATTGTTTCTGGCACATCGGGTGTCGTGGCAATTTTCTGCCCCGAAGAATTTGATGATGAAAACAAGGCTGCTGAATGTGCCGGGCGGCGACAGATTTTGTCTGGCTGGAAGCCAGGAGATTCGGGCGAAGATTATTCCGGCGCGGTCGAGTTACTGCAGCAGGCCAGAGAACAAGGGAAGACCGGGCCGGAGCTGGATAAGCTGGTTAGCCCCGCTGGCGCGCGCCGTATCCAAGATCAGCGAATAATCGACTCTCTTCGGAACCCAGGCGATGACGATGACGTTGCGGGGGCGATTTCCCAAGGCGGTGACGACAACATATTACGCGGCGTCGAAGGCAACCGTCCC
This sequence comes from Hyphococcus sp., assembly GCA_021776345.1. Taxonomy (GTDB): domain Bacteria; phylum Pseudomonadota; class Alphaproteobacteria; order Caulobacterales; family Parvularculaceae; genus Hyphococcus. The sequence continues at coordinate 5,153 of JAJFGC010000021.1, read as the reverse complement.
GATATCGGTCCATCCACACCGCAACCCGGATGGGCAACTCGCGAAGACGGCGAGCTCACGCAAAAAGAAATCGACGAGCTAGAAGAGGCCCTCAGGGAAGCTGAGGAGAAGAAGTAGCGATCGCGCTCGTTACTTATTCTCAAGCGCGCCGCGATGTCGCTTTGCTTCCTCGACATAATGGCTTGACCCAAGGAGCGCCATTTTGTCTTCGCCTTCGCGCAGGTCACGGAACTTACGTGCGGGCATGCCGGCCCACATTTCACCGGCGGGGACAATTTTTTTTGGGCTTAGAAATGCTCCAGCCGCAAGCATGCCGCCAGTCTCGACAATTGAGCCGTCAAGCATCGTCGCACACATGCCGACAAAACCGCCGTCTTTCACTGTTGCGCCATGCAACATGCACTTATGACCGATTAGGGCATTTTCACCGATGAGGGTTGGAAGGCCGCCCCAGTCGGAATTATCAACGTGGATAATCGTACCGTCCTGAACGTTTGACCCCTTGCCGATGACAATCTTGTTTTCGTCGCCGCGCAACACGCAACCATACCAGACGGAGGCGTTTTCCTGAACGTCGACGTCGCCTGCGATTACTGCGCCGGGCGCAATAAACGCAGTCTCATGAATGGTCGGTATCTTATCGCCGATGGCGAAGATGAGTGGTGTCATTGGTTTTCCTTATGCAGCATCAGGCTGGTTCGTTGGGTGAGCTTTTTCAAACGCCGGGTGTTTTGTGCAGCGTTCGTAGATTTCATTGAGCTTGGTGAAAGCTGAAATATCAACGCCGAAACGCTGCGCCCCAAACCATTGTGGAACAAGACAACAGTCAGCGATTGTGGGCGTATCTCCAACGCAATAAGCGCCAGCGCTTTGTTGCGCCATTTTTTCTACTGCCGCCATGGCGCCGCCGGTAAAACGGTTAAGCCAATCATCCATCGCCGGTTTGTCGAAGCTGCGCTCTTCCTTCAGATATTTCTGCATGCGAAGATTCATAAAGGGCTGAGCCTCACAGGCTATTGTGGCTGCAATGGCGCGGGCATGCGCGCGGTCCGCGGGGCGCGCGGGCAAAATGGACGGCGTTGGATAAGCTTCCTCAAGATATTCCATAATCGCGAGTGATTGTGGGATCGCTGCGCCGTCGCTTGTAATTAAGGTCGGGACAAGACCGTTAGGGTTTTTGGCGAGGTAAGTGTTGGACTGTTGCTCGCCTTTTAATAGGTTCACCGGCTCATACGCATAGTCGAGGTCTTTAAGTGCGAGAGCAATACGAACACGGTAGCTGGCGCTTGAGCGCCAATAGCCAAACAACTTCATTCCTTGTTTCCTCTCCGCTTGCGACAATTTTAATCAAATCTATCGCGCATTCTTCGCGGTTTTTGCAACTCTAATGCGCAACACTAACTGCTAACTAAGGTCAGGGGCGAAAGCGATGTTGAGCGAAAAGGCGATTGAAGCTGTTGAAGAAACGGCGGCGGAGCTGAACCGGCGTCGCTCGCACAACCCTGCGACGGCTGAAGGCTCAACCGAGCCGGCCAAGCGCCGGGAAGCAAACCCCGATCAGCTATGGGCGAAGAAAAATTTGCGCTTTCGCGATGGTCGGCCACTTCTCGATATCGCCAATATGATGCGGATTTTCGAGCGTCACGAAGAGTATAAAGGCCGCTTTCGCTATAATGAAACGCTGAACAAGGTTTTGGACAAGGGGTCCTTAATGCTCGATTGGCGCATCATGGAGGTCTGTGCAGATGTTCAGGAACGGTTTCTGCCTGAGGTTCCTGAAACAGTTGTACGTAATGCCCTGATCGTAATGGGCAATCGCAACGGCATCAGTAAGTAAGCCAAAACAACGGCTTGGCTGATTGCGGAAATTTTCTAGCATTCCATGATTGAATCTAATTAGTAACATAGGTTACTAATTGCCGCGCCCCCCCCCTTAGCGCAACGATTCTGCGCGCGAATGACTGCGCGCCCAGCAAAGTAGAAAAGAGCAATCATGGCTGATTTATTCGAAAACCCTATCGGCACCGATGGATTTGAGTTTGTAGAGTATACCAGCAGCAATCCCGACGACCTGGCGGCGTTGTTTGAGCGTTTGGGATTTACCGCCGTTGGTAAACACCGTTCAAAAAACGTCGTCCACTACAAGCAGGGTGACATCAATTTCCTCCTTAATCGGGAAGAGGCTGGGCAACCGGAAGTGTTCCGCAACCAACATGGCGCCGGCGCCAACGCCATGGCGTTTCGCGTGAAAGATGCGCAACACGCATTCAAAGAGGCGATCAAGCGCGGGGCTAAGCCAATCGAGGCCAAAACTGGTCCGATGGAATTGAACATTCCGGCGATCGAAGGGATTGGCGGTCTTAACGTCTATCTCGTGGATCGCTATGGCGCAAAATCGATTTACGATGTGGATTTTGAACCCATTGCAGGCGCGGATCCGTCCGGGAATGACGCAGGTCTCACCTATATTGATCACCTTACGCACAATCTCCATCGCGGCAATATGGATAAATGGGCGGCCTATTATGAGGATATTTTCAACTTCCGTGAAATTCGGTATTTCGATATTGAGGGTAAGCTGACAGGTCTCATATCTAAAGCAATGACCAGCCCGTGCGGTAAGATCCGCATACCGTTAAATGAAAGCCAGGATGAAAATTCCCAGATCGAGGAATTTCTTCAGCGGTATAATGGAGAAGGCATACAGCACATCGCCTTGGGTACGGATGATATTTACGAGACGGTTGAAGGTTTACGCGGACGCAATGTTCCATTTCAGGATACGCCAGACACCTATTATGAAAAAGTCGGCGACCGTGTCGGCGATCATGGCGAGGATATTGAACGGTTGCGCAAGAATCACATTCTTATGGATGGTGCGCCGACGCAAGGGCAGGGGCTCTTGTTGCAAATCTTCACGCAGGACGCGATTGGACCGATCTTCTATGAGATTATCCAACGCAAGGGCAATGAAGGTTTTGGCGAAGGTAACTTCAAAGCGCTGTTTGAGTCGATTGAAGAAGATCAGATTCGTCGCGGCGTTCTGAAAGATACAGCTTAGGGCGCGCTTGCGTGGCGTCCTCAACCCATTCTTCCAGTGTTGAAGATCCAGAGCGCGGAACGCTCATTCTTGAGCGGTTTACGCCCTATCGAATTGTTGCGTTAGGCCATGCAATTGCAGGCCGTCTGGCGAGTGACTACGCGGATGAAAACATCGCCATTCCTGAGTGGCGAGTTCTTGCGGTTGTGGCTCAAGCCGACAGCCTTGCTGCGCGCGATGTCGTGCGCAGAACGCCAATGGATAAGATGACGGTCAGCCGCGCCGTGAGCAGTCTTGAGGGAAAAGGGATGATTATCCGTTCCCTCAGCAAAACAGATCGGCGCGTTAATATGCTGTCATTGTCAAAAGCAGGGCGCGCGCAATTTGACCGCATTGCGGCGATGGCGCTTGGTTATGAAGATCTACTTTTAAGCGTCCTGTCTGTTGATGAGCGCACGGCGTTTGATAATGTTCTGTCAAAACTTGAACAACGTCTTTCCGGCGATTAGCATCGAAACGATGTTGTTTCGTAATTTTCACTTTCATCTTCGCAGTCTTTTCGCCTGTTTGTTTATGGTCTTGTGCTTACAGGCCTGCGTTTCATTTCCTGACGCGCCGCCGCCGATCACGCAGCCGGTCCTCGCGGGGAATGTCATACAGACAGCTGACGGCGCGTTGTTAGGTGTGCAGCGTTGGGAGGCGCAAAGCCCGAAAGCGGTAGTTCTCGCCGTTCATGGCATGAATGATTACGCGAACGCCTTCGCCTTGCCTGGCGCATGGTGGGCTGAACATGCGCGGATCACGACTTACGCCATCGATCAGCGCGGTTTCGGCCGCTCGCCTAATTTTGGCTATTGGGTGGGCGAGGAGACAATGATCGCGGATATCCGCGCGGCTATTGCCGCGATCCGCGAGGCTCATCCGGAGACGCCAGTCTACGTGCTCGGCCATTCCATGGGCGCGGCCGTCGTCATGGCGGCGGAAGACGAAAAGCCATTAGGCGCCGATGGGCTTATCCTTGCGGCGCCAGGCGTTTGGGGCGGGCGGGCGCTTCCATTGCCATATCGTCTCACGCTCAATATGGCCGCTGGCCTCGCGCCCGGCAAAACCTTAACCGGCGAGCGTGCAGAACGTCAGTCTACAGATAATATCGAGCTGCTACGTCAGATGTATTATGATCCTCTCGTGATTAAGGAAACCCGTCTCGATGCGGTGCTTGGCGTTGTCAGGGTCATGGGACGCGCCTATGGCGCGGCCGAGAATATCGATGGCAATATCCTTCTTCTCTTTGGCGAGAAAGATGAGATTATACCCCTCAAAGCGATGGAAAAAACGGCGCGGCGCCTCAGCGGGAATGTTGAAATCAAGCGATATGACAATGGTTGGCATCTGATTTTGCGAGATCTTCAGGCGGAGACCGTGTGGCACGATATCGCGCATTGGGTCGCTGCTGACATCCGCCAGTAGAAAACGCCGCGAGCGCTGTCTGGCATTGTCGCGGCGTTTTAATGCGCTAGCGCTGATGGGGCGGGCATAGGCTAGTGGTGTTGGCTGCCTGGCATCCGTTGGCGGTCTGGTGCGGGAGATGGGTGCAGGCCCAGGGGCGGAAGGCGAGACGTCCGCCGCAACACGCCAAGCATACCTAGCGATTATAACACAAGGTTGCTGTCTACTAATTATTCAACTTAAGATTATAATTTTAATGCGGGTTGATGGCGCAGGCGCCGCCGCCACGTTTTTCGAAATATTGTTGGTGATAGTCTTCCGCCTTCCACCAAACGCCAGCGGGTTCGATCGTCGTTGCAATTGGCGCGTTGTGGCGCCCAGAGGCGTTCTCGGCTTGTTTGGAGGCTGCAGCGGCTGTGGCCTGATCGTCGGAATGGGTAAAAATGGCTGTGCGATACTGGTCGCCGACATCCGGTCCCTGACGGTTCACCTGCGTTGGATTATGGATTTTCCAGAACAACGTCACCAACTCATCATAACTGATAGTGCCAGGTTCAAACGTGACGCGAACAGCTTCTGCGTGCCCAGTGACCTTACGGCAAACCTCTTCGTAAGAAGGATTTTCTTTGTCTCCGCCAATGTAGCCGACTTCCGTCGCAATGACGCC
>JAJFGC010000003.1 GCA_021776345.1 Hyphococcus sp. | reverse complement strand
AAAATACAATGGTCTTTGCTCCAGCGGCATCTAAAGCCTGGATGAGCGTCAGCGCCGCGTTGATATTTGTCTGGTAATACCGCACAGGCTCCGCGACTGATTCCCCTACAGCTTTCAGCCCTGCAAGATGGATTGCACTATCGGCGCCAAATGCTTTGACTGCCGAGATAATATCACCCGTATGGGCTGGGTTCGCGAGATCTCTCTCCAGAAGGTCAAGTTTGCCGGGCGCCAATTCACTAATGCGGGAAACTGCTTCTGGATGTGCGTTGGAGAAGTTGTCAATAATCAGAACTTCACGCCCTGCGGCCAAAAGCTCAACAGCAACATGGCTGCCGATATAGCCGGCGCCGCCAGTGACAATGATTTTTTGAGCCATGGTATCTTCCGTTACAACAAATCTTCGCGGCCGCGTTTTTTCAGTTCTTCGACAACCATTCGCACTTCCTGTGCGTTGTCGCGCCTTGCCACCAAAACGGCATCGCCAGTCGCCACAATAATTAGATTGTCAACGCCTACCGCTGCCACCATCGGTCCGTCAGACCGTATAATATTGCCCGATGCGTTGGTGCAAATGACATTGTCTTTGTTGACGTCAGAAGCGACTTCGCTCCAACTGCCGATATCGGTCCATCCAACATCAACCGGCGCAACAATTGCGGCTTTGTCGGTTTTTTCCATCACCGCATAGTCAATTGAGTTTGCCGGACAGGCTGAGAAGGTAGCTTCATGAAGCCGTAAGGCTGTGCCAGACATGACGCTTTCTTGAAGTGCGTTGACGGCGGCGTCTTTAATCTCGGGCGCGTGTTTAGATAACTCCTCAAGCATTGTTTTGGCGCTGTACAAAAAGATGCCTGCGTTCCAATAATGCTTGCCGTCTTCAATATACTTTTCGGCAATTTCGCGTATGGGCTTTTCCTTAAAGGCGGCGACTTCATAGACGCTGTCGGTCAGCATGTCGCCAGTCTCAATGTATCCATAGCCAGTATGAGGCGTTTCTGCCTTGATGCCAAAGGTAACAACATATCCTTGCTTCGCCGCTTCGGCGCCTTTGGTGACGGCTTCTCTGAAACCGGTATCATCCGCAATATGATGATCGGCAGGCATGAGTAGGATGAGGGCGTCTTCTTTCCCGCGGGCCACCCATGCAGCGGCGACAGCTGCGACAGCCGCAGTGTTGCGTGGGCAGGGTTCGAGAATGATTTCACTGGGCTCAATATTTAATTCGCGTAATTGCTCTGCGACGATGGCGCCATGCTTGCCGCCACAGATCACTACCGGATTCAGATATGGGTCATGACTGTTGGCCACTCGTAAAATAGTTTCCTGAAACATTGTTTTGTCGGTCACTAGTTTCAGGAATTGTTTTGGGTGGGCGTTCCGCGACATCGGCCAGAGGCGTGTTCCCGTTCCGCCGGACATGATCACCGGTTGTATTTTCATGGTTCTTCCGTGGCGCTTACGACGTCTACAACATCGCTGATGGCTTCAAATAAATGGTAAAGAATGCTCGACGGGACGTCATGGGCCAAGGGCTTCCCATCTGCTCCATATTGGTCGCACCAGAGCCCGCTTACGGGGACTTTTAGGTACGTATTCATGATGCGGTCAATAATCCAGCCTATATCGGTGGTGGTTTCGTCACCATATCGCGCGAGCGTTGTCGCGGCTTTGATAAACTCGGTTTGCGGCCACAGACGGCTCGGGCTATCGACGGATGGCGTATCAAGCGTTACCGTGTCACTCAAAAATCCGGCGCGGTTCGCGCCAATCACTTTGGCTCGCTCATACAGTATTCGCATTGTTGATTGGTCGCCTTTGCCAAATAGGTGGTTGAATTTCCCCAGCAGCCAGACCCATTCCATCATATGGCCAGGCTCGATAATTTTTCCTTTGGCGCTATCAAGTACAACGAGCTTTTCGTCAAAAAACTCGCGCAGGATGCCCTTACTTGCATCAAAAAAATGCCGATTGAATAATCCATGAATGCTTGTGGCATAATCTTGGTATGAATCGTCACCGGTGGCGTCATAAAGCGCCATGAATGCTTCAAACAGATGCATATGCGGGTTTTGACGCCGGGGCATCTCGTATTGGTCGCTCTCCATCCAACCACCATGAGGAGAGGCGAGTTCCCGATCTAGAAAAGAAACAGTCCGCTCTGCAAGGGTCAATGCGCGGCGGTCCTGCGCCGCTTCCCAGCGCGAGGCGCATGCGAGCAAGAGGAACGCCTGGTCGTAAAGATCGCGCCGGTCATCCAATATTGCTCCGCTATCGGATAAAAGGTGAACGCATCCTCTCGCGCCACCATCGGGGCAGGCATTGGCAAGGACATAATCAAACCCTTTTGCGGCCAGCGCCTCCCCTTCGGGCGCCCAGCCGCGAATCGCCGATTGGGTAAAGGTATGGATTTGTCTTGCTTGAACGCGCACCCGCCGCGGCTGGCCGCTCACGCCGGAGCCTGAAAAATCCAGGGTCTCGTAAAAACCGCCGCAGGCGTCGTCATAGCCATGCTGAAGCCATAAGGGGAGGGCGTCCCGGCGATACCAGTGCTCAAAGCGGGATATTGAGTCGCGCCAGTCCTGCATCGGTAATTCCTCGCCAATTCGCGCCAGATTTGGGTAAAGTGTTGCGATCATCCGGTCAAACCAAGCAAATGCCGGGCCGGATCAGATCGCGCCTTTCAAGACCTTAATCCTGATCTGGCGGATTTGAGCGGCCCCTTTGTTTACTTTGTCGAATTGTTTGATAATGCGTGCGAAACACTATCCGGACCGGTTTGTGAAGAAGGGGTTATGATGAGCATTCTGAAGCGGACGTTCGGCGGGGCTTTTGCGATTGCGCTGATTTTTTCATCGGCATTTGCCGAAGATGACGCGGATGAGCATCGCGGCGCGCCGATTGGATTAGGCTATCTGGAAAATGTGAGCGTTGGTAAGCTTGGCCTCAAGATGAAAGGCAAGCTGGATACCGGCGCTGATACGAGCTCGATCCACGCGCGCAATATTGAAATTTATAAGCGCAGCAAAAGAGATAGTTGGGTTCGGTTCCGTCTCCTTGGGAAAGACGGCCGCTCGATTCGTTATGATCAAAACGTCATACGGTTTGCACAGATTAAAACCAAAACGGGCGGCACCATACGCCGACCCGTTATTCATCTACCGCTCTGCGTCGGCGGAATTGAGGGGCTTGCTGAAATCAATCTGGCGGATCGCGAGGATTTCGAATTCGATATCCTGATCGGGCGTGAATTTCTCGCCAACCGCATACTGGTCGATGCCGGTCGCACCTATATCGCAGAAAATACATGCGAGCCCGACGAAGATGAATAGCCTTCGCCATGCGGCAATTTTGGGCTTATTTCTGATTGTTGCCGGACTTGGCGTTTTCCTGTTCAAGACGATGTCGCTTGGATACCCGCTCTCCGCGGGAGCAACATCGACAGTCTGGGATTTTGAGATCTTTCTGGAGTTTGACGGCCGTGATGAACCTGCACGCATTGAAGTCTATCTTCCTGCAGGAGATGTCGAGCGCACATTTCCCCAAGAGCAATTTTACAATGGGCCGTTTGGGCTCAGCCTCGCAACGGAAACGGAGACGCGCAACCGCAAAGCGATCTGGACGTATCGCTATCCGTCAAACCGAAAGGTCTTGCGTTATACCGCACAAACAACGGGTGAGACATCGGCAACGCAGTTGCCAGCAGGATTTGCCAAATCGACACCCGATATTAATCCATTTGAAGCTGATGCGATCAAGCGCCAGGCGTTTATCGTCTGGGCGGGTGACTTGCGCCGGCGCTCGGCTGATGACCGCTCTTTTGCAGATCTAACGATCATGGAGGCGTTTGAGCCTCGTGACGCGGATGAAGAATACGCAGATGAGGTTGCTGTGTTGCTGGATGGCAGGTCAGGTGTCGTCGGGCGATTGGACCTGGCGCGGCAGACACTGCAATCGGCGGGCATTCCCACCCGAATTGCAAATGGTGTCTATCTGACGGAAACGCGCCGCCGCGTTGAAACGCAGCACTGGCTTGAGTATCACATCGACGGCGAAGATTTCCGATATTTCCCTGATGGCGAGCCAACTCGTTTTTTCACGATTTGGTATGGCCCGCGCGATCTTGTCGCCGCCAGCGGCATTGATGAGCTTGATTTGCAGATTGCTCTGCAGGCGCGTCACAATGCTGCGATTGACATCGTCAGGCAGGTTAACGGCAATACTGCGCGTCTTGATCAGGTATTCGGTTTTAACTCGCTGCCGCTGACAACCCAGCTTGTTTATAAGGTGCTGGTGACGATTCCTGTCGGCATTACCATCCTGGTGTTTTTGCGTCAGTTCATCGGGTTTAAGACGCTCGGCACCTTTATGCCGGTTTTGATCGGCATCGCTTTCCGTGAAACGGCGCTATTCAACGGCCTATTGTTGTTCTCCGTGTTGATTACCCTTGGCCTCGCTTTGCGATTTTATCTGGAACGATTGCAGTTGCTGCTTGTGCCGAGATTGGCAGTTGTCGTCATTTTCATTGTCATGTTGATGGCGGGCATCACTATCGCCCTGACCGGTTCGAGCCAGGCGATCGGCCTTTCCATTTCTCTCTTCCCGATCGTCATCTTGACAATGACAATCGAGCGTATGTCGATTGTCTGGGAAGAAACGTCTGCAGGCGAAGCAATTAAGCAGGGGCTGGGCAGCCTCGCGGTTGCGAGCATCGCCTATCTCGCAATGACGAATAATCAGGTTGAGTACCTTATGTATCAGTTCCCGGAACTGCTTTTTGTTTTGATGGGTGCGTGTGTTCTGATGGGTCGATACACAGGGCTACGCCTGAGTGAGCTTTGGCGCTTCCGGCAGCTGGTGGGCTAGTCATGTTAAGAAGCTATCGGGCATTGCGGCGGAACGGGGTTATTGGGATTAATGAACGCAACGTTTGTTATGTAAATGCGCTCAATCCAAGAAAACTATTAGTGCGCGTGAACGATAAGCTGCTGACGAAACAACTCGCCGATAAGGCGAATATCCCAAACCCGGAGCTATACGGCGTTATAGCTAATGCGCGGGATATGAAATTGCTGCCGCAGATGATCAATCACCCTGACGGTTTCGTGGTCAAGCCCGCTATGGGCTCACAAGGAAAAGGCATCATTGTCGTAGAAGGACCGCTCAAACATGGTTGGCGACTTGCCTCCGGACGGCGTATTTCGCTTGATGACATGAAGTTTCAAATCAACAATATCATCTCCGGCATGTATTCTCTCGGCGGTCAACCCGATAAAGCATTGATTGAGTACCGAGTTAAATTCGATGATGTGTTTGGCAAGATTTCATTCAAGGGTGTGCCTGATATTCGTGTGATTGTTTTGAAGGGGATTCCTGTCTTTGCAATGTTGCGTCTTCCGACGGCAGAGTCGGACGGCAAGGCAAACCTCCACAAGGGGGGTGTTGGCGCTGGCGTGAATATAGCAACGGGGCTTACGATGCGAGCGATGCAGCACGATCAGTTGATCGATGTTCATCCCGATACGGCGCATCCCCTCGAAGATGTGCAAACCCCATATTGG
>JAJFGC010000200.1 GCA_021776345.1 Hyphococcus sp. | reverse complement strand
GGCGACACAGGTTAAGTGCGCCGCGACTGGCAGGCTCGTTTCTTTGACGATGCGCGACACTGTCTCGTGAGTTCGCGCCCTGGTTGACCCGCCTGCGCCATAGGTGACGGAAACGAAATCCGGCGACAATGGCGCAAGCTTGTTGATCGCCGTCCATAATTTTTCGTGCATCGCCGGCGTTTTAGGCGGAAAGAACTCAAAAGAGACATGCAAGTCAGACATCGAAATTCTCAATCATCAAGCGGCGGAGCGAGAACGCAATCGACGAACATCCGCCGGCGCTTCGCATAGCCAAATTTTTACTGTTAGTTTCTTTTTCTCGTTCGACGCCGGCGAGAGCGTCTCGACGTTCTTAAGGTCAAGCCCCGAAGCATCGCACCAGCTTCGCACCTCGTCGTCAGAAAATCCGAGACGTCGGTGAGCGTGCTCATCGCGCAAGAACTCAAGCTCGTGTGGTGCAAAATCGGAAATGATCAGCCGCCCACCGGGCTTTAAAAGCCGCGCCGCTTCGCGCACCGCTTCATCCGGTTCCGCCAAATAATGCAGTACTTGATGGACGCACACGACATCGGCGGAGCCTGGCTCCATCGGCAGTGAAAAAAGATCGCCGTGGCGGGCCTGGGCATGGCCTACATTTGCCTTTTCCAGGTTTGCGCGCGCAAGCGCCAACATCTCGTGGGAAAGATCATAGCCGACGCCAGCCTCGTACCGGTCGGCGAAAATCTCCAACATCCGGCCCGTACCGGTGCCGAGATCGACAAACACATCAAAATGGTCGTCACCAGCCATATTAACGATGCGCTTTTCAATATCGGATTCAGGCAGATGCAAGCGCCGCAATCGATTCCATTCTTTTGCATTATCCTGAAAATAGGCCGCCGCCTGCGCGGCCCTCGCGGCTCGGCTTTGAGCGAAGCGTTCTGAATCGCGCACCAGAATGCGGTCTTCTGAGCGGCTCATCGCGGCAACAGCATCCAATATCGCCGCGAGGCTGGGATCGGTTTGGGCCTTCACGGTAATTCGGTAGAACATCCAGGCGCCTTCGCGATGGCGCTCTGTCATACCCGCGTCCGCCAAAATCTTCAGGTGACGGCTGACGCGCGGCTGACTTTGGCCCAGAATTGTCGTTATTTCACTGACAGTTAGCTCCCCCTTCGTCAGCAACGCCATAATACGGAGCCGGGTTTCTTCGCCAATGGCGCGAAAAACACTAAGAGTGAGATCAAGGGTCATGGGTCCGCCATCAGTCTCTCGAAATACATAGAAAGATATCTTTATATGATGGCAATCGGGAATTAGCCCGTTGGTTCTGGGCCTTCCGGGTCACACAAATGTGGAAAGTTGATCACAAGCGTCCCTTTAACCCTGTATTTTCGCCCCGATATTGCCATCTTAACGCGTAATGATTCTCTTGGCTTAGGAGCGATCCCGTGAAGAAACTGATTTGGACCATCACTGGTCTTTTTGCCCTGTCGACTGGCGCCGCACAGGCCCAGATTTCTGACGCCGGGGGCGCGGACGCTTTTGCCGAAGATCTGAAGAATGCAAATGCTCAAGTGGACGCCGGCGCGGTTTACGACCCGTGGGAAGGTTTCAACCGGAAAATGTTTTCCGTGAACAACGCGATCGACAAAGCGGTCCTGGTGCCGGCGGCAAAAGGCTATCGCGCGGTGACCCACAAAAAGCAAAGAAAGGGATTGCGGAATTTACTCGCCAATGCGCGCACGCCAGTGATCCTCATCAACGACATTTTACAGGGCGAATTTAAACGCGCCGGACAGACGGCCGGCCGCTTTGCAATTAACACCACAATCGGCTTTGGCGGCATGGGTGATCCAGCCGAGCGTATTGGCGTTCCTCAGCACGCGGAAGACTTTGGTCAGACCCTCGCCGTTTGGGGCGTCAATTCGGGCCCATATCTTTACTTGCCCCTCTTCGGGCCAAGCTCTGTTCGCGGTGGTTTTGGCGCAGTCGGCGATATTGCGATGGACCCCTTAACCTGGATTAGAACCGACGCGGCGGCGCTGACGCGATATTCGCGCGCAGGCTCGACAGCGCTGGCCTTGCGCGAACCCTTAATAGAACCGCTAGCCGACATTGAGGCCAATTCGCTCGATTATTATGCCTCCCTTCGCAGTTTCTATTGGCAATCTCGCACGCGCGAGATCGCTAATGGGCGAACCAATTTCGATGATCTGCCGGATATCGGCGATTTTGAAGAATTCGATGAGCTGGAATAGCTCGCATCAGGAGTGTCACGAATGTCAGCAATGACTAAAGTCAAATCTATCGCCGTCGCGCTATTTGCGGGAAGCTTTCTGGCGGTATCGCCGGCGATCGCCGACGACGAAGCGGAGCAGTTCATTCAAGCGGTGCTGGATGAAGCCGAACCTTATCTCACGTCAGAAGAAGAACAAATCCAGTTTGACGGCATCAAGCAGCTGGTCGACAAATATGTTGATATGCGCCGGGTCGGCCTCTTCACGTTAGGCCAATACGCACGCCAAATGACGCCTGAGCAAAAGGAAACCTATCTCCCGCTCTTTAAAGATTACGCCACGCAAATTTATCAAAACTCCCTGTCGAATTATGCCGGTGAAAGGCTAACGGTTACGGGATCGATCGATCGGTCGGAACGCGACATCATCGTCAATTCCAAGATCGTCAACCCGCAACCGGGCAGCCAGCTCGCGGACATGGTCGTTCACTGGCGTGTATATCGCGACCGCGACGGCAATCTGGGCGTAGTGGACGCCGGCGCCGACAATATATGGCTTGCGATTGAACAGCGCAGTCAGTTCACATCGGTCATCGCCAACAATGGCGGACCGCCTGCCGGGATTAACGCGTTAATTGATCAGCTGAAAAAACAGACCAGCGAATAAGGCTCGCCCAACATCGGATAATAAAAAAGGCCGCTGAAACCAGCGGCCTTTTTCCAATGTGTATCGCTTCAGTTAAGAAGAGTAATATTCGACCACGAGGTTTGGCTCCATCGTGCACGCATAAGGCACTTCGGCAAATTCCGGGATACGAACAAACGTCGCCGACATTTTCTTCGGATCGACATCGACATATTCAGGGATGTCGCGCTCAGGGCTTTGCAGCGCCTCAAGCACCAACGCCATGTTCTTTGATTTTTCCTTCACCTCAACCACGTCGCCAGGGCGCAGGCGGGCAGAAGGAATGTTCGTGCGCACGCCGTTCAACAGGACATGGCCGTGATTGACAAACTGGCGCGCCGCAAAAACGGTTGGCACAAATTTGGCGCGGTAAACGATCGCATCAAGCCGGCTTTCGAGAAGACCGATCAGGTGCTCGGCGGTGTTGCCGCGGCGGCGATCAGCTTCATCATAAATGCGCGAGAACTGCTTCTCGGTGATGTTGCCGTAATAGCCTTTTAGCTTTTGCTTCGCCATCAACTGTAAGCCGAAGTCAGACGGTTTACCCTTGCGACGCTGGCCATGCATGCCAGGTCCGTAGTCGCGTTTGTTAACTGGTGATTTTGGCCGGCCCCAGACGTTTTCGCCAACCCGGCGGTCAAGCTTGTGCTTGGCGCTATTGCGCTTCGACATGGTCTTCCTCTTTATCCGGCGCGGCCCGGCCCCGGAGCCTATCTCCGAAGCAATCTCAACGGCGGTCCACGCGCCTACCCGTTAGTAAGCGCGGGGCTATAGGCCGCCCGCCACATTCTGTCAAACTCCAAAGAAAAAGCCCGCCAATCGGCGGGCTCTTTCGTAATTTTGGGGGTAAATATTGCTCTTAAGCGACTTTTCTTTTTCGGCTGGCAAAGCCAAGCCCGGCAAGACCTGCACCCATCAGCCAAATCGCAGCGGGCAGTGGAATTTCCGATACTTCGCCCCATTGTGTATGGTGACTTAAACCACTCGCTGTGGCCCCGTTTGGATCATAAACAACGGACAACGACCCACCCGATGTGTTTTTGAAAAACACGTTGGTATTGGCGATCTTCAGCATAAAATACTCAGCCATCGTCGAAAACGAAAGTGGCGGATCACTGGGCGATTTGGTTGCATCAGCCTCCAAAAAAGACGTTCCGGCAATCTCATTCAGCGCAAGCGTTTCGTTTGCCTCGCTTGAATTACCGCCGTCATATTGATCGGCATTCGTGTTGGACAGCATGCCCATCGTACCAGAGCCAACCATCACGTCCTGCCCGTCAAGAACAATCGCGCCACCAGTTATGCCTTGGCAGGCGCCGACAGCAGCTCCGTTACAGGTGACAAAACCAGGCCCGCCGCCAATGGTAATTGGATTTGCCAGCGCAGCGCCAATTGTGGTTGCAACAGCGGCAATCCCAACAATCGCTTTAATAAGTAACTTTTTCATAAATCACCCCAATCAACAAACTCAACAAGGCCCCACAGCCGAGTGAAATATTATATGTGGCAGTTGCAAAAAGCAATGAACAAGCCAACTTAGTTAATGAACAATATTAAATATTACACGACCTTAAGCCGCAAATTCAGCGGGGGAACACCCTTCTGGATGTATTTTTGGGCGCGTCGAATTGGATTGCCGTCAGGATTTTATTGAAAACGGCGTAAATTCAGTTTCGGCGTCATAGACATCAACGCCCTCGGCGCGTTTGAGCGCCCCAACCACACGATAGGTCACCGGTGTCAGCACCGCCTCCCACAAAACCTTCAGGAGATAGTTGGTAATCAGCACCGTCACGACCTGGCTTGGCGTCCATATGCCCAGAAACGCGATGGGATAAAACAAGAGACTGTCGACGCCCTGCCCGACAATTGTCGATCCGATGGTTCGTTGCCAAAGATGCTTGCCGGAGGACCAGACCTTCATCCGAGCCATCACAAAAGCATTAGAAAGCTCACCCGCCCAAAAGGCGATGACGGACGCAAGGACAATCCGCCATGTCAGGCCGAAGACCTGCTCATAGGCCGCCTGTCCTTTCCAGCCCGGCGCCGGCGGCATCGCCACCACCACCCAGGCCATAAACGCCATGAAGAGAACGGCGGCAAAGCCAGCCCAAACGACGCGGCGCGCCCGCGCATAGCCGTAAACTTCGGTCAGAACGTCGCCGAGCACATAGGAAAGCGGGAAAAACAAAATGCCGGCGCCAAAGACACCGGCTTGCCAACCAAAAATCTTCCATTCTGAAAACTGCACCAGCTTCGCCGCGCCGATGAGATTGGAGCAAATCAGAATGGTGACAAACGCCGCCATCATGAAATCATAATATTTAAACCGGTGCGTCGACAGCGCCGACGCTTTGTCTACGCGCTCAATTGCGGTCGCTGCTTTGATCACAGATGGTCCGATTCACTCGTCTTATCTCACCAGATACGAACACGCTCTTCCGGCGGAAGATACATCTCGTCTCCTGGCTTAACGTCGAAGGCTTCGTACCATTCGTCAATATTGCGCACCATGCCGTTAACCCGAAGGCTCATCGGGCTATGCGGCGCCGACAACAAACGCCGCCGCAGGGATTCTTCCGTTCGCTTATACCGTCGAGCCTGGGCGCGGCCGAGGAAGACCCGTTGCTGACCGGTAAAGCCATCAAGTACTGGCGGCGCCTCACCGTCAAGCGACAGCAAATAAGCGTGATAGGTGATAATCACGCCGGCAAGATCACCGATATTTTCGCCCAGTGTCTGGCGACCGTTCACTTTAATGCCCGGCAATGGTTCATACTGATTGAATTGCTCTGCGAGCCTGTCGCCAAGGGCGTCAAACGCTGCGCGGTCTTCCTCGGTCCACCAATCGCGAAGCACGCCCTCGCCGTCATATTTTGATCCCTGATCATCAAACCCATGACCGATTTCATGACCGACAATTGAGCCGATGGCGCCATAATTCAACGCCGGATCAGCATTGGGATCAAACAGGGGCGACTGAATATATCCCGCCGGAATAAAGGCTTCATTTCTGGTTGGGCTGTAAAATGCGTTCACGGTTTGCGGGCCGGTAAACCACTCGGCTCTGTCAACCGGCTGGGATAGCCGTTCGATGTCGAGGTTGGCGTCTGCGGCGCGAATGCGCTTTACATTACCGAAAAGATCTTTGCTCTTAATTCTTACATTGTCGTATTCGCGCCATTTCTCGGGATAGGCGATTTTCGCTGTCATTTTTTCAAGTTTGGCCAAGGCGTCCTTCTTCGTTGCCGGCGTCATCCAACTAAGATTTTGAATGCGCGTTTTCAGCGCCGAGCGCACATTTTCAAAAAGCTCCGCCATCTGACGTTTTGATTCTTCCGGAAAAAACCGCTCAATATAAATTTTGCCAACAGCCTGATCGAGCAAGCTGTTGACGATGTCGATGCCGCGTTTGTTGCGCTCACGCTGTTGCTGCTGTCCACTTAGCGTCTTGCCGTAAAACGCGAAACTTTCGTCATCGAATGCTCTCGGCATATAACGCGCATTGGCGCTGAGATAATGAAAAGTCAGGTAATCGCGCCAGACATCTAAAGGCGTCGTCGCAAATAAGTCAGCAAGTCCGGGAAAGGCTTCTTTCTCCTGAACAACGACGGTCTCAATATCGCCGAGCCCCGCGCCATCGAAATATGGGCGCCAAGGGAAACCTGGGGCAAAATCTTCAAGCGCCGATATGTCCATCGGATTATAGGTGCGGTTGGCATCACGCCGGTCAGCGCGCGACCAATGAAGGGCGGCAATCGATTTCTCAAGATCAAAGACCGCTTGCGCCTTGTGCTCCGCCGCCTCAACGCCAAGCAGGGCAAGCATAGCGCCGATGTGACTTAAATAGGCATCGCGGACATTCGCCAGTCGCGCGTCGTCGCGCTCGAAATATGATTTGTCTGGCAGTCCCAGCCCTTCATGACCGACCCAGGTTATATACTCATCTGGTTTGGTGGAGTTGATCCAGACGAAGCTGCCAAACGGTCCGTCCAACGCCAATATCGGATCAGCCATCAACCGTGCGACATCTTCATGGGTTTTGACATCGCGTATTTCAGCAAGGTCATCCTCGAATGGCTTTAAGCCTATTTCTTCAATGCGCTCTACGTCCAGAAAGCTGCGGTAAAGGCCTCGTATCCTCTGCGCGTCAGTTCCACGCTTGACCTTTGCCTCGGAAAGATCGTCGATAATGATCGCGATGCGTTCTTCATTACGCTCCCCCATCACAATCGAAAAACCATAACCGGAGCGATCAACGGGGATCTCGGTTGTGTCGAGCCAGGTCCCGTTTGCAAATCGGAAGAAATCGTTTCCAGGTTTGGTATCTCGATCAAGCGCTTCGAGCGGATAGCCCCACGGTTCGATAAAGGGTTTTGAGTCCGGCGGCGTCACTTCCTGAGCGGACGCCATCTGCGTCACCGCAGCGACAGCAAACACTCCTGCGAACGTCATAAATTTATGAGCCATGCTGGCGCTCCTCATCCCCGCAGCGTTGTCCCGCTGCTATTTGTATCAACATCACAATCGCGCCCCCAGCCGCAAGCCTGCCGGGGAACACGCGAAATTGCAAATATTAGAGAGGCGCGGGCGCCAGATTAATTTGTATCCCGGGAAATCTTCATGGGTTCCGCAAAAGTCAACGTTCGATAGGGGAATGGAATTTCCACACCTGCATCATCAAGCGCACGCTTAATTGCACTGATCACTTTGTCACGACTCTCATGCTTGTCTCTTGGTTTTGAACTTGTCCACCAGCGAACCGTGAAGTCGACGCTTGACGAATTGAACTCACTCGCAAAGACATCAATTGGCTTGTCTTGACTGATCAAGTCCACGCCTTCGACAGCGTTATAAATAATATCGCGGCACCGATCGACGTCTTCGCCATAGCCGACGCCTGCGGTGATCTCAAACCGACGCAGGTCCTTGTCCGTACGGACATAAACCGGGTTTTTAAATAACATCGCATTCGGCATCATCACCAGCTGGTCATCCGTCTGGCGCACATAGGTGTCACGAATAGTGATTTCTTCAACTTTCCCATCAACACCTTCGCATTTGATAAAATCACCGATACGCATCGGTTTGCGCAACATGATCATCGCGCCTGCCATAAAATTTTCGAATATATCCTTAAAGGCAAAACCAATAGCGAGGCCGCCGACACCAAGAGCTGCAAGAATGCTCGACGGCTGAAGGGAAGGAAACAAAACCGTGGCGGCAATCAAGATGCCAAACGCCCAAACGCCAATGCCAGTCAAGGTGGTCAGCAGATCGATCAGCGCACGACGGATACGAGCAGTCCGCAAGGCGCCATTAACAACGCGATTAATAATGGTCGCTGCAAGCCACGTCAGAAGAAGAACGACAACCGCCAAACCTATATTTGGCAACTGACGAATAAACCCTTCTACATAAGATTCTAACTGGCCCATAAGAGGCGCAACAAATTCGATAGTTGTGCTTGAATTCTGCGCTGCTTCGACTTCTTGAGATTGCACGATTTTTCCCTGCCCATAAAAAGTTGCGCAATGAGAACACGCTTTGAGGGAAAAAGTTCAGATCAATATTTTTGATCACTCTCTGGGTTTTGCTGATTGCGCTAACGCCTTTATCACCCCATGGAGCGTCCGCGTTTCACTTTCGGTAAATCCGCCCCGGGCAAAAGCGGCGCGGAGGTTGCGCACCATGCCGGACTTTTTTTCCGCCGGATAGAAATACCCAACGTCATCCAGCGCCGATTCTAATCGCGCAAAAAATCTGGAAAGCGTTTCTTTGGTTGCCGGGGCCTCTTCCGCTGACGGATGGTAAGGCAAGACCATCGCCCCAGCCTGCCCCCATTCATAGGCGGCGACAAGCGCCGCCTGCGCAAGATTGATCGAGGCAAATGCCGGATTGACCGGAATCGAAAGTACGGCATCGGCCCGGGCGACATCATCACTGGTAAGGCCATTGCGTTCACCACCGAAGACGACAGCGCAGCGTTGCCCTTCATCAATGCGCTTTTTCAGCTCGACCGCTGCCGCCGAGGGTTCCAACACCGGTGTCGCCAATTCGCGCATCCGCGCCGTCGTCGCGAGTACATATTGGCAATCGCCAAGCGCCGCATCGAGCGTTTCAAAAATCTCAGTCTGATCAATCACGAGCGAGGCGCCGGACGCCATCGCCGCCGCCTTTGGATTTGGCCATCCGTCACGCGGCTTGACGAGCCGCAACCCGGAAATCCCGAAATTCAACATCGCCCGCGCCGTCGCGCCGATATTTTCCCCCATCTGAGGTTCGACAAGGACAAAAACCGGCGCTGGCGCCACGCCCTCACGCGCTCTTGTTCGACTGATCCGCATTTTCTTTCACCCGTCCGACTTCCAGGCCGACGTCAACCCTTTGACCTCCGCGTCACGGATGCTATAGCCGCGCGCGAACCCATAGAATATCAAAGAGCGCACTCTGCGCCGCAACAAGCAAATCCGGTAGGTCTTTCCATGCAAAAAATCAAAGTCGAAAATCCAGTCGTCGAAATGGACGGGGACGAGATGACACGGATCATCTGGCAGATGATCAAGGACAAGCTCATCTATCCATATCTCGATATCGACCTGAAATATTACGACCTCGGCATGGAAAAGCGGGACGAGACGGACGACCAAATTACGATCGACGCGGCTGAAGCCACGAAGAAATATGGCGTCGCGATCAAATGCGCGACAATCACACCGGACGAAGCGCGGGTTGAAGAGTTTGGCTTGAAGAAAATGTGGCGCTCGCCGAACGGCACCATCCGCAATATTCTCGGCGGCGTCGTTTTTCGCGAGCCGATCATTATTCGCAATGTCCCGCGGTTGGTGCCGGGATGGACGCAGCCAATCATTATTGGCCGTCACGCCTTTGGCGATCAGTATCGCGCCACCGACATGCTGTTCCCTGGCAAGGGCAAACTGTCGATGAAATGGGTCGGCGAGAATGGCGAGACCATCGAAGAAGAAGTCTTCGAAGCGCCGTCAAGCGGCATCTATATGGGGATGTATAACCTCGATCAGTCGATCCGCGATTTCGCTCGCGCCAGCTTTAACTATGCCCTGCAACGCAAATACCCTCTCTACCTTTCTACCAAAAACACGATCCTGAAAAAATATGACGGACGGTTCAAGGATCTGTTTCAGGAGATGTATGACAGCGAGTTCAAGGAAAAGTTCGCAGAACACGGATTGACCTATGAGCATCGCCTCATTGACGACATGGTCGCAGCATCGATGAAATGGTCAGGCGGCTATGTCTGGGCATGCAAAAACTATGACGGCGATGTTCAGTCAGATACGGTAGCGCAAGGCTTTGGCTCACTCGGGCTTATGACGTCAGTCTTGATGTCGCCTGACGGCCAGACCGTTGAGGCGGAAGCCGCCCACGGCACTGTGACCCGCCATTATCGCCAACACCAGAAAGGCGAAGAAACCTCGACCAATTCAATCGCATCGATCTACGCCTGGACCCGCGGGCTCGCGCACCGCGGCAAGCTCGACGATAACAATGACCTGACCGACTTCGCCAACAAGCTTGAAGAAACGGTCATCAAGACGGTTGAAGGCGGTCACATGACCAAAGACCTCGCCCTCCTTATCGGCGCCGAGCAAAAGTGGCTTACGACAACTGGGTTCCTCGACAAGGTCGACGAGAATTTCAGGAAAGCGCTCGGCGCCTAGCGCGCCGATCATGGAGAACGCCGCAGAAAGTCTGCCTGCGCCGATCACGCCTGTCTTAAAATCAGTTTTCGGGTTTGACGATTTCCGTCCCGGTCAGGAGGAAATTGTCAGCGCGATCCTGAACGGTCATGACGTCCTTGCAATCATGCCGACCGGCGCCGGCAAGAGCTTGTGTTACCAATTACCCGCTTTGGTCGCAGATGGCCTGACCGTCGTGGTCTCGCCGCTGATCGCCTTGATGGAAAATCAGGTTGCGCAATTGCGCAGCGTCGGCGCGCCAGTCGGCGTTATCCATTCAGGGCGTGAGCGTTCGGCGAGCGTCGCTGACTGGCGCGCTGCCGAGGCCGGAGAAATCAGCCTTCTTTATATGTCGCCGGAACGGCTAATGACGCCGCGTATGCTGGCGGCGCTTGGCAACGTTGATGTTCGGCGGATCATCGTTGACGAGGCCCATTGCGTCAGCCAATGGGGGCATGATTTCCGTCCGGACTATCTGGCGCTGACGCAATTACGCGAACACTTTCCTGACGTGCAGATTGCCGCCTTCACCGCAACCGCTGACGCGCGCACGCGTAAGGAGATCGTCTCGCGTTTGCTGGCGCCGGGTGCGCAAAGCTTCTTGCACGACCTCGACCGGCCTAACATCGACATCGCAATCGAACAAAAACCAAGCGGCAAAGCCGGTTCTCTGGACCGCCTCGCCGCTTTGATGGATGATTATCGCGGTGAACAGGGCATTATTTACGCCCTGTCGCGAAAGAACACCGAGGAGATCGCCGAAAACTTGAGTGGGCGCGGCTTCCGCGTTGCGCCTTATCATGCAGGCCTTAATCCCGAGACGCGTAATGAACGGCTCAATGCTTTCCTGACCGAACCGGATCTGACGATTGTCGCGACCGTCGCCTTTGGTATGGGAATAGACAAACCGGATATTCGATTCGTTTTCCATCATGACATCCCCGCCTCGATTGAGGGGTATTATCAGGAGATCGGCAGGGCGGGTCGCGACGGCGAGCCAGCGCGCACTGTCATGCTCTATTCCGGCGGTGATGTTGGTCGGCGGGGCCGCATGATTAACCGCAGTGACGAAGGCGGCGGTGACGCAACGCGCGCTGAGATGCGCCGTCTCGATGAGCTGGTAACGTTATGCGAGCAGACCACGTGCCGGCGCCAAGCCCTCCTCGCCCATTTCGGGCAGGAAGCGCCGCCATGCGGAAATTGCGACAATTGCCGTGAGCCGCCGACACTGATTGACGCGAGCGTAGACGCCCGTCTCGTTATCGACGCGATCATTTCCAGCGGGTCCATGTTTGGTTCAGCGCACATCGTTGATATTTTGCGGGGCGCGGACACGGAGAAAATTCGCCAACGCGGTCATGAACATCTCACCGCATACGGCGCCGGCGCGCATAGCCCGCCTGCGCAATGGCGCCATCTCATTCGTCAGATGACAGCTGACAAAGTGCTGATTGCGGACGCCGCCTATGGCGGCCTCAAACCGGGAGAACCAGCCAACGCGTTGATCACCGGCGACGGGGACTACGCCATGCGCAAACCGCCCGCGCAAACCGGGAAACGGCGCGGACGCAAGGCGCTGAAGGCTGCGGCGCCGGCCGATCAGAACCTCCTCACCGCGCTGAAACAACAACGGTTGGGCCTTGCGCAGGAGCGAAACGTGCCTGCTTTTGTAATCTTCTCCGATCGCACGCTAATCGACATGGCCGCGCGCAAGCCGCTCTGCCGCGACGACTTTGGCGGCGTCTTTGGCGTTGGCAGGGCAAAAACCGAGGCTTTCGCCGACGTTTTCATCACGGTCATCCGCGACTATGTCTAATCATGAAGCTGCCAAAATGGGACACAACAAAGATAATGCCTCCAAATTGACGACCTTTGATCTTTTTCCTCCCGGATTCAGACCGCTTCGCCGCAGCCGCTATCGCCAAAGCGCCAAAGGTCTGGCATTTATCCGGGTTAGCGCCCCGGGGAGCGTATATTGAGAATGTTATGAGATCAGTACAGTTTGCCGTCGCCCTATCTTCACACACCCTCGCATCCCCAGCCGTCGCCGAAGAAACACACAGTTTTT
>JAJFGC010000199.1 GCA_021776345.1 Hyphococcus sp. | reverse complement strand
TCTTGCGCTGGCGAACGTCGCGTGTGTCGGCGGATCAAGGGTTGCGACGAAGCAGATGATCGCGGATGGCGATTGGCCGTCGATTGAAGGTAACGCAGGACGCGCCGCAGCGCTCAACGATCAGTGATCAAAATATTCTGGGGGAGTTTGGATTGTGGTGTGCCTACCAAAATCTTGTCCGCGGGTACTGGTCGTTCGATAGAAGAAGTCTTTCCCTGATACGCTTTCAAAATTCCCTGTTCGAGAAAAAATCTTCCCTGATAAATTCTTAGGGAATTTCTTCATAACCCCATGAATTTGTGCAGGAAATCCTTCCGCTTATTGCCAAGGCCGGTCAAATTTTCAATATTTCCCTGTAAATTCCCTTTTATCAGGGAATTCGGCGTGAGACTGGTTCGATCGCATCCACCGCCAGTAAATTCGATCGAACTCCCCGTTCCTTATTCACTGTTTGAGAAGCCGCCGAACTTCAAAGGCTTGCGCGCAATTTGGCTGTCCCTATCGAAAATTAGATTCTGAAGTATTCATGATTCAGTCCGCCGAGGTGCGACTGAGCTGAAACGCGTCCCAAGCACTGAAGTTCTCGCGGAACTGGCGTGTTCTTCCCCAGACTGAGATGCGTTCGTGATGAATTGTAATATCGGGCATAGGCCTTCAGCACACGGCGCAGATGATCCGTATTGAAGATAATCATATGGTCGAGACATTCCCGGCGGATGGAGCCAATGACGCGTTCGGCGTATGCATTTTGCCACGGGCTTCGCCATGCGGTCGGGCCGTCACGGATATGCATGACGGCAAGCTCTCGTTTGAAAGCCTCGCCGTAGATTGAATCATTGTCGCGTATAAGATGCTTCGGGGAAGCGTCCTAGGGGAACGCCTCGACGAGCTGGCGCGCGGGGATGAGCTCCGCAGATAGCTTGTTGCTCACATCGCGTCGCTACGCGCATAAATCGCCGAGGCTGTAATTGCCGCCGGATGAATATTCAGCGTCACTTAATGACGACCGCAATTGAAAAAACTTTTTTCATAACACCTCAAAAGGTGTAAATTCATGATCCTATTCGCCAGAGTTGAGCGTAAAATATTGATACTTTTAACGCCATGAATTAATTGATATAAGCACCCTTCGCGTCGAACAAAAGTTTCCCGGCTCAAGGGCGGGGTATAAATAAGCGCCGAGAGTGGACAATTTTTGCACAATAATTTGCAAAAAATTACATCAAGAATGAGAGGCCCGCGATGCACAAACCCCAATTGTCGTTCTGGCAAATCTGGAACATGTGTTTTGGGTTCTTCGGCATTCAGGTGGGGTTCGGGCTGCAGAACGCAAATGTCAGCCGCATCTTTCAAACGCTCGGCGCTGACGTCAATGCGATTCCGATCTTGTGGATCGCCGCGCCGCTGACGGGTTTGCTGGTACAGCCGATCATTGGCTATATGAGTGACCGCACCTGGGGGCGGTTGGGGCGGCGCCGGCCTTATTTCTTTTATGGCGCGCTGGCGACGACCGCCGCGCTTTTCATTATGCCGAACTCCGGCGCTTTGTGGATCGCCGCGGGCATGTTGTGGATTATGGACGCCTCCATCAATGTCACCATGGAGCCGTTCCGCGCGTTTGTCGGCGATATGCTGCCGCATCGTCAGCGCACGAGGGGCTTTGCTATGCAGAGCTTTTTTATTGGCGGGGGCGCTGTGCTGGCGTCGGCGTTGCCATGGATGCTGACAAACTGGTTTGCCGTCAGCAATGTCGCCGAGGCAGGCATTGTGCCGCAATCGGTTAAATACGCATTTTATTTCGGCGCTGTGGTTCTTTTCGGAGCTGTGATGTGGACAGTGTTTTCCACGAAAGAATATTCGCCCGAACAACTTCGCGACTTTGAGGCCGCCGAGGCCCCGCCCGCGACATCAACGGCGGCAAAAGCAGCGAATAATGAGGCGCCCGCTCCCGCGAGCTTTTTTAAAAATGGCGGCGTATGGCTTATCGCCGGCGGGGTTGTCACGACCCTGATCGCGCAATTCTCGCTGGAAAAAGAACTCTATGTCCTGAGCATTGGCGGCGTGGTTTTCGGATTGATGCAGATCATCGCGGGATGGTTGAAACAACGCGGCCGCGCCGAAAATGCATTTTCGGAAATTATCGACGATATGTTCACCATGCCGAAAACAATGAAACAGCTGGCGGTCGTCCAGTTTTTTTCCTGGTTTGCGCTGTTTTCGATGTGGATCTACACTACCGCCGCCGTCACCTCGCATCATTACGGCAGTTCCGACCCGACATCTGCGCTTTACAATCAGGGTGCGGATTGGGTGGGTGTGTTGTTCGCCGCCTATAATGGCGTCGCGGCGCTGGCGGCTTTCGCCATTCCGGTCCTTGCGGCGCGGACCAGCCGCAAGACCGCGCATATGGCGTGTCTTTTGTTTGGGGGCGCGGGGCTCGCATCGATTCTATTGATTCGTGATCCGGCTATGCTGTGGATTTCGATGATCGGCGTTGGCGTCGCCTGGGCGGCGATCCTGTCCATACCTTATGCTATTCTGTCAGGCGCTCTGCCTGCCCGAAAAATGGGAGTTTACATGGGTATTTTCAATTTCTTCATCGTCATCCCGCAGCTGACGGCCGCCAGTATTTTGGGCGTGCTGGTGCGCGACCTTTTCGACGGGCAAGCCATATACGCGCTCGCGGCCGGCGGCGTCAGTCTGGTTCTTGCGGCGGTTGCGACGTTATTTGTTGATGATCCGGCCGGATCAGGGCTTATGGATGATGTAGCGGTTCCAACGAGAGCAGGGGGACACTAATGGCGGACGGCGGCGCAAATAAGCGGGGCATCAGGCTCGAAGATCTTGCCGAGCTTGCGCAGGTGTCAACCGCAACCGTTTCACGGGCGCTAAATGATAGTCCGCTGGTGCGCGAAGAAACAAAACGCCGCGTCTGGATGCTCGCGAGGCAACATCATTATCCGTTTCGCCCGCAAATGCCGGCGATCCTTTCCGGCGCAGCCGCAACGATTGCGATCGCTATTCCGACGCCGCTTGGAAAGACCGGAAGTCCCGCGGATCCGTTTTTTATGGAGCTCATCGGCGGCGTCGGCGAGGCGGCGCGGGACGCTGAATGCGACATCATCATATCGCATGTCACACCCAGGAATTTTGACGACCTTTCGGATATCATCGAATCAAGCCGCGCGGAAGGCGTCATCTTTCTTGGACAAAGCTTCCTGCATGAGCGTTTCAACCGGCTGTCGCAAACCCAAAACCGGTTTGTGGTATGGGGCGCCGAATTGCCCGGGCAACAATACTGCTCAGTCGGCAGCGACAATATTCGCGGCGGTCGTCGCGCCACCTCCCATCTGTTGCGTCTTGGCCGCAAGCGCGTCGCCTTTTTTGGCGACACCGACGCGCCGGAGATCATGCAACGCTATTCGGGGTATATGGACGCCTTGAAGGAGGCTGACCTGCCTTTGGATATGCACCTTGTTGCTCCAGTGCACTTTGAAGTTGAATCGGCTGAGGACGCGGTTGAGCGCCTGATCGCCCAGGATGTTGAATTCGACGCGATTTTCGGCGCAAGCGATCTAATTGCCCTTGGCGCCATTCGCGGTCTTATCCGACATGGCCGCCGCGTGCCGGAAGATGTTTCCGTGGTGGGCTATGACGACGTCCTGCTTGCGCGATACAGCCACCCTGCGCTCACAACGATTTCACAGGACATGGCCAAAGCCGGCCGGTTGCTGGTTTCCAAGCTGATGAATTCAAAAGGCGGGCTCGATATACAATCGGAACGCCTGCCGACAGATCTCATCGTTCGAGAGTCCTGCGGCGCTTAGCGGCTGAACGCGATATATCCCGAAAGCGGCGGTAACGTCGCTGGCAGCGCGCTGTTGTCATCGCTCACGCCGGCGTCAATGATCGTTGTAAATTGTTCAGGCCTCGGCGGCTGCCAATGTTGACTGTCGTCGCCAAGATTAAACACACACAAGGCCTCGGCGCCGTCTAGGTCCCGCTTAAACGCCAGAAGTCCCGCCGCATCCTCGATAAAACGAAGGTCGCCATTACGCAGAACGTCGTTTTGTTTTCTGAGGGCGATCAGTGTACGCACAAAATTGAGCGTGGAAGTTGGTTCGGCTTGTTGCACATCTGCGGCGAGCTGCAGGTGGCGGGCGTCAACCGGAAGCCATGGCGTTCCCGATGTGAACCCTGCATTCGGTTGCGCGGCGATCCAGGGCATGGGCGTGCGCGCGCCGTCGCGGCCGAGGGTCGCCGGCCAGTTGACGATCGCTTCCGGGTCCTGCAGCGCTTCAAAGGGAACATTCGCTTGAGGCAGGCCAAGCTCTTCTCCCTGGTAGAGAAAAGCGTTGCCCCGCAAGCTCAAAAGCAACATGGCGTATAATTTCGCCGCGCGTTGACTATTGTCTTCCGACGCCCACCGGCTGATGGCGCGAGGGGCGTCATGGTTCGAAAACGCCCATGACGGCCATCCCTCGTCGGTTGCGCGCCCCCATGCGCGAACCGCGCGTTTGGTCAAATCATTTGTGAGTTTTTCGGCGTATAGAAACGAAAAATTATACGCGGAATCGAGACGCGTTCCGTTTGCGGTGAACGCTTTCATTTCCGCCATCGGCTCTGGTCCGCCGACCTCAGCTACGGTGAATACGCCCTGATACTGATTAGTTAAATCGCGAATGCGTTCAAGAAATTTCGGGATGTCGGGATGCGACTGATTAAACTTGTGAAGCTGATAGTCAAACGGCCTCGTCTTCGGCCGGCCGTCGCTCGGCGCCGGCGGATTGTCCCTGAGAAGTGGGTCGTGCATAGCGAAATTTAAGGCGTCGAGCCGAAACCCATCGACGCCACGATCAAGCCAGAACTTCGCCACCTCAAGCAGTGCGTCCTGAACATCAACAATGTGGACATTCAGATCGGGCTGGCTGGCGAGAAAATTATGCAAATAATATTGTCGACGCCGGCTGTCCCATTCCCATGCGCCGCCACCAAAGACAGACTGCCAATTTGTGGGTGGCGATCCGTCGGCTTTCGCATCCGCCCAAACAAACCAATCCGCCTTTGGATTGGTTTTATTTTGCCGGCTCTCTTCAAACCATGCATGCTGGTCGGATGTATGTGAATAAACCTGATCGATGATGATTTTCAGGCCGAGGCGGTGGGCCTTTTTGATGATCTCATCAAAATCTTCAAGATCACCAAAAACCGGATCGACGTTGCAATAGTCGGCGACGTCATAGCCGAAATCATGCATCGGCGAGGTAAAAAACGGCGACAACCATACAGCATCCACGCCAAGGCTGGAAATATAATCGAGCCCTGCGAGGACGCCCTTCAGATCACCGACGCCATCGCCGTTTGAATCGGAAAAACTTCTTGGATAAACTTGATAAATAACAGCGCCGCGCCACCATTGATTGGCGACCGCGGGGGCGGCGTCTTCGCGAAAGGCTTTGGCCGGACTTGTCTCCATGGCGGTCATTCAGCGATGCTCCAATCGTTCGACTTGCAGATCACATATCCCCACGCGGGGATAGCAGCGTGATAGCTTTCTCTTGCGCTTGAGCGCCGCTCACATGAGCCGTATACTGAGCGCCATGTTTCCGATCGCGGATCAACAACAAACTGCGCCTCCCGGTCTTCGGGCGAGGGATTGAAGATAATCAGATATTCGCCAACCTTTCCAAGGCGGGAAACCGCGAGCAGCGCGCCTTCATGTTCAGCGGCCCGCACGATCTGCTTGCCGCGCCGCAAGGCTTCATGGCTTTTGTAAATCCCGGCCATCTTGGCGAAAGCCTTGTAGAGCGGATGCTTTTTGTCGAAATTCGACACCGCCGTCGTCGTGTCGGCGCCTGCGAGATCATTGTCGTTGTAGATAGCGACCTTGCTGGGAAACATGTCTTCCCGCGACTCCTGATCGTTTCCGTCGCCGTTGAAGCCCTGTTCATCGCCATAATAAATAACCGGCACCCCGCGCAGAAAAAACATCATCGCATGGGCCAGCTCAATGCGGCTCAACAATTCCTTGTCAGTGATGTCTGGATACTTTTGCCGGACGAACATAGCGAAACGTCCCATGTCGTGATTGCCTATAAAAACGGGAAGTTTTTGCGCGGTCGCAGGCCCGCCTTCGTAAAGATCGTCGACGTCAAACAAATCAGCGAAACGGGTCGCGGGCGCGCCATTGACAACGACATCCTGAACAGTGGACTGAAACGCAAAATCGAGAACGGTCGGAAAACCGTCCACGCGGGTAAACCGCGCCAGCCCGGCGGCGTTTGGGCTATAGGCTTCGCCAAAAACATAAAAATTGGGGATGCCGACGTCTGCAGCGTGGCTGACCATCGCCGCTGTGAACGGGCGCCAGAATTCAGGCGCGACGTGACGCGCCGTGTCGATACGAAAACCGTCGATCCGATATTTCGTGATCCAGTCCTGAAAAATCTCGATCATGCCGGCGAGGACGCGCGGATGCTCGGTCATGAGGTCGTCAAGGCCGCCAAAATCGCCGTAAAGCGCGCTTTCTCCGACCCAGAATGAATCTCCGCGATTGTGATAGTAGATCGGGTCGTTCAGCCAGTCCGGTTTTTTAATCGACTTTTCTGATTCTGAAACATAGGGCGTATACGCATGATCAGCCCGTTTCAGCTTTTCAAAATTTTCCGGCGTCTGATACGCCGCTCCGTCGCCCATAAAGCCTTCATTGATCGGCGAGCCGTCAACGGCACCGCGGGTGGCGTAAGGAAAATCAGCTTTCGACCGATACGGGCAGCCGCCAACGGTTTTATCTGCGCCCTTGTAAGTCTCGTCATGACATTCCCGGTAAGCAATCACATCCGCCGAGTGGTTTGTGATGATGTCGAGATAGATTTTGATGCCCCGTTTGTGTGCGGCGTCGACGAATTCTTTTAAATCATCCTCCGTTCCAAAATGCGGATCGACGGTGGTGAAATCCGTAATCCAGTAGCCGTGATAGCCAGCGGACTCATCTCCCGGCGGGCCTTGAACGGGTTTGTTTTTGTAAATGGGACCAAGCCAGATCGCCGTCGCCCCGAGGCCCTGGATGTAATCAAGCCGCGCCGTCAAACCCTTCAGATCGCCGCCATGGAAGAAGCCTTTATGCGTCGGGTCGAAGCCATGCGTCAGGCGACCGCCGTCAAGCCCGCCTTGATCGTTTGTCGTATCGGCGTTCTCAAACCGGTCCGGCAGGACGAAGTAAACGACTTCGTCCTGGGGCGGGCGGGCCAGATACGCATCATTGTCGGCGACCGCAGCGCTGGCGCTCATAGAGAGCGACAAAATCGAGGAGAAGCACGCAAGAAAGATATTCAGCCGATTAGATCCAGAAATCGTCATCATAGGGGTCCCCCACCAGGCTTTGAGTAAGCGCGATTCTCGCGAACATTGCAGTTGATCCCGGAATTTGCCAACATTCTAGGTAAATTGCAAGAAATTACATTACACTTTGGAGCCAAAAACGAACCACGTTTTTTCCACGTCAATATCGAAAAAGTACCAAATTAAACAGCATAATATATGTGTTTTTCAAATATTTCTGGGTCGTTTTTGCCGCATCGCAGCATCATTTTTTTACAGCAAATCAAAATTGCTGTTGCATGAAATTGCTGTTTCTTGCATAAATGTGAAACAAAATTTTAGAACCCGTTTGGGAGGGGATTATGAATCGAGTTCGGTTCCGTAGCATTCTGCTCGGTTGCGCTTCGAGCATGGCGGTGACGCCGTTTGCGCTGGCGCAAGGAGATAGCGAAGAAGACAGAGACACTATCGTCGTCACCGGCTTCCGCAGTTCGCTTGAGAATTCGGTTGCCGCCAAGCGCGATTCCAAGTCAATCATTGAAGCCGTTTCGGCGGAAGACATCGGCAAGCTGCCGGACGTGTCGATTGCGGAATCGCTGGGCCGATTGCCCGGTCTCGCCACTCAGCGTCTGAACGGGCGCGCGCAGGGGCTTTCGATCCGTGGTCTCGGGCCCGATTTTTCAACGGCGTTGCTGAATGGCCGCGAGCAGGTCACCACCAGCGACAACCGGGGCGTTGAATTCGATCAGTATCCGGCCGAACTTTTGTCAGGGGCTGTCGTATACAAGACGCCTTACGCCGGTCTCGTCGGTCAGGGTCTTGCCGGCACGGTCGATCTGAAAACAATCCGTCCGCTAGATAAGGACGAACGCATTGTCAATATCAACGGCCGTTACGAGTTTAATGAAGATGGCTCGCTTAACCCAGACGCATCGGGCAACGGTTACCGGGTCACAGGCACGATCATCGATCAGTTTGCTGACGATACAATTGGTATTGCGCTTGGCGTGGCCTACCAATCCTCGCCTTCACAAGGTGAGAACTTTAATGCTTGGGGTTACGGTGGCGGCACAATTGACGGTCAGAAATCCTTTGCTTCATCCGTCAAACTTGAGCGCCTCGGAATCGTTGGCACACTGCAGTACCAACCGACGGACGATTTCTCGACGACGCTGGATATCTTTTATTCCGATTTTTCCGAAGACAACCCGATCCGCGGGATTGAGACAGGATTCAGCTTTTTCGGGACGGAAGAAACGGTCAATTCCACTGGCGCAAACGACATTGCGACCGACATCACTTTTGACAATGTACGTGGTGTGGTTCGCAACGACTTCAATCGCCGCCGTGCAGATTTGTTCTCGGCGGGCTGGAACGGCAAATGGGACACTGATACTTGGGGTCTCGAAATGGATATCAGCTATTCGAAAGCGGATCGAAAAGACGATCTTATCGAATCCTATTCTGGCACGGGATATTGCTGGCCGGGCTGCGATATCAGCACAGTAACTGACGCTGCCGACAACCCGGGCGCATCGGATACGATCCAGGCGGTCCGTGACCCGGACGGCTTCTTCAATTTAACGCCGACGCTCGATTATACCGATACAGGTCTTTTTGTGCTTACCGACCCGCTGGGTTGGGGGCAGGGGAACGATCTTGTTCAGGCTGGATTTATCAACTCGCCAGAGACGACCGACGAACTCTTCCATTTACGCGGAAGCGTCAATCGCGATCTCGATTTGTTTGTGAGCAATATTGAAGTCGGCGTAGACTATTCCATGCGGGAAAAGTCCCGGAACATCGATCAGCAATTCCTGACGTTGCCGGGTAGCGGAGTGTCGCTGGCTGGCGGCGCTGTTCGCACGGCGCCGATCCCGACTGAAGCTCTGGTCGGGGATGGTAGTGATTGCGGTCTGACTTTCTTCGGCATTCCTGGGCAGGTTTGTTACAATCCGTTTTTCCTTCTTGAAAATGGCTTTTACTCGCCGCAATTCGTCTCTCTTTCGTCTTTCTCTACGGCGCAGGACTGGACGGTTGAAGAGGATGTGTTTCAGGCTTGGGTGCATGCGGCAATCGACACGAATTTTATCTTTCCTGTGACGGGCAACGTTGGCGTGCAACTGGTCCATACGAATCAATCGTCTCTTGGCTTTCGTATTCCGACCGGCGTTACGGTGACCGATAATCTGGAGAATATCGCCGAAACCGTTGAGGACGGCGACTCTTACACTGATTTCTTGCCAAGCCTTAATCTGATTTGGGAGCTAGGCGAGAATACGTTCCTGCGGCTTGGTGCGTCGCGTACACTGGCGCGCGCGCGTATGGATCAGTTGAATGCCAGCCTGTCGCTTGGTGTCGATACGAACAATATTGGCAGTGATGAGCCGGGAAACACGGAAGGGCAGGACTTTTTTGTATTTTCTGCAGGCGGAGGAAATCCGCGTTTGCGCCCCTTTATCGCCAATCAGGTAGATATCTCTTTTGAGCAATATTTCGGG
Organism: Hyphococcus sp.; assembly: GCA_021776345.1. Taxonomy (GTDB): domain Bacteria; phylum Pseudomonadota; class Alphaproteobacteria; order Caulobacterales; family Parvularculaceae; genus Hyphococcus. Next base: position 12,561 of record JAJFGC010000199.1, on the reverse strand, counting down.
GGCGCCGGATACATTTCGATCGCCGGCTTTTATAAAGATCTTGATGACTTCGTTAACGCGAATGATATCTCTGCTTTCGATTTCAGCGAGTTCGTTGCCGGCGAATTGACGCCGACCGAGGAGTCGCTGCTGAATTCGCCGATTGGCCCATTCTCGTCGCCATCGAATAACGGATCGGGATCCCTCAAGGGCTTTGAAGTATCTCTTTCACTGCCAGGCACGCTAGCGGGCGAAGATTCCATCCTTGCGCCTTTTGGGATCATCACATCGACATCGTTCACGGACAGTGAGGTTACGCTGACTTTCACGCCGCCGCTTGATCCGGACCTGCCGACCGTTGCACCGATAACGATTCCGATCCCAGGCCTATCGAAATGGGTCGTCAACTCGACATTTTATTACGAGAATGGCGGTTTTGAGGCTCGGCTCAGTCATCGTTACCGGTCGCAATTCCTGGCTGAAGTTTCGGCGATCAGCGCCACCCGCTCACTGCGAAATGCGAAGGCAGAGTCGATTTTCGATGCGCAGATCGGCTATACGCTCGGCGGCAATGGCTTGATTGGCGGGACGCGCTTTACGGTGCAGGGCCTCAATCTGACGGACGAACCGTTCGTGACATTTAACGGACCCGGAGAAATTATCGACCATCAAAGTTTCGGCCGGACCTATCTGATTGGTGTTTCTAAAACTTTCTAAGCGCTCACAATTCCTCCCGAGCGTTAAGCGACCCCGCCGGCTGTTAGCCGGCGGGGTTTTTATTTGTAGATCGCATCAGGCGCGTCAGGCTTGAACCGGTTGCGGCCATGGCTTCTAATCGCGACTGCGCGCATTTTTTTGGCGGGAAATCATTATGCCTCATCCGAATGCAATCCAGAAGATCATCATCGCCGGCGGTGGAACGGCGGGATGGATGGCGGCGGCGGTTCTGTCCAAGGCGCTTGGGAGAGACGTCCAGATCACGCTGATTGAGTCGGACCAGATCGCGACGGTCGGTGTTGGCGAAGCGACGATTCCCCAAATCAGGCACATCAACAATTTTCTTGGCTTTGACGAGAATGAGTTTGTTCGCGCCACCCAAGCGAGTTTCAAACTTGGTATTCAGTTTAATGATTGGACCCGTATTGGCGACAGTTACCTGCATGCGTTCAGCGACATTGGCATGTCGCTGGGTTTTGTTCCCTTCCATCATTACTGGCTGCGCTCGCAGGCGACGGGGAATGTCGGTGCGCTTTGGGATTATTCCATCAACAGCGCGGCGGCGGCGCAAAACCGGTTCAATCCGATTGAGCGCATCGGGTCTTCACGGCTCACCGGAACCCGCTATGCATTTCATTTTGATGCGGGGCTTTACGCGCAATATTTGCGCAAGGCTGCGGAGCCCCGGGGCGTCAAGCGTATTGAGGGCAAGATCGTTGATGTCGCCATCGACGGCGAGCGCGGATTTCTGCAATCCGTACAGCTGGAAAATGGCGAGCGCCTGGCGGCTGACTTTTTTATTGATTGCTCTGGTTTTCGCGGGCTTCTAATCGAAGGCGCGCTTGGCGCCGGCTATGAGGACTGGAGCAACTGGCTCCCATGCGATCGCGCCGTCGCGGCGCCCTGCGCGCATGGGGACGCCTTCCGGCCCTACACCCAGGCCAGCGCGCAACAGGCGGGCTGGCAATGGCGAATTCCGCTTCAGCACCGTGTCGGCAACGGTCATGTCTTTAGCAGTCAATATTTGAGCGATGACGAGGCGGTTGACGTCCTCACCCGCAACCTTGAAGGGTCGTTGCTCGCGGAGCCGCGCGTTCTTCGGTTTACTACCGGCATGCGAAAGAATGTTTGGGTCAAGAATTGCCTGTCGCTTGGGCTCGCCAGCGGTTTTATGGAGCCGCTTGAATCGACATCCATCCACCTTATTCAATCCGCAGTCAGTCGGCTGATTTCCCTGTTTCCGGACCGGGGTTTCGATGCGGCTCTGATTGCAGAGTATAATCGCCAGTCGCGGTTTGAGATTGAACGCATACGGGACTTCCTCATCCTTCATTATCACGCCAATAAACGCGACGATTCAGATTTCTGGAAGGCGTGCAGGAACATGGACGTTCCCGATACGCTGAAGGCGAAGATGGCGCTGTTTAAATCTACTGGCCGAATTTTTCGCGAACATGAAGAGCTCTTTACCGAAACCGGTTGGCTGCAGGTGATGCTAGGACAGGGATTAAATCCCAACGCTTATCACCCGATCGCGGACATGCTTCCCGAGGCGCAGCTACAGGAATATTTCCAAAATATCCGGAAACTTATCAACAATGAAGTCGCTAAAATGCCATTGCATTCAGATTTTATTGCGCGCAACTGCGCAGCTGGGTGATGCGCCCCGTTTCGCACTCGAACTGGCTGCGCGTTACCTGTCGATATTCGGGGCAGGGTTGCATGAGAGGAGCTCCAAATCTCTACAGGGTTGAAAGAAACGACTTGTGATCGCTAAAATTGAGCGCGCAGCGACGGATGAAATCGTCGTTGATATTGAGATTGTAGAGGGTCAGTTCGGGGGTCGGTGTCTTTAGTTTTTCCGCTTCCGGATAATTCCCGTAACCGCCAAGCAGGCAAATCCATGACGTTAGTGAGTAATACTTGCTGATATCCTGCTCGGCGATTTCCTTTTTAAGGTCGCCGCGCGAAAACCAGCAATCTAAAATACGGCGCAATGAATCGGATAGATTTGTGTTCGCGGTATTGTCCTGCCAATAGTCGGTGTCGCTCCGGCGCGCTGCCCGGTAATGGCAAACGATATAATCGCGAACGCCTTCAAACCGGGCGCTGATATCGCGATTAAAATGCTCCTCGTTCGTGTTGGCGAAGCCGCCTTTTTCAAAGGCCGACATAAATTTTTCAACCGTCGCCTGAACGAGATGCAGCGCCGTCGCCTCAAGCGGTTCGATAAACCCCTGACTGAGACCGACGGCAAGGCAGTTACCGCGCCAGTGTTTTTCGACTTGCCCCACTTTCATTTTCAAATGCCGCGCCGGGCTTACGTCATCAAGCATGTCGAGATGGGCGCGCAATTCCGTTTCGGCGTCATCGGGCGAACAATAATGACTGCTATAAACATAACCATTGCCGGTGCGATTAATGAGCGGAATGTCCCAGACCCAGCCATTTTTTAACGCGGTCGCTTTCGTTTGGGAATTTGTGTAACCGGCGGTGGCGGGCGTGGGCAAAACGACCGCGCTGTCGTTGCGAAGGTTTTCGTTAAACGAAAGAAATTTCACCCCGAGCGTTTCTTGCATCAGCAATGATCGAAAGCCGGTGCTGTCCACAAAAAAATCCGCTGTGATCGTCTCTCCGCCCTCTAACAGGAGAGAGGCGATCTCGCCATCGTCCGTAACGGAGACATGGTTCACTTTGGCTTCGATATGCGAGACGCCTGTCGATTTTGCATGGTCGCGCAAAAATGCGCCGACGAGATAAGCGTCGAAGTGATAGCCATAGGCCATATCAAACGGGAACTGATGCGCCGGCTTGGGGGCGAGGCGTTGTTCCGCGAGATAGGCTGAGAGAAAAAATCGGTCCGGATTGGCGTCGAGATCAAAACCCTGCCGCCGGTAGTGACTGTTAAAATAAAATGCGGGCGTGGTGTGAAGGTCAATGGGCGAAGGAAAAGGATGGAAGTAGTGGTCATAGCCAGGGCGATCTGACCAGCCGTGAAAGCTGATGCCGTTTTTGTAGGTGGCATTGCATTTCGGCATCCAGTCGGCCTCTTCAGCGCCGATGGTTTTGAAGAACGCCTTCAATTGCGGCGTCGATCCTTCGCCGACGCCGACGATGCCAATGTCGGGCGCTTCAATGACCGTGATCCGGGCGTTGCGTGCGCCCCATCGGGCGGCCATCAGGTTGGCCGTCATCCAGCCAGCCGTGCCGCCGCCAACGATGGCGATCTTGAAGGGCTCGCCCGATTTGACTGGTTCCGAGATCACTGTTTGAGGTAAACCCGGTATTCCCACGGCGTCAATGCAAGCGTTGTTTCACCATCAAAAGTGACGCGATCACCGGCGAAATAATCCGTGTAATCGCCATGGTGCAGCGCTTGCGGGAATGAAATGGTTTGTGCGGCGTCGGTAAAGTTGATCACCGCGAAGACGCCATCCTCCTCGCCGAAACGAACAAAGCTCAGAACCTTTTGGGGCTCGGAATTGACGACGGAGACCATGCGCGCGCCGGCGGCGCCGTTCCACAGCGCTTTTGTTCCGTGCCGCAAGCCGGTCAGTTGTTTGAATAGCGCGCCGTTCGGATGATCCTGCCAGACGATGGCGTCTTTTTCAAAAAACTCCAGCCGTTTGGGATTGCCGGCTTCCTGGCCGTTGTAAATTAAAGGCATCCCTTCTCCGACAAAGGCGAGCACGATCGCAGCGGGCAGCATGTCGCCATAAAGCTCCTGATCGGTGCCATGCCAGGAATTATAGTCGTGGTTCGAGGTGTAGGTCATGCGATAGGCGTCTTGCGGCCAGGCGCTTTCATTGCCTGAATAATATCCGAAAAGCCCGCCGACATCGCTGGTTCCTTTTGCGATCGACTGCATTGAGTTGCTCCAGCTCCATGCATAGGTCGCGTCAAAGGCGCGCGCATGAACGTCGCGTTCTTCAAATTCCGCCAGCATAAAGACCGGCTTGATCGCATCCAATTCGGCTCGGGCATTCTCCCAGAAATCGAGCGGTATGTAGCCGGCGACGTCGCAGCGAAAACCGTCAATGCCGGCCTCGCGCACCCAGTATTTCATCGCCTCTGTCATATATTTCCGAACGCCGGGTTTGGAAAAGTCGAGGTCAATAATGTCGGACCAGTCCCACCAGGGGGTCGGGCGAAAATCGCCTTTCCAGTCGCGCTCATACCAGTCTGGATGCTCCGTAACGAGAGCATTATCCCAGGCGGTGTGGTTGGCGACCCAGTCAAGAATGACATGCATGCCGAGCGCATGGGCTGCGTCGACAAAACTTTTAAGGTCATCAAGCGTTCCGAACTCCGGATTGACGCCATAATAATCCTTTACGGAATAATAGCTGCCGAGACTTCCCTTTCGGTTTTTCTCGCCGATCGGATGGATCGGCATCAGCCAGAGAATGTTGGCGCCGAGTTCTTTCAGGCGCGGCAATTCGGCCTGCGCTGCGGCGAACGTGCCTTCCTCGGAAAACTGCCGGACATTCAATTGATACAAGACCGCGTCGCGGGACCAGTCAGGGTGGTTGATCTTTATGTAGGGTTTGGGTTGGTAAGGATCCGCGCGTGTTTTATCGGTCGATTGACCTGATTGAGCCGCCGCACCGGGGGATTCGCTTTGCGGGCCGCATGCAATCAGCAAACACGATGTGATCAGGCTAAATATTGCGTATTTCATGTGGTCGTCCTTTTGTCGTGACACATCATACGGGTTGCAGAAACGCGTTGATGGTTAGCCGGCCGATTTTCGGATCGGCGGATAAGCGCATCGTGTTGTCAATGGCGCTGCAATGAAGGTTGACGCCGCGATAGATCAGCATGCGGTTGGGTCTGGCATAGATCATCGCCGTGCGCTCAAAGAGCGGCGCGCCGTCTTCGATATAACGCGGCGGCGGCAACCCATGACCGCGCACGCCCTGTTCAAGAGACAATTTGTAAGCCGGAAACCGATCGGCGTTGATGGTCTCAAAACCCGTCGCCTTGTGCCGGTAAAATGACGTGCCCCCCTGATTGGGCTGACTGAGAAAATAAACGATCGCGATGCGGTCGGGTTCAACGCCGTCATAATGGGGAAGGCGCTGTATCGGCGACAGGCGTTCCGGCGGCGTCGTCACCAGTGAAAAAAAACAATCGATTTTCCAGTCATCGCGCTCAATTTTAAAGTGCGTGCGCACGATGTCCTGAATGGATGCGCAAAGCCCGGTCGCGAAAACGTCGCCGGTGGGCGCGCGAACGCCCGGATAGTAAGGCCCGATGGGCGCGAAGTTTTTCGACGCGGCAAGGTCGATCAGAGCGGCCGGATCGGCGACGGCGTTGTCGACAATGGCGACGGGCTCGCCTTCGCTGCCCAGCGTCACAATCTGTACCGACGAATCTCGCGAAAATTCGAATTGCACTTCGCCGCCCTGTCAGCCTCAAACCCAAGCCGCATTCTATGCGAAACGTCTGTACTTTGCAAAGAGTTTGCATTTCTCGACATTCGCAAACTCTTGGCGCAATGCACAAGAAAATATAGATATAACAGGTATATAATGAAAAACCCCGCTGACGGCGCGGATGCGGGCGGTGACTGGATTAATGATGCGCCAATACCAGATTGCAGAAAATTACATTACGGTTTACGGTGAAGAAAACCACGTCCGGACCGGCTCGGGTTACTTGTTTGAGCCAACGACGAGGCGTTTGATAAAGCCCGGGAGATCATCCATGTCAGTGACAGCGCAGCGGTTTTCAAAACGATCAGCGGCGATTTTCGCAGTGGTTCTTGCAGTGGCGCAAGCGATCTGGATCGCGCCTGCAGACGCGCGGGAAGAGACGGTCGCGTCGCCGTCTGGCGAGATTGTCGTATCCATCAGCGATGAAGGCGGCCGGGCCGCCTATTCAGTGACCTTCCGCGGCGAACCGGTGATCGCCCCGTCGCGCCTTGGGCTCCTGTTCAAAGACAGGCACGGATTTGATCGCGACTTGCGCCTGACGAACGCAACGCCGTCCAATCACGATGACACATGGGAGCAGCCCTGGGGCGAGCGGCGGCTTGTGCGCGATCGCCACAATGAACTGCTCGCAACATTTGCGGCGGAAAACGGACCGGCGCGGGAAATGTCCGTGCGCTTTCGCGTCTTCGATGATGGCGTTGGTTTCCGCTATGAAGTCGGCAAGCAAAAAGCGCTGAAAGGCGCGGTCGACATCACCAACGAACTGACAGAGTTCGGCGTCGGCGATCAAGCGACCGCATGGTGGATTCCAAGCGGCGAATTCAATCGTTACGAATATGTCTATCATGAAACGCCGGCGGGCGACGTTCAGGATGCGCATACGCCGATCACTTTCCGCCAGCCTTCGGGCGTCCATCTTTCTATCCATGAAGCGGCGCTGGTCGATTATTCCGGCATGTCTTTGCAATCGCTGCGCCCGGGCAATTTCAAAGCGTCTTTGTCGCCGTGGTCCGACGGCGTCTTGGTGAAAACCAAAACACCGTTCAAAACGCCCTGGCGCACCATTCAGATTTCGCCGGACGCCAAGGGGCTGTTGAACTCCAGCCTGATCCTCAACCTCAACGCACCCAATACGCTTGGGGACGTTTCGTGGTTCGAGCCGGGAAAATATGTGGGCATCTGGTGGGCCATGCATATTCGCGACCGCAGCTGGGGGCGCGATGGCATTCACGGCGCGACGACCGAGGAGACAAAGCGCTATATGGATTTCGCCGCCGAGCATGGCTTCAACGGCGTGCTGGTGGAAGGCTGGAATATCGGATGGGACGGCGACTGGTTCAATAATGGCGCCTTGTTCAGCTTCACTGAAAGCTATCCCGATTTTGATCTTGACGCATTGGGCGCATATGGCGCCGAAAAAGGCGCCAACCTGATCGGCCATCATGAAACGTCGGGCGATGTTTCAAATTACGAAGCCCAGCTTTCCGATGCGCTGGACCTTTATGAAAGGGTTGGCGTGCGCCTGATAAAGTCCGGTTATGTCGCCGATGCAGGCCAAATCGAGCGCATTGATGATCAAGGAATCAAACGTTACGAATGGCATGACGGCCAGTTCATGGTGCGCCATCATTTGCATGTGGTGAAAGAAGCGGCGAAACGAAAGATCGCGATCAATCCGCATGAGCCGGTCAAGGATACAGGCCTGCGCCGCACCTACCCGAACTGGGTGTCGCGAGAGGGCGCGCGCGGCATGGAGTTTAACGCCTGGGGCTCGCCGCCCAACCCGCCGTCCCATGAAGCGGTGTTGGCGTTCACGCGCATGCTCGCCGGACCAATGGATTTCACGCCGGGGATTTTCGACCTTGAACCCAATAAACGGCCGCCCTTGCGCGAGGATATGCAACGGTCCGATCCGTCCAATCGGCCGCAAACGACGCTCGCCAAGCAGCTCGCGCTTTATGTGGTGCTGTATTCCCCCATTCAAATGGCGGCGGACCTGCCGGAAAATTATGAAAAGCGCATGGATGCTTTCCAGTTCATCAAGGACGTGCCGGCCGACTGGGAAGAGAGCGTCGCGTTAAATGGCGAGGTTGGCGATTTCGTCACCTTCGCGCGCAAGGAACGCGGCGGGGAAGACTGGTATCTTGGCGCGTTGACAAATGAGGATGCGCGAACCCTCGACATTCCGCTCGATTTTCTGGATGGCGGAAAAACCTATGTCGCCGAGATTTATCGTGACGGCAAAGACGCAGACTGGAAGCACAACCCTTACGCGATCAGCATTTACAAACGCGAGGTGACGAGCGCTGAAACGCTGCGCCTGCCGCTCGCATCGTCCGGCGGCGCCGCCATTCGCTTTACGCCTGCGGAGTAGGGCCATGTCGCTTGAACCCATCGATATTATCATCGTCATTGGATATGCGGTCGCCCTGATCGCGATTGCGACATTGGTCAGCCGCGAAAAGGCCGGTCACAAGAAAGATACCGAAGACTATTTTTTGGCGGGCAAGGCGCTGCCCTGGTGGGCGATTGGCGCGTCGCTGATTGCCGCGAATATTTCCGCCGAGCAGATCATCGGTCAGTCGGGACAGGGCTTTGCGGTCGGCCTCGCCATCGCCGCCTATGAATGGCAGGCGGCGATTGTGTTGCTCATCGTCGCCAAGTTCTTCCTGCCGATTTTCCTGAAGCGCGGCATCTTCACCATGCCGCAATTTCTTGACCAGCGTTATGGCCACGGCATCAAGACATTGATGTCGGTTTACTGGATCGCGCTTTATACGGCCGTGAATTTAACCACTGTCTTGTGGCTTGGCGGTCTCGCCGTCACCTCGGTCACCGGGCTTCCGGTGTTTTCCGCCATGACGCTGCTTGCGATGTTCGCCGCCGCCTATTCGCTTTATGGCGGGCTGAAAGCGGTGGCGCTAACCGACATCATTCAGGTCGTGATTTTGATTGTCGGCGGTGCGGTGATCACATGGATCGCGCTCGGTCTGGTCGGCGGCGAAGCCGGCGCCATGGCCGGGTTTGCTCGCGTCAGCGAAGAACTGCCGGGCCACTTCAAGATGATCCTCGACAATGATCATCCGGCCTATGGAGACCTGCCTGGCATATGGACATTGCTTGGCGGGCTTTGGGTTTTACATTTTTCCTATTGGGGTTTTAATCAGTACATCATCCAGCGGGCGCTCGCTGCGGAAAGCCTCGGTGAAGCGCAAAAGGGGCTGGTCTTCGCCGCCGCGTTGAAACTATTAATTCCGGTCATCGTTGTTGTTCCCGGCATTGCTGCGGTCATTCTGGCGCAACAGGGGCAGCTTGACGCCGGTGCGCTTGATTCCTCGCTCTGCACATCGCCGGGCGATCCGTCGACCTGCGGCAAGGCGGACCGGACTTATGGCGAGCTCATGACGCTTGCGCCCGCAGGGCTGCGCGGGCTTGTCTTCGCGGCGTTGATCGCGGCAGTGGTGTCCTCGCTCGCCTCCATGATGAATTCCATCTCGACGATCTTCACGATGGACATCTATCGGTCGGTCAAACCGGAAATGAGCCAGCGTCATTATGTGGGCGTTGGCCGCATCACAGCCTTTGCCGCTATGGCGATCGCACTCGTTCTGGCGCGTCCGTTCATTGGGGGATTTGAAAGCGCCTTTCAGACCGTGCAGGAATATACCGGCTTTATTGCGCCCGGCGTGGTGGCGATATTTTTGCTCGGATTTTTCTGGCCGCGGGCGACGACGGCGGGCGCTTATGCAGTCTTATTAGGATCGGTGCTTGTCAGCATCGCCTTGAAACTCACCCTGCCTGATATGCCGTTTGTCATCAGAATCTGGCTCGTTTTCCTCACCTGTCTGGGCGCGGGCGTCGGAGTTTCGATCGTCACTTCGGCCTCGGCGCAAAACCAGCCCGTCGTGTTGAATGACATCAATTTCGCGACCACAAAGACCTTTAACATCGCCGCTGTTCTGGTGACATTGACGCTGATCGCGATCTATGCCGTCTATTGGTGATCAACCGCATAAGCTGAGATTTCTGTTATGAGCGACGCCGCGCCATCGCCGCAATTTGTTCCGGTTTCCGCTTTCGATCTTGTCGTCTTTGGCGCCGCGGGCGATCTGTCATTGCGCAAACTGATTCCGTCGCTGTTTCATCGTTGGCGCGACAACCAGATACCGGCGGAGTCGAAGATTATCGGCGCGTCGCGCACCGAAATGGATGACGAGGCGTTTCGCCGGCTGGCGCTGGAAAGTTTTCGCAAATTTCACCCTGAGGAAGCCATCGACGATGACGAGTGGGCGAATTTTGCACAGCAGATATTCTATGCGCCGCTGGATGCGGTGAGCGACGGCGCCGACTGGTCGCGGCTGACCCGGTTGCTTGCAGGCGGCGAGGACAAACAGCGCGTGTTCTATCTGGCGCTGGCGCCGGGGCTTTACGGCGCTGTCAGCGCCAATATTGCGGCGGCGGGGATCAAATCGGCGGGTGCGCGCATCGTGCTCGAAAAACCGATCGGCACGGATTCAAAAAGCGCGCAAGCGATCAACGACGCTGTGGGCGCCGTCTTTGAGGAAGACGCGATCTTCCGGATTGACCACTATCTCGGCAAGGAGACGGTGCAAAATCTCATTGTCCTGCGTTTTATGAACTCACTGTTTGAACCGGTGTGGAACGCCAACGCCATTGATCACATCGAGATTACGGTGGCGGAATCGATTGGGTCCGGCGGGCGCGCAAGCTATTATGACAACGCCGGCGCGCTGCGCGATATGGTCCAGAACCACTTGTTGCAATTGCTGTGTCTTGTGGCCATGGAGCCGCCGCTGGATCTGTCGCCGGATACGGTGCGCGATGAAAAGATCAAGGTCTTGCGCGCGCTGCGGCCCATCACCCGCCAGAATGTGCGTCAGGCGACAGTGCGCGGCCAATACGCCAAAGGCGCCGCGGATGGCGAAGTCGCGCCAAGCTATGCTGAAGAGCTGGGCGCCCAAAGCGATACCGAAACCTTCGTCGCCATCAAAACGAATATTGATAATTGGCGCTGGAAGGGCGCGCCGATTTATCTGCGCACGGGCAAACGCATGCAGGAACGGCGTTCGGAGATTATTATTCAATTCAAGGATGTGGCGCATGCGCTGGTGAACGACGGGACTCCCTTGCCGCCGACGCGGATGGTGATCCGTCTGCAGCCGGATGAAGGCGTGAGGCTGTTGCTGGTGACCAAGGACCCGGGGCCGGGCGGCATGCGTCTGCGTTATGTGCCGCTCAATCTTTCCTATGCGGATGCGTTTAAGGCCCGTTATCCCGACGCCTATGAACGGTTGCTGATGGCGGTGGTGCGCGGCGATCTTGCCCTCTTCATGCGTCGCGATGAGTCGAGGCGGCGTGGACCTGGGTTGACGGCATCCTTGAGGCGTGGGCGGCGGATGCAACGCCGGTCTATCCCTACGCCGCAGGCACGGACGGTCCGGCGCAGGCGGCGATGATGCTCGATCGCGACGGGCGCGAATGGTATGATGGAAACTAGGCAAGGGTTGATTCAGTTTGCGTCGCGCGATGTCATGGCCGAGCGCCTCGCGGATTCGATCGCCGCACGCTTAGATTTAGCGATTGCCGATCAGGGGAATGCCTCCATTGCATTGTCGGGAGGGTCAACGCCGGCAGGCCTTTATGACGCCTTGTCGCGGCGCGACCTCGACTGGTCAACTGTAACAGCGGCGCTGGTCGATGAACGTTGGGTCCCGCCTGACGCAGAGGGATCGAACGAAACCTTCGTTCGCAATTGTCTGAAAAAAAACAAAGCGGCGCCTGTGACGGTGCTCGGCCTGTGGTCTGATGAAGTGTCGCCGAAAGAAGGACTGCCGGCGGCGCAGGCGCGGTATAAAAAGGTCACATCGCCCTTCGATGCGGTGGTTTTGGGGATGGGCGTCGATGGGCACGCGGCGAGCTGGTTTCCCGGCGCACAGGGGCTTGGCGCGGCGCTCGCGAACAGGGGCCCCGATCTGGCGGTGGTGCGCGCGAATAGAAGCGCGGTCACGGGCGACCATCTCGACCGTATGACGTTGACGTTAAGCGCGGTGAAAGACGCGGCGTTTGTCTGCCTTCTCCTGTCGGGGGAGGAAAAGCGCGACGTTTACATGCGCGCGATAGAGGACGGGCCGGTCGAGGACATGCCTGTTCGTGCTATTATAAGGGCGCGCCCTGACCTTTACGTCGCGTGGGCGCGGTAGTGAAAATTTTGAAGGATTTGTTGTGGTGAAACTCAATGATACGCTCGTCCGCGTCACCGGCTGCATGTCGGGCGCCAGCGGCAAGGTTCCAGCGGCTATCCATGTGACGCCAGAAACGCTGTGCGGCGGCGCCATCGGAAAAATATGCGACGGCGACATGATCCGTCTGGATGCGGAAGCAGGCGTTTTAGAAACAAACGTCGATC
>JAJFGC010000198.1 GCA_021776345.1 Hyphococcus sp. | reverse complement strand
CAGATATTTGCGCCGCAGCCGCTCGGCTGAGAGTTGGATCGGGGTCAGCGGGTTTTTAATTTCATGAGCAATCCGCCGAGCAACATCACCCCAGGCGGCATTGCGCTGGGCGGAGATCAGCTGCGTAATATCGTCAAAGGTTGCGACGAAACGATTTTCTCCATCGACTTTATCTTTCACTATACGAACGTTCAGCGTCTGCATGCGCCCATGACGGGTAAGATGGATTTGATCGCCGATCTCTGCAAAAGTTGACTTCGCGGCTGCTTCCAACAACTCGCTGAGCTCAGGCATAATAATTCTGATGTCTTCACCGGTCAGGCGCGAAGGGTCTTCACCGATTAGTTCTGCCGCCGACTTATTGGCAATGGTGATCTTGCCGTCTGCAGAAAGACCGATCACGCCGGCCGACACACCAGAAAGCACCGCTTCGGTAAAACGACGGCGCTCGTCGAACTGACGGTTGGTATCGACAAGGTCGTCACGCTGGGTCTGCAATTGCGCAGTCATATGGTTCATCGACCGGGCTAGAACGCCAAGCTCGCCATCGGTCTTGTGCACCTCCACCCGGGCATCAAGGGCACCGCCAGAGACACGCTCCGCCATGTTCACCAGCCGCGTAATTGGCTGGACAAGCCTTGTCGCCGCCCAGATCGCCAGCCAGATCGCGCCAAACAAGATAATGACGGCGAGGACTATATAGCCCGAAAGAAATACTCGCTCGAGGCGCGCGCGGCCAAGTTTGGCCTCTTCCCAGTCAGCAACCACACCGGTCACCGCCAACAGGCGCCCGCTGGTTTTTGCGCCGACCGCGCGATAAGCGACGAGGACGCCGCCGCCGTAATATTCAAGCCCAAGGGCGCCAACAAAGTAATCAAGGGCCTGCCCGTCATTGACGCCAAAGAAAAAGACTTCGCCTGGCGTTGGGTTTTCCCGGACCTTGGAAAGGTTCTCAGCCATTGGCAGTTTATACTGGCCAGGTTCAATTTCGGCGCGCGCCATAATCCGCATATCGCCGTCAATAAGATAAAGCGCCGAGAGGCCGCGTACTTGCGCCTGCGCGAACAGATATTGCCTGAAGCTGATCGGCGTCTGTTCAAAGCCGAGCCCCGCATCTTCCTGCCGGCCAATATCGAAAGCGATTTCCCGCATTGTTTGTTCGTGCTCAGCGGCCCTCCTTTCAACCAAACCATTGGCAAGATCACGCGCGGTGTTTTGGTAATTATCGATCCGTTCACTGAATACATCATTGAGACTTGTGCGCAAAATCGTAAACGCGAAGAGAAATGCGATAATCGCTGGCACAACGGCAAGCGCGGAGAAAATCCCGACAAGTTGTAAATGCGTGCGCGAGCCCGCAAGCTCGTGGCGGCGTTCGGCGAGCACATGCCAAAGCCGGATGCCAATCAGAACAGCAAAGCCGGCGGCGATGGCAATATTGCCGATCACCATCCACATCAGGAAAGCGCGGTCGACCCGCTCGACCAGCGGCGACATCAAAAACCAGGTTGTTAGAAAAGCGACGCCGCCGGCGCCGAATAAAGCTGCCGCGGCCGTGGTATTGGATAGCGCCCAGGACGGCAGAAAGCGACGGGCGCCAGTTGCGCCTTTCGCACCATATTTCTGATTGCCGTCTATTTGAACTTCTAAACCCAACTTACGCCGTCCTGCGGGATACCCATTACTCCACCATCACCCCCGGATGCGCGTTTCCGCAGACCTACGCCCCTTGTTCACTTCTTGGGCGTCTTGGCGTCTGCAAACCGCGAACCATGGGCGATGCTGCGTCGATTGTTGCAAAAAATCAACACAAATGTTGCCAAAATGGAACAGTTTGTAACAGTGCGTGTGTGGTTCAGGCGGCGAGTTGGTCGATTATCTTGTGATCGGCGTCAAAAAAGGCCGTCAAGGCGTCTTTGACCTTATCCGGGGACACGATCTGACACAGAGCGACCCGAAACGCCCTTCGTGACGCCAAGTCTATATCCAGTCCCGCGTGGTCAACATAGGCGGCAATGTGTTTGCGCGCCATGCGAATGCCAAGCGGTTGGCCATAAAGATCGATCGTCTCTGCATAGTGGCTGAGCGCCGCAGCTTTTTGAGTCTCCAGTGACGGCGCTGACATTTGCCCGCCGCAACGAAGCGCATTGGCAACCGCACCAGCAAGCCATGGCCGGCCAATCGCTGCACGCCCGATCATCACACCGTCAGCCCCAGATTGGCTTAACGCGTCGCGAGCGGTTTGGGCATCGACAATGTCGCCATTGACGATGACCGGAATCGACACAGCTTCTTTGACCGCACGGATTGCCCGCCAGTTCGCCTCATCTTTAAAGAACTGACAGCGCGTGCGCCCGTGAACCGTGACCAGCTGAGCGCCGGCGCTTTCAGCGCGACCGGCAAGCTCAGCGGCGTTAAGACAATCCCAGTCCCAGCCAAGACGCATTTTAAGGGTCACCGGTTTTGATGTTGCCGCAACGGTCGCCTCAATCAAATGCAGCGCATGATCGAGATCACGCATCAGCGCCGAGCCAGAGGCGACGCCAGTCACCTGCCGGGAGGGGCAGCCCATATTGATATCGATGATATCAGCGCCGGCCGCTTCTGAGAGCCTCGCGCCCTCGGCCATCCAGTGCGCTTCACGACCCGCCAGTTGAACCACAAACGGAAAAACATCGCCATCGCCGACAGCGCGTCGCACGACATCGGGTCGCGCCCGCGCCAGCTCTTTGCTGGCGACCATTTCCGATACAACCATGCCGGCGCCAAAACGCGCCGCCGCCCGCCGAAACGGCAGGTCGCTGACGCCGGACATCGGCGCCAGGGCAACATTGTTTTTGAGCTCTATGGCGGCAATCGACAACATTCTTCATCAACATCCTTGGCGAGCGGCCTCTTTAACCGCTAAACCAGCGACTTACAAATGAGTCTGGGATTTCATGGTTAAGCAGAAAACCATCGCCATTATTGTCGCCGCCGGCCGGGGAACCAGAGCCGGCGCAGGCGGACCAAAGCAATATCGGCCGCTCGCCGGCAACGCCGTTATTGTCTGGACGGCGAAAGCCTTTCTTGACCATCCAGATATCGATGGCGTGCGCGTCATCATTCATCGCGACGATCATGACGAATATGCCCACGCGCTCGCGGACCTCATTGATCACCCGAAACTGTTCGCGCCGGTTAATGGCGGCGCCGAGCGTCAGGATTCAGTGCGCCTTGGACTAGAAAGCTTGAAAGACGACGCCCCGGCGAATGTCCTTATTCACGATGCGGCTCGGCCATTTATCGACGCGGCGACCATCACCCGCGTGATCGACGCCCTCGAAACCCAGGACGGCGCCATCGCCGCCCTTCCCGTTCACGACACGATCAAGCGCGCTGGCGGCGAAATCATTACCGGTACAGTACCTCGTGACGATTTATGGCGGGCACAAACGCCACAAGGGTTTAATTTTGACAAAGTCCTCGCCGCTCATATCGCCGCCGCGGGCAAAAAACTGACCGATGACGCCGCCGTCGCCGAAGCCGCAAACCTGAGCGTCGCCCTGGTTGCTGGCTCCCCTGACAATATGAAAATCACACAAGCGCAAGATTTTGGCATGGCGGAAATCCTCCTTGGACGGAAAGAAATGAACATGGAATACCGAACCGGCCACGGATTTGACGTGCATGCTTTTGAAGATGGAGATGCCATCATTATCTGCGGTATTGAAATCCCACATGATAAAAAACTCAAAGGCCATTCCGACGCCGATGTCGGCATGCACGCGCTCACCGACGCTATCCTCGGCGCAATTGGCGAAGGCGATATCGGCGATCACTTCCCGCCATCCGAGCCGCAGTGGAAAGGCGCGCCATCAAGTGTGTTTCTTGAAAAAGCCCGTGACCTTGTCAGCAAGCGCCATGGAAAAATCACTCATTGCGACGTCACGCTGATGTGCGAAGCGCCGAAGATCGGCCCGCACCGCGAAAAAATGCGCGCAGCGCTCGCTGAAATCTTGCAGATCGAAAGCGCGCGCATATCTGTTAAGGCGACCACAACGGAACAATTGGGCTTTACCGGCAGGCGTGAGGGTATTGCGTCGATGGCGACCGCTACAATAGCCCTCCCAGCGGGTTAAATAATATGCTTGTAGAGATTATGCGAATTGAGGAAGTAAGCACAATTGCTTTCATCGAAAGTCTCCTTATGGCGGAAAAAATCGAATATCTGATTGCAGACCGCAACTATGAAGGCGGTATGGGATATTCCACCGCTGTAAGGATATTAGTCAATAAACACGATTACGAACATGCCGAAGAATTACTTGTTGATGCTGGATTCAAACATCAAATCTTTCCGATGAAGAAGAAGTCAAAATGAATCCGCCTGATCGCACATTGGATCTCCCTCAAGCAATTATCAATAAAGCAAGCGCCGCTGGTGTCATGATCGCGACAGCCGAGTCTTGCACAGGGGGTATGATCACAGCAGCTCTTACCGATATCGCCGGATCATCCGCCGTGGTCGATCGTGGCTTTGTCACCTACACCAACGAAGCCAAGCACGAAATGCTCGGTGTGCCGACGGCATTGATTGAAACGAACGGCGCGGTCAGCGAAGAAGTCGCTCGCGCCATGGCTGAGGGCGCATTAAAAAATTCGCATGCGCAAATTGCGGTTTCGGTCACCGGGATTGCCGGCCCCACTGGCGGCTCGGCCGAAAAACCGGTTGGCCTTGTTTGTTTTGGGCTTGCCATCGACGGCAAGGAAACGCTTAGTGAAAAGCGACTTTTTAAAGATCACGGGCGTGCTAGCATAAGAGGTGAAGCGACCGAAAATGCGCTGCGCCTGATCTTAGGGGCGCTCAAATAAACACCCGTCAGCCAGGCGAATAAACGCGCGCTCACCATCTTCAAGTCTCACGGACACGCCATTGTCCCGGTAGTCTGCAGGGTCTTCGGCGGTCACATTACGTATGTTATAGCGGCCTTCCATGGTTGCGATGGATGGACGCCATTGCGCAGAGCGAACCCGCTTGCCGCTGGGGCTACGATACTCGCGCCAGGACGCGCCGCCAACTGCGCACGCATAAGCCGGCCCGTGATCAAAATAAATATCTTCCGAAATGCCGGTTGCTCGAACAAAATCTTCCTGGCGCCGTTTTGACGCCTTGTATCGCGTCTTCAGTTTGCGCGTTGACGTGGCGTCCAGGGGTTCCTCATTTGAAAAGAAAATCTGGATATAGCGCTCGAATGTGCGCGGCGCCGTTGATCCATGCCAACCGACCGCCGTGTCTTTCAAAATTACTTTCTGGTCAGCGCCAACAAAAAGATAGTTAGCACAACTGGAAAAACAGACACCCGAGACAATTACATCATATCCAATGTCGGCGAAACGCTCGGCCATTGTCAGCCCCGCCGCCACCGATCCGCCGGCGCTATCGACAACGACAATCAGACCGTTTGCATTTTTGGCGTTACGCAATGCTGATTTCTGCATCGCCTTGCTTATCTCACCGGTGAGGCAAAGACCGTCGCGCCCGTAATGCTTGAACGTCTGAACCGAACCGCTCGCGCCATCGCACCGAGCTGCAATTTGACGGGCCGCTGAGATCGACAGCTCTCCGGCGAAAACAGGCGACGCCATCACGAACGCGACGACAATAAACAAGAGAAGTAACCCGCCCCAACCGCTATTTGGTAGGCGACGGTGCGCTTGGGCCGAGTTCTGGTCGTGCGCCATAAAGTTCATCAGCTCTTTTTACAAACGCATCGGTCATTCGCGCGAAGGCTTTCTCGAAAACAGTCCGCGCCGTCGCCTGGAGGAGAACATTTTTAAATTCAAATTCTATGAAGAAATGAACAACGGACCCGCCATCATCAGGTCTATCTTCAAAACGCCAGCGATTGCGCAATTCCCGAAATGGGCCATCGATATAATGAGCCTCTATGTGTTTTCGCTCATTATCCAAGGTCACGGCGCTTTTGAATTTTTCCCGGAAAACTTTATAGGCCACGATCATCTCAGCAAGGATGTCGCCGCCAGCGTCGTTCACATCCCGCCGGATGACACGCAACGCGACGCACCAGGGCAGAAACTCCGGATAACGCTCGACATTGGCAACAAGGTCAAACATTTCTTGCGCGCTATAGGGAACTTCTGTGGTTGAAATGCGCGACGTCACCCGATCGTCTTTGCTTTGCGTGCATAACCATCAAACAAATCGAGCATGCGCTCACACCAGGCGTCAACCGCCTGCGGCGTCTTGTACAGAACTTCAGACGTTGTGGTTCGTTGCCACATTAAGGGGCTGAAAACGATGTAGTCGCATATATTGGGTTTGTCGCCGCCCAGAAACTTATGGCGCGCAAGCGGCGCCGCCAATATCTGGAGAGACCCCTCCATCTTCTCTTTTAACCCCGGCGTCATACTTAACTCTTCCAGTGTCTGACCAAAGCGTTTCTCGCGTGTCGCGCGAAAATACTCTTTGTCGTCATCATGAGCCGCAGCGTGAACGCGCACAAACATGACAGGCCCCATTGCAGGAAACAGATTAGCGCCGACCCAAGCATTGTAAAAATCAGCAGCAGCCTGTTCACCCTGCGTTGCGACAATGCGTTCTCCAGGATAATTTTGTTCAAGATGCACAATGATATTGGCGCTGTCGCAAATGAGCTGACCATTATCGTCAAGAATCGGCAGGCGCCCATGTTCTTGATCGGG
>JAJFGC010000197.1 GCA_021776345.1 Hyphococcus sp. | reverse complement strand
TTACCCTTCAACCAAACAAAACGGCGCCGGTGTGAAGATAAAACAGAAAAACAAGTCACTCACGGCGGCGAAAAACCTTGACCTCGATCCAGAAGGAATGAGGACGCCTTTCAAATCGAAGACTTTTTCAACAGAATTCGCAAAAAGCTGTCGCCAGTCGAGGCGAGCACGGCGGGATTAGGCGGCGTTGCGGTGATCGCAATGCCGAATGGACTGCTCAAAAGGATCGTATCAACAACAGTGTTGGTCGCCGTATCGATCACAACAACATTACCAGCAAAGGTCGTGACATAGGCGAACGCGCCGTCCGATGTCATCGCTACCACAGCGCCCAGCGCTACGCCGGGAATGGTTGTCGTCACCGTGTTCGTTGCGGTGTCAATGACGCTGACATCACCAGAATTAATATTCGCGACATAGGCAAAAGCGCCATCAGGCGTGATGGCGATGCCAACCGGAAAATCACCAACATTGACGGTGTCTACGACGGTATTTGTCGTCGTGTCGACAACCGAAACCGTGTCGGAAGCCTCATTGCCGGCATAAACAAAGGCGCCGTCGGGCGTGATAGCGACGCCATCAGGGCTTATGCCAACCGGGACGGTTGCTGCGATCGTGTTTGTTGCGGTGTCAATGACAGTCACGTTGTTCAATGTATTGACAGGCGTATAGGCAAAGGCGCCATCGGGCGCGACGGTGATAAATTGAGCCAAAACCCCAACATCAAGGGAATCAACAATGGTATTTGTGGCGGTGTCGATCACAACGACCGTATCGTTTGTTCCTTGTGCCCTGAAATCTGTCGCATAAGCAAAGGCGCTGTCAGGGGTGAAGGCGATATCCAGCGTGCGGAACTCAAGATCCATCGTGATTGTATCGACCACGGTATTCGTCGATGTATCGATAACCTCAATCGTCGGCGTCTGACCGGCGGGCGGGTTTACGCCGACATAAGCAAATGCGCCATCGGGCGTCAGCGCGAGACTTGTCGTGTTGGACACACCAACACTGATGGTGTCGACAACCGTGTTCGTCGCTATATCAATAACTGATACGTCGCCACCGTTGCCTATATACGCAAACGGATCGGCAAAAGCATTTGGCGCGGCAACCATGTACGCTGCTGCTAGGGCACCAAATGCTTGGCAACTGTGACGCCTAATTTTTTGTACAAAGTTTTTATGAAAGATAGTCTTCATTTCGCTTTCCTCCCTATCATCGCGAACAGGCTCATTCGCAACTCGCAGAAGAGCCGCGCACAGAATTATTTGGTTGTTTAAAGTGGGCGAACGCGTCCGGGAAAACGGACATTAGCCAAAAACAAAGCAATTGTTTTGGCGCGCCCAACGCATGAACAGGTACGTTGATACGGAAGTACCCTGTTCAACTTTATTGGGTGAGTCAAGCAATGGCGATCACAGGCACAAAATTGACCGAAGTGCTTTTCCAGTAAGGTTGTGAAAAAATTACGTAATCGGCTTTATACGGGTTACATGACCCATCTTGCGACCGGGACGAGCTTCATGCTTTCCATATAAGTGAAGGCAAGCGTTGTGTTCGTGTGCGATGTCACGCCATATGTTCGCCTCTTCACCGAGAAGGTTTTCCATGATCGCGTCGCAATGACGGGATGGATCGCCGAGCGGCCAGCCCGCGATAGCGCGGATATGCTGTTCAAATTGTGAAACGGCGCAGGCGTCGCTTGTCCAATGACCGGAATTGTGAACCCGCGGCGCCATTTCGTTGACGATCAAAGCGCCATTTTTCAGAGCAAAGAATTCAACGCCGATGACGCCGACATAATCCAGGGCCTTTAATAATAATGCCGCGATGGCCGCTGCGTTATCGGCGCTATGGTCAGAAACAGTCGCCGGAACGGTTGACGTTTTTAAAATGCCCTGGCGGTGTACATTTTCAGCGGGATCATAAAGCTTGATATCGCCATCGGCCCCGCGTGCGCCAATAATCGAGATTTCCCGCTCGAACGGCACAAACGCCTCAAGGATTGACGGCGCGGCGCCAACCCCTTCCCAGGCAAAGGCAATCGCTTTTTCATAGGCGCCATGGAGGTCGATATCGTCGTCGGTAATTGTGGTCTGGCCCTTTCCGTCATAGCCGAGGCGGCGCGTTTTAAGAATTGCCGGGCGGCCGACTTTGCGCAGACCTTGTTCGAGGCTTGCAAGGCTATCGACGGCGTAAAAAGCCGCAGTTGCGGCGCCGATCTCGTTGATGAACTCTTTTTCTCGAAGCCGGTCTTGCGCTTTTTCCAATGCCTTCGCGCCGGGGCGCACCTGCGCGCCAAGCGACGTTAAAAAGGCGATCGTCTGTGCTGGTACATTTTCAAATTCATAGGTAATGACATCGACGCCAGCGGCAAACGCGGCAAGGGCGCCTTCATCCGTATAGGCTGCATTGGTGGAGGCGCTCGCCACATCAACGGCAGGGCAATGATCATCGGGACAATAGATATGTGCTTTGAGCCCTAGCTGCGCGGCCGCGATGGCGAGCATCCGGCCGAGTTGACCGCCGCCAAGAATGCCGACAACACCGCCGGGCTCGACGATTTCGGGATGATTTACGGTTTGCGGCATGTCTTTGTTTTAATCTTCAACGGTTTCTGCAACGCTAGCGGTCTGCGCGTTCCGCCACTGATCAAGCCGCAATGCCAGCGCCTCATCATGAATTGCGAGAATTGCCGCCGCCAGAAGGCCGGCATTGGCCGCGCCCGCCTCGCCAATCGCGACGGTCGCAACCGGCACGCCCGCAGGCATCTGCACGATTGACAAAAGACTATCGAGGCCTTTGAGGGTTCTGGACTGAACCGGCACGCCGATAACCGGCAACGGCGTCATTGCGGCGGCCATGCCGGGCAGATGCGCAGCGCCCCCGGCGCCGGCAATGATAACTTTTAAGCCGCGGGACTTTGCCGACGTTGCGTAGTCGTGGAGCCGGTCGGGCGTGCGATGGGCGGAAACAATCTTGGTCTCAAACGCCACGCCGAGGGCTTCCAGCTTTTCCGCAGCCAGCTGCATGGTCGGCCAATCCGAGCGTGAGCCCATGATGATGCCGATTACGGGATGTTCCTGGTCGCCAGCCATGGTGCGTTCTCCGCCGCGAAAATAAGCGGCGCTTATAGCAGGAGTTGGCTAACCAGCAAGAATAGGGGACAAAGGCGAAATGAGGAGGCGCCGTCTAACAGACGGGGGCGCGATGACGTACGCCTCCTCACACCGGACGCGGGAGCCGGTCGCATCAGAAGGGGACTTAAGCGCGACCTGATCCGCAAGAATGAAGATGGGCTGCAGTGTGGCCTGTCTCAAGGGCGAAGCGGTGAACCGTGCTTGCTTCGCGCCGAAGCGACAAACGTAGCGGGCATGCGTTAAGGTTTACTTTTTCAGTCGTGAGTTTTGGCGCCATCGCTTGGAATCGCAGCGCTCTAAGTTGCGATTATCTGCTATGCGCAGAGCAGCAAACAGCACTACAAAGATTGAACAACGAGCCTGAAGAAAGCGGCAAAGATGAAAATTGGCGACGCGCCAAAACCAACCGGACCGTCGCGTGTTGACGGAAAAAAGGCAGCTGCTGATGTTTCCAAACCTGGAGCGGTGAGTGCAGTTGATGAGATTGTGTTGCTTGGCGTGCCGGAAGCGGAGCTGACGCCAAAAGTTCGCGCGGCGCTGATCTCGCTCCTCAATGAAGTGCAGCAATTACGCAGCGAGTTATCCGAGGCGCGCGATCGCGTCGGTGATTTGGAAAAACTTGCCGACCGGGATCCACTGCTCGATGTTTTGAACCGACGCGCTTTCGCCCGTGAGCTTAATCGCGTGATGGCAATGATTGATCGCTATGGCGTCACCGCAAGTCTCGTCTTTATCGATCTCAACGATCTCAAAAAAATCAATGATGGCAATGGGCATGGCGCCGGTGATGCGGCGCTCGAAGTTGTTGCTGAAACACTCAAGGCGATGGTTCGCCAAACTGATTCGGTTGGGCGACTTGGCGGCGACGAGTTTGGCGTGTTGCTCTTGCAAACCGATCAGGCGCAATCGGAAAAAAAGGCTCAAGGCCTCGCCGAGGCTATCGCCGCGAAAGCTGTCGACTGGAAGAGCGGCCCTTTTTCCATCAGCATTTCCTGGGGCGCGGTGGAGATCGTCAAAGGCGTTTCGGCGGAACAGGCGATGGAGCGCGCTGACAGTGCGATGTATGAAGCCAAGCGCAAAAAATAGCTAAGCGATGATGTCGGGCAACATGGCGTCTTTGAGTTTTTGAATCTGGTCTTTGAGGTGAAGCTTTTTCTTTTTTAGTCGCGCGATCGAAAGGCGCTCATAGGGCGCACTCAATTCCATTGCGGCAATGGCGCCATCGAGATCGCGATGCTCTTCTTCGAGATTGGCAAGCCGGATTGCCAGCGCTTCATCATTGGCGCCTTCAAAATCCCCGTCTCTGGCCTCGAACCGATTTTCTTTGAGGGTCTTTAACGGGGGCGGCTTGGTTTTGGGATCGTCTGTCGGCACATCGCCATCAGTCATTGCCGTTTCCCTTTGTTTCTGAAAGCGTTGCGTCACCGTCGAAGATATTGTCGATCAATTCATGAAGCAATGAAGTTGCGAATTCTTTCTTCTGGCCGGCGCGGGCCAACGCCGCATAGGCGGCCAGGTTTCTGCGGGCGCGGGCCTCAATCAGTTCCGCTGCCATTTCTGTCGTTGGATTGAGGACGCCGATCGCCAAACGCTGCAAAATCGATTGTTCGATGCGTTCTGCGTCGAGTTCTGCTTTTTTGACGAGCGTGCGCAGTTCGTTGATCTCGGTATCGGGCGTCCGCACAATGATTGTTTTCATATGCCGACGGGCCTGGCGGAGGTTGCCAGTAACATGCTGGTCCCAGGCAGCGGTGACATCGATCGCCTTGCGAATCACCAGTTCCGGCGCGGTGTCAAAATGGCATCCGCACCAGCAACACCACAGGAGAATGTTCACATTAAGCGCAATGTCGTCTTGCAGCCGCAATAGGGCGGGTTCAACGCCGGGGCGGGGATAGTGCGCCAAGGACCAGCCCCAAAAATCATATTTATTTGTATCGGTCAGTGTTTGCCTGTTGGTAATTTCAAAAGCGATCTATACCGCCTTTTGTCCGTTTCGATCCTGCGACCAGATAGTATAGCAAACTCAAGCCATTGACGTCCTACCCGAAGCCGTCTCTTTAATTGGCCGCCGCGTCCTATGGATAACAGGCCTTAACCGTCGATGTCGTGACAAGAGACGACAAAATGTGGTTATATAGCGTATCTCAAAAATAAGGAGGTCGACCATGGCGACAAAAGCTCAGGTGAATACGCTAGCAAAGCGGCATCAAGAGCTAGAGGCGGCAATTGCCGCTGAAGTTAAACATCCCAGTTTTGACGAACTGCGCGTTGTGGAACTCAAGCGCCAGAAGCTCCGCTTGAAGGACCAGATCGCGGAACTGAAGACAGATACCAAACCTCATTAGAAGGCTGCGGCTTGAAGGCCGCATAAAGAATGTCATAATCAGAAATTCACGACGCTTATAACGGCGGCGCCTTGTGGTAGGCGTCGCCGCTGCGTTTTTTGTCGAGAGGTGGGCTGATATGGTTGGCCGATCCGTAATCGTCACGGGCGCTGCTGGGGGTGTTGGCGCGGCATGCGCTAGAAGATTTGTCGCCGCCGGCGACAGGTTGGTTTTAGCCGATGTAAAAGAGGAAGCTGGGCAGGCTTTTGCAAAAGAGTTGAGCGAGGCAGGCGCTGAAGTCGCCTTTGTCCACGCGGATGTTACGAACCGACTTCATGTTCACAATGTCGTCGCCGAAGCGCTTGACGCGTATGATCGCATTGATGTGCTTGCGCATACCGTAATGGTGAAATATTCAGCGCCGTTTCTGGAGACGAGCGAAGAAGATTTTGAACGTATCGTCGGCGCCAATATTCGCGGCGCATTTTTGATCAATCAGGCGGTGTCAAAACATTTCGTCAAGCAAGCATCGAGCGACACGCCCGCTCAGTCGCCGCCGGGTGTGATTGTCAATACCGGTTCCGTTGAAGCGGTTATGGCGGCGGCCGATCATGTCGCGTTTGCGGCTTCCCAGGGCGGTCTGCAACAATTGACAAAGGCGATTGCGATGGCCTTGTCGCCTTATGGGGTGCGCGCCAATCTGGTGGGCGTTGGCGCGATCAAAGGCGAGATGGACAAAAACGCCGAGCAAAAAAAACTGCGCGATTCAACGCCGCTCAAGCGCATTGGCGACCCGGAAGAAGTCGCTGAAGTGGTGTTCTTTCTTGCCAGCGAGGCGGCTTCGTATGTCACCGGTCAGTGCCTTTATGTCGATGGCGGCCGGCTTGCGCACACAGAATCTGAAACGAACGAAGGAAAAACCTAATCGTTATCCTCTGAGCTGATGTTGAGGCTTGCAAACACTTTGTCGAGGTCGACTTTGTTTGCGTTTTCCTCTGACGTCGGCGCTGGTTCCGGAGCCGTTTCGGCGGGCGCTGTTGTTTCCGCCGTCGGCATCAGGCTTGGTCCAGGATCGGCTTTCGGCATCGCTGCTTCAAGTTTCGCTTTTTTCGCCCCCGCTTTGCGCACAACAGCGTCAAGATCGGTTTGTGAGCACAGGCCGAGACCTACCGGATCTTGTGGTTGGATGTTTGACGCATTCCAGTGCGTGCGATCGCGCACAGATTGAATAGTCGTTTTTGTTGTGCCGAGAAGTTTGGCGATCTGCGCGTCGGAAATTTCTGGGTGATTACGCACAACCCAGGCGATTGCGTCGGGACGGTTTTGCCGTTTGGAGACCGGCGTATAGCGGGGACCTTTGCGTGGTTTCTCGGCGATAATGGTTTTTGGATTGGATAGCTTCAGGCGATAATCTGCATCGCCTTGCGCTTTTTCAATTTCATCGCGGGTCAGCTGATGGGTGGTGATGGGGTCGATGCCGCGCACGCTTGCGCCAACATCACCATCGGCGATGCCGCGGACCTGCAATGGATGCAGCCCACAAAAATCAGCGATCTGATCGAAGGTGAGCGATGTGTTGTCAATCAGCCAAACGGCGGTGGCGATTGGCATAAGCGGGCGGTCGGCCATGGAAATCTCCAAATTCTATCATTCTAAAAGGCCTTGAGCTCAATCCAAGCCGCAGCCAAGGGTCATCGACCGGCGGTCCTTCCTGGACCGCCGCGCTAACGCCCGGATTTTCGGGGTAAGCGCTCGCATCAGCGACGCGAGAAGGGGCATATAGAACGATTGGGGCCTCGCGCCAAGGCGCATCAGGCGACTTTAAGAACAATTTTCCCGATATGCGCCCCCGATTCCATGTGAATATGGGCCTTGGCGGCGTCTTTTAGGGGAAAAACCCTGTCAATTACCGGCATGATTTTGCCTGCTTCAAGCCAGGGCCAGACGGTTGCCTTAAGGCGTTTGGCGATCTGCGCCTTTTCCTTGGCGTCCCGCGCTTTCATGGTCGAGCCAGATAGTCTGAGGCGTTTTCGCATGATTGCCATAATATTGATGGTCGCCATGGCGCCGCGCAAAAATGCGATCGACACATGCCGACCGCCGGGGTTGAGACACTCAAGATTGCGCTGGACGAAATCGCCGCCGGTCATGTCGAGGACAACATCGGCGCCGCCATGCTTGGCGATTTCTGCCTCCCATTGATCTTCCTTGTAGTTGTAAGCGGCATCGGCGCCGAGCTTCAACGACGCGTCGCATTTTTCCTGGTTGCCGGCAGTGGCGATGACGGATGCGCCCGCCGCTTTGGCCATTGCGATCGCTGTTACGCCAATGCCGCTCGTCCCGCCATGGACGAGCAATGTCTCTCCGGCTTTGAGACCTGCATCGTCAAAAACATTTGCCCACACCGTGAAGAATGTTTCGGGCAGGGCTGCTGCTGCTTCCATGGACAGCCCAGAGGGCGCCGGCAGGCACGAGCCGGCGTCAACCCGTGCATACTCACCGTAACCACCGCCGGTGAGGAGTGCGCAGACTTTATCGCCAACCTTCCAGCGATCGACGCCGCCGCCAATGGCCGCAATCTCGCCTGAGGCCTCTAGGCCCGGTATGTCGGTGGCGCCTGGCGGCGGCGGGTAAAGCCCCATCCGTTGCAAGACGTCAGGACGATTGACACCTGCATAGGCAATACGGATCAGAACCTCGCCAGCGATTGGCGTTGGAACCGGCCTTGTGGTCGGCTTCAGCACATCCGGCGCACCAGGCTCGGTAATCTCTATAGCCGTCATCGTTTCAGGCAGTGCAATCGCGGCGTCTGGCATCAAGCATCCTTTTTCTGTTTTGTTATTCTTGAACCGGCGGGCGCAATTTCGCAAACTGCGGGGAATGCCCGAGGAGTGCCGCGATGGACAATGAAGCGCTAAACGAAAAACCCGATCTGACCTTGGGCTATCTTGCCAAGCAGGACCTTTATACGCTTTCGGTCGGTGATCTTGAAGGACGGATTGAGGCCTTGAAAGCGGAAATCGCGCGTTGCGAAGCGACGCTGAATGATCGCGGATCGACCCGTTCCGAAGCGGAAAAGCTCTTCAAAAGCTGACTGATTACTGGTCCGGCAGTGGAATGAATTCAACTTCGCCGGGCGGGAGCGAAAAAACGCTGTCTTTAAAACCGTTTTCTGTGGCGGTCTTCCAGGCGGCTTTCGCTTGCTCCATGCGCTCTTTGGTGGCTGCAACGAAATTCCACCAGATGAGCCTTTCACCCAATGGCGCGCCGCCGAGAAGCATCATTTTTGTAGCCGCTACGGTTTTGATGATCGGCGTCGATTTTTCTTTGAGCACGAGCATTTTTCCTTTGCCAAAAATCTCGCCGTCGACCTCAATCTTGCCACTCGTAACATAGAGTGCGCGTTCCTCGTGGTTATCCGGGAGCGGAATATGCGCGCCGGCATCTGCTTCGACGCCGAGATAAAATATTGGCGAGAAGGTCTTCACGGGAGATGTTTCTCCAAACGCATCACCGGCGATAAGGCGCATTTCAAAACCGTCGCCATTGATCATTGGCAGCGTCGACCTAGGATGATGGTGAAATGACGGGTCAGTCTCCGCGTCATCTTCCGGCAGGGCTATCCAACTTTGAATGCCATGCATTTTCTGACCGGCGTCGCGGCGGGCATTGTCGGTGCGCTCGGAATGGGCGATGCCGCGCCCGGCCGTCATCCAGTTAACGTCGCCGGGTTTAATCACTTGGTCAAAACCCAGACTGTCCTTGTGTCTTATTTCACCCTCAAAAAGATAAGTGACTGTCGCAAGTCCGATATGCGGGTGCGGGCGGACATCAATGCCTTTTCCGGGTGCAAACTCTGCCGGCCCCATCTCATCAAAAAAAATGAATGGGCCAACCATGCGCCGTCTAGCGTAGGGTAAGACACGGCCGACAGTAAAACCGCCAAGATCGCGCATGCGTGGTTCGATCATCATTTCTATTGCCGACAAAGCCTGATCCTTTCGCGATCTCGCAGGTCCGTGATTTGGCGCAGCGCGCACAACACCTTACCGTGTGGTGAAATCAGAACGATTATAGGGAATCTATTATGCAGGTTAAATCATTTCTTGCGGGCCTTTGTTTCGTTGGCGCCGTTGCAACTTCAGGACAGGCGGCCGAGCACCGCCCGTCATCGCAAGCAACCCAAGCAACCCTGCAGCAATTGATCAACAGCGCCGAGCGACCTGAAAAGCAAAAAACACGCGACCAATATCGCCGTCCGTTGGAGACACTGACCTTTTGCGGGGTTGAACCCGACATGACGATTGTTGAAATCTGGCCGGGTGGGCAGGGTGCGTGGTACCGACGTATTCTTGAGCCGCTGGCGGAAAATGGCGGTGGTCAGTATATCCCGGTCTTGAACAAAAGCGCGTTCCCGGCAGCGGTGGAGGGCGTGCCTTATGGCGAAGCAGACATCGTCTTTGTGTTTCGCGCCCATGGCTTCATGATTTACAAAGAGCCGGCGCAAACCCATGTGAATGCAGTCTATGACATGCTGAAACCCGGCGGCATCTTATGCATCGTCGATCACGCTGGTGATGAGGCCGTTCCCCAAGACCCAGAAGGAGTGAACGGTTATGTCAATGAGAGCCATTTCTTCATGCTGGCGAAACGCGCGGGGTTCAATATTCTCGCGGCTTCCGATCACAACGCCAACCCGAAAGACACCAAAGATCATCCGCGCGGGGTCTGGTCATTGCCGCCGACTTTGTCACGGTCGATTCCCGGAACGCCAGCGCGAAGAAAATTCCTTGGTATTGGCGAGAGCGATCGCTTTACCCATAAATATCATAAACCAGCGCAATGAGGGGGCTGGTTTCAGGCTGACATCACAATCTTTTCTGTCAGCGAGCGAATGTCCTGTTCTGCGCGCACTAATGCCGGATCGTCATCCGGCCCCATGCCAATGAACAGCTTATAGCCTTCTTCCAGGCTAAATATCTGCAAGGTGACGCATCGGATTTGCTCGTCATTGAGTTTTGGATTGGCGGCGCGCACGAGGTAATAAATAAATCGCCCAATTGGCCGATACAGATTGCGCACAGTCTTTTTTGCCTCCTCGTCGCAACCGGCATAACCCCACATTTGATAGAAAAACCGATGAGCGTCGCGGGCGTTACGTGCATAAAATGCGACGACATTTAGGAGGATATCTAGGGGCGTGTCATTGTCCGCCTCAAATTGTTTGAGATGGTCCTCAACATAATCCACGAGCGATTCGTAGAGCATCGCGTCAAGCAGGGATCTCTTCGTCGGAAAATGATAGGTGAGGTTACCGACTGCGATACCTGCGTCATCAGCGACCTGCCGTAAGGTCAAACCTGCGTGACCTTCCTGGATAAAAATATCGCGAGCAGAAATAATTATTTTCTGGATTGTCGTGCTTGTTTTATCAGTTTTTCCAACTGAAAGGCGCACAGATGGTCGATTGCTGCACAATTCCTCGAGATGAACAATGATTGTGCCAATTGCTTTTTCTTTTTCCGTATTTGTCAGCGCGTGCAGCATGTGAAAAATTTTCCCCGGTAAGTTGACGTCGCAACGACAATCGCTTACATCCGCCCCGCTTTAGGGCAACTGACCTAAACAGGTTTTTGAGTAGTGGACAAGTCAATCAGTTGTCGTTGTTCTCCTTTTCGCTAAGTCCACGGTTGATTTAGCGACTAGAAACCCGGTTGTGTGGCGATCTCCCCCTGCTGCATTTCTGGGGGGTCGCAGTGAGGTAACTTGCTGCGGCCCACTTTTCTCAGCAAATTCTAAATTGCGATTTGGCTTTGAGCGCAGAGCCATGTGTCGATTTCCCCTAGAGCGCGCGCGGCAACCGCCTTCTTTTTCATGACCCCGCGCTCCTTGCCTTTCAGGCGTTTGCCGCTGTCATCGACCCTGGGAACGTCAATTTCGGGAAACAGCCCGAAATTCACATTCATCGGCTGAAATGTTTTCTTCGAAGCCGACGCGGATAAATGGCCGCCAGTGATGTGGTTCAACAAGGCGCCAAGGGCGGTC
>JAJFGC010000196.1 GCA_021776345.1 Hyphococcus sp. | reverse complement strand
CGGCTGGGTCGATGTTGATCTGACCGATAAGGGCCGCGAAGAAGCGACCAGGGCCGGCGCACTTCTCGGGGGGCTCGGTGTTGAGTTTGAGGCTTGCCATACATCAGTGCAAAAACGTGCGATCCGCACCTTGTGGTTGATGCTCGATGAGATGGACCGCATGTGGCTGCCTGTGACCCGGGCCTGGCGTCTTAATGAGCGCCATTATGGCGCCCTGACCGGGCTCAATAAAAAAGAGACCGCCGCCAAGCACGGGGACGATCAGGTGAGGATCTGGCGGCGCAGCTATTCAACGCCGCCGCCGCCCATGGAAGATGACAATGAACATAATATGGCGAACGATATTCGCTATAAAATGCTCGACGTTGATGTCCCGGCCTCGGAATCGCTACAGTTAACGCTGGAACGAGTGGAGCCTTATTTTGAATCAGCAATCGCACCGCAGCTCAAAGAGGGAAAATCGCTGATCGTTGCCGCGCACGGAAATTCATTGCGGGCGCTCGTGAAAATTTTGCTCAAGGTTTCCGACAATGACATCGTCAAGGTGGAAATCCCCACCGGCAACCCGCTTGTGTTCGAATTTAACGAGCGTTCGATTGAGCCATCTTCGGTTCGGTATCTCGATGAGGCGAGGGCGCAGCCAATACCGCCAACGCCTTAGATCAAACCTCTTCCAGCCGGTCGGAGATTTCCGTGACGCGTGCAACGGCGGCCTCGATTGCCCGACTGGCGGCGCCGGCGGTCTTTGGGTCGAGGTTATCGGTGGCGTCTTCGAGGTCCGCGGCGCGCGCTTTCGCCTCAAATAGTTCATCGCACACGGTGAGCGCCGATAATAACATCAGCCGCGCATCGCCGATCTGACCGAGTTCTTCGGCAAGTTGCGTGACATGACGGTCAAAATATCCTGCAAGTCGTTGCAGGCGTTCTTCCTGTCCGTCGTCACAGGTGATTTTGTATTCGCGTCCGTTGAGCCTGATTTCGACCTGAGACATGCCTTCAGCCTTTTCCGTTAGTCTCTGACTTTGCCAAAAGCGCCTTGATATCGCTGATCGCCGCGCCGACGCCTTTTGAGGCGATTTCCGCCTGATCCTTCGCCGCCCGCGCCTGGCGCCTGGCGGCGCTGATGGCGTCACCGCTGACGTTTTGTTCGTCAAGACGGGTTTCAATTTTTGCTTCCAGCGTGTCAAGCGCATTGGCGAGATCGACGACAGCTTTTTCAATAACGCTCATGATTAAGGTTCCGCTATAAGACTTGAAGATTTTCTAATCTGGCGGGCCCCGCGCAATCTGTCCAGCGGTCTTCATCAACTGGCCGCCCGCGCCCTTGACCAAGCCATCGCCCCGATGCATGTAGCCCCCATTAAATTCTCGTGATTTTTTCCGGCAAATAGAGGAATTTTGATGTCTGGAAATACTGCCGCCGCCGTCGACTATACTGAAATGGCGGCTGCGATTCGGGCGCTTTCCATGGACGCTGTGGAAAAAGCCAAATCCGGTCATCCGGGGATGCCCATGGGCATGGCCGATGTGGCGACGGTTTTATTCACACAATTTTTGAAATTCGACGCCGGCGACCCGACCTGGCCTGACCGCGACCGGTTTGTCTTGTCCGCCGGTCACGGCTCAATGCTGATTTATTCCCTCGGCTATCTCCTCGGCTATGACGGTATGAGCCTGGAGGAAATCAAAAACTTCCGCCAGCTCGGCTCGAAGACCGCAGGCCATCCTGAATATGGTCATGCGCCAGCGGTCGAGACGACAACCGGCCCATTAGGTCAGGGGCTCGGCAATGCTGTCGGGATGGCGATTGCCGAGGCGCATTTGAACGCGCGTTTCGGTGAGCCGCTGGTGGATCACCACACTTATGTGGTTGCCGGCGACGGCTGCCTGATGGAGGGGCTCAGTCAGGAAGCCATTTCACTGGCGGGCCATTTGAAGCTCCGCAAGCTGATTGTCTTGTGGGACGATAATAACATCTCGATTGATGGGCCCGTCTCGCTTTCGGATTCGACGAACCAGCTTGAACGGTTTGGCGCTTCCGGTTGGGCGACAGTGCGGGTTGACGGTCACGACCCTGAGGCAATCGCAGCCGCGATTGAGCAAGCGAAGATATCCGACAAGCCGACTTTGATTGCATGCCGCACACAAATCGGTTTTGGCGCGCCGACAAAGTCGGGCAAAGCGGCGGCTCATGGCGCGCCTCTGGGCGCCGAAGAAATTGCCGGCGCTCGCAAGGCGCTCGACTGGCCGCATGCGCCGTTTGAAATTCCTGAAAATATCCTGAGCGCCTGGCGCGGCGCCGGCGCCCGTGGCCGGCCGGACCGTGAGGCCTGGGAACAGCGCTACAAAGCTGACGCCAAGTGCGAAGCCTTCAGAAGGGCGTTGTCGGGGGATTATGCAGGCGTTCTTGCGCCAGCAATTCACGACTACAAAAACACGCTTGTCGCCGAGCCGAAAAAGGTTGCGACCCGCAAAGCGTCTGAATTGACCCTTGAAGTAATCAACGGCGTAATTGACGAAACCATTGGCGGGTCGGCCGATCTCACCGGGTCAAATAATACAAAGACCAAATCGCTCGATATACTGAACCCGGAAAATTACGCCGGGCGCTATATCTATTACGGTATTCGCGAGCACGGCATGGCCGCGGCGATGAACGGCATGGCGCTCCATGGCGGCGTGGTTCCTTATGGCGGCACCTTTATGGTGTTTACGGATTATTGCCGCCCCTCGATCCGCCTTGCGGCGCTGATGGGTTTGCGCGTTGTTTATGTGATGACCCACGATTCGATTGGTCTCGGCGAGGATGGGCCCACGCACCAACCGGTTGAGCATTTGGCTGCCTTGCGGGCGATCCCGAACCTTAATGTCTTCCGCCCCTGCGATGCGGTGGAGACCGCCGAGTGCTGGGAGATGGCGCTTAAAAATATCGCAACGCCGTCGGTGATTGCATTGACCCGGCAAGGTCTTGAGCCAACGCGTCTGCAAACCAACGACGAAAATCTCTCAGGTCGCGGCGCTTATATTGTTGCTGATGATGAAGATTATGACGCAACGATCATTGCAACGGGCTCGGAAGTCGAAATCGCTATGGCGGCGCGCGCGGCGCTTGCTGGCGACGGCGTTAAGGCGCGGGTCGTGTCCGCGCCATCGTTCCAGCTATTTTCTATGCAGGCTGAATCCTATCGACTTGAGATTATCGGTGACAAGCCGCGGGTCGGCATTGAGGCCGGTATTCGCCAGGGCTGGGATCAGTTCCTGCGCCTGAAAGACAGCTTTATCGGCATGACAGGCTTTGGCGCGTCTGCGCCGGCAACGGATTTGTACAAACATTTCGGCATTACCGCAGATGCTGTGGTCGCCGAAGTGAAAAGATTGATTGATTAGGAGATTTAAGATGGCGTTGAAGATTGCAATTAATGGTTTTGGGCGGATCGGGCGACTGGCGCTTCGGTCAATTGTCGAGAACGGGCGCAAGGGCGTTGATGTTGTCGCGATTAATGATCTGGGCCCTGTCGATACCAACGCTCATCTCGTTCAGTATGACTCGGTGCACGGCAAATTCCCGCACGAGGTTAAAGTCACAAATGACACAATCGATGTCGGTATGGGCCCGATCAAGGTAACGTCAGAACGCGATCCGACGAAACTTCCCTGGGGCCAGTTGGGTGTCGATATTGTTTTTGAGTGCACAGGTATTTTTGCGTCACGCGACAAAGCGGCGATGCATCTGGAAGCGGGCGCGAAACGCGTTCTCGTTTCTGCGCCTGCATCCGGCGCCGATAAGACCATCGTATTTGGGGTCAATCATGGATCACTGACCAGCGATGATCATGTTGTCTCTAACGCGTCGTGTACGACGAACTGTCTGGCGCCGGTTGCCAAAGTCCTGAACGATGCTGTCGGCATTGAGCGCGGCTATATGACGACGATCCATTCTTATACCGGTGATCAGCCGACGCTCGATACGCTGCATAAAGATCTTTATCGTGCGCGCGGCGCGGCGACCAACATGATCCCGACCTCAACCGGCGCCGCCAAAGCGGTTGGCCTTGTGTTGCCTGAACTGAACGGCAAGCTCGACGGCTCGTCGATCCGCGTGCCGACGGCAAACGTTTCCGTCGTAGACCTCGTCTTCACGCCGAAGCGCGACGCCAGCGTTGAAGAAATCAACCATGCAATCATTGAGGCGGCAAACGGACCGCTGAAAGGCGTCTTAGCAGCGACCGATAAGCCATTGGTTTCATCGGACTTTAACCATGATCCTCATTCCTCGACCGTGGCGCTGCCACAAACACAAATTGTGGAGGGCAAGCTCGTGCGCGTTCTCACCTGGTATGATAATGAATGGGGCTTCTCGACGCGGATGACTGACACCGCGCTTGAAATGGCGAAACACCTTTAAGCGAAACATTTTTAGGCGAACACATTGGCCTCTTACCGAACTCTTGATGATCTTGATCCTTGCGGAAAGGTTGTACTTGTCCGCGTCGACTTCAACGTGCCGATGAAAGACGGCGAAGTCACGGATGCAACGCGCATCAACCGCGCCTTGCCGACTATTCAGGATCTGTCGAAAAAGGGCGCAAAAGTATTGCTGCTCTCTCATTATGGGCGGCCAAATGGCAAAATCGATCCGGAATTGTCGCTTAAGCCTGTCGTGAAAATATTGAGCGACAAACTTGGCGGTCCGGTTGAGTTCGCCGAAGACTGCATCGGCGATCCGGTGCGCAAAATCACCAAGCGTTTGATTGATGGTGATGTGGCGCTGTTGGAAAATACGCGCTTTCATATAGGCGAAGAAGCAAATGCGCCGGGCTTCATTGAAGCGCTGGCGGAATATGCTGACTTCTATGTCAATGATGCTTTTTCTGCGGCGCACCGTGCGCATGCGTCGACGGAAGGTCTTGCGCATGTTTTGCCCTCTGCAGCGGGCCGCGCCATGGAAAAGGAGCTCGACTATTTGAAGGCGACGCTTTCCGAACCGGTGCGGCCGTTAATGGCGGTGGTTGGCGGCGCGAAGGTTTCCACCAAGATCGAATTGCTGCTTAATCTTGTGAGCAAGGCGAATATTCTCGCGGTCGGCGGCGGCATGGCGAATACGTTTCTCCATGCGCAAGGCCTGAGTGTGGGTAAATCCCTGTGCGAACCGGATCTTGCGGCCACCGCAAAAGAAATCATGACGCAGGCTAGCCAGTCCGGCTGCGATCTGGTGCTGCCAATTGATGTTGTCGTCGCTACAGAGCTCGCCGAAGGGGCTGATCGTCATGTGCGAGAGATAAATGATGTCGCGCCCGACGAGATGATCCTCGATCTCGGGCCGGAAACGACCAATCTTATCGCCGAGAAAATCGAAAGCGCAAAAACGCTCGTCTGGAACGGGCCGCTCGGCGCGTTTGAAACGAAACCCTTTGATACGGCGACCGTCGAGGCGGCGCGCTTTGCGGCAAAAATGGTTGAGGAGAATGAGCTGGTCGCGGTCGCTGGCGGCGGCGATACGGTGGCGGCGCTCGCCGCCGCCGGCGTCGTCAAAGACTTCACCTATGTGTCGACGGCGGGCGGCGCATTTCTTGAGTGGCTTGAAGGTAAAACATTGCCAGGCGTTGCGGCGCTTGAAGCGTCCGCCGCGAAACAACAAGACGGGGATGGATAATGGATCTGACGGCGCTGAACAAAATTGCCAATGCGATGGTCGCACCGGGGAAAGGGATACTTGCGGCGGACGAATCTTCGGGAACGATTAAAAAACGGTTTGATTCGATCAACGTAGAGTCGACTGAAGACAGCCGCCGCGATTATCGCGAAATGTTGTTCCGTACGGAAACCGCGATGCGTGAACATATTTCTGGCGTGATCTTGTTTGATGAGACAATTCGCCAGAACGCCGCTGATGGAACCCCGCTCGTCAAATTGATTGAGCAGGCGGGCTCGATCCCGGGCATCAAGGTCGACAGAGGCGCGCACGCTTTGGCTGGCGCTGAAGGCGAGAAGGTCACCGAGGGCCTTGATGGCCTGCGTGATCGCCTCAATGAATATTATGAGCTCGGCGCGCGGTTCGCAAAATGGCGCGCGGTGATCGATATTGCCGGTGACGAGATTCCATCCGGCTATTGCATATCGACGAATGTTCATGCGCTGGCGCGCTATGCGGCGCTCTGTCAGGAAGCCGGCATCGTGCCGATCGTTGAGCCGGAAGTGCTGATGGATGGAGATCACGATATTGATCGTTGCTATGACGTCACCGAGTTCACGCTGAAATCATTATTCGATGAGCTATACGCGCAGGACGTGGCGCTCGAGGGAACAATCCTCAAACCAAACATGGTGCTCTCTGGCAAAAAATGCGCGAACAGGGCAAGCGTTTCGGAAGTTGCAGAGAAAACCGTCAAATGTTTCCGCTCAAGTGTTCCAGCGGCATTGCCGGGCATCGTCTTCCTTTCCGGCGGCCAGTCCGACGAAGAGGCGACGGCGCACCTCAACGCGATGAATGCAGAATATAAAGACAAAATGCCGTGGGGTTTGTCGTTCTCTTATGGTCGCGCCTTGCAGGCAGCGCCTCTAAAAGCCTGGGGCGGCAAGGCCGAAAATGTGCCCGCCGCCAAAGCCGCCTTCGCCCATCGCGCCAAAATGAATTCGTTGGCGACGCAAGGCGACTGGTCAGACGGGCTGGAGAACCAAGCCTAGACCTTCCGAATACCAGCAACTATCAAGCGCCCCTGCGCCATGACCCGGGGCGCTATGTGCTTTCCATAAAATTAATTGCCGCCCGGGGCTTGTAATTTCGCCGGTCACGAGCAACATTAAGCAGGTAAACTGGTCAGTGTAATGCTATCCCGTAACGAGAGTGACGCCCCATGACAGCGCCCGCCGCCAAATACGAAGATACGCCGCCCGAGAAAATCGACTGGATTGATGGCTTTGCGACGCCGCCGCCGCCGCCGATCCGCCCGTTCCATGCGCTGGTCTCCGTGATCCGCCTGGTCCGCAACAAGGAAGACACGCGCCAGGTTTTTGAGATTGTGCAGTCGCTCGCGGGCCATTCCGGTAAGCGGATGTTCAAGCGGTTCATCAATACGCCCTATGGTCATCGTGTCATTGCCGAACCAGTCAAGCTTGAAGAAGTGTTGAGCGATCGCGAAGCCTTGCGCAAACTTCCGGAAGGCAGCCTCGGCCGCGCCTATCTCGACTTTATGGAAGGCGAGAATTTAACGCCGGACGGTTTGATCGACGCCGCAGAAGAAGCCGGCATCGACTTTCGCGGAGAGACGCAATTTGAAGAATATCGCCGGTTGTTCCTGCATCTCGATGTCAGTCACGACCTTTGGCATGTTCTGTCGGGCTATAATCGTGATGCGCTTGGCGAGTTGTGCAATCTGATTTTCACGCGCCAACAAAGTCACAACCGCGGCTTCAGCTTTATCGTCTTTATCGGCATGATCGCCCAGAAACTGGAGCAGCCCTCTGCACCAGTTCTAAAGGCGCTGAAAGAATCCCGCATCAATTCCCGCCAGACGAAATGGGTGCCTGGCTTTGATGTTGAGGAAATGCTGCCGCTTCAACTGTCGGAAGTGCGTCGGCGCATGAATATCGCTGAGCCGGTATTTTATAATTCGATCCCCGATGAAATTAAGAACAGCCTGTTGAAGCCGAAAGTCAAAGAGACGCAGGCGCAGCGCGAACAGACCGTGCCAGCATAATATCGCGGCGATTGCCTCGCCAGCGCCATGGCAGCGGTCTATAAACCGCGCCATGAGTGATCGCAGCAGACTTTATCTAATTACGCCGCCGCAGATTTCCGATCTTGACGCCTTTGCCGATCAATTGGCGGCGGCGCTCGATGCTGGCGACATCGCTTGCCTTCAACTGCGTCTTAAAGGGCCGGATGAGACGCCGCCTGCTGATAAGGATGTGCTTGCCGCCGCTGAAAAATTGCTGCCGATCTGTGTCGGCCGCGAGGTTGCATTCCTGATTAACGACCGGCCTGATCTTGCGCTCACAGCCGGCGCCGACGGCGTTCATGTCGGCCAGTCGGATGCGCCTTACAAAAAAGCGCGCTCGATCCTCGGCGATGAGGCCACGGTCGGCGTCACCTGTCACAATTCGAAACACCTGGCGCTGGAGGCGGGAGAAGCCGGCGCTGACTATGTCGCTTTCGGCGCCTTCTTTCCGACCGCAACGAAAGCAGCCTCGACGGTTGTCGATCCAGACATTTTGGAATGGTGGACCAATGCAACGACGGTCCCTAGCGTCGCCATAGGGGGCGTCACGCCGGAAAATTGCGGGGCGCTGGTCCGGGCTGGCGCG
Source organism: Hyphococcus sp. (assembly GCA_021776345.1). Lineage (GTDB taxonomy): Bacteria > Pseudomonadota > Alphaproteobacteria > Caulobacterales > Parvularculaceae > Hyphococcus. Next base: position 129 of record JAJFGC010000196.1, on the reverse strand, counting down.
GATTTTCTGGCCGTATCGTCTGCGATCTGGAACCATCCTGACGGTCCGGCAGCGGCGGTAAAAGCGTTCCACGCCTCCATCAAAAACGCTTAACCATACGCGTCAACGCAATCGGAACGCGAATTGCTT
>JAJFGC010000195.1 GCA_021776345.1 Hyphococcus sp. | reverse complement strand
AATCCCTCAAAACGTCTCATGATCGCTGACGGGTTACACATGGCATTTACTCTACGAACGTCGTCGAATCGGTGCCCGCTAAATATATAAGCGAATATTTTGAGCCCCACCAGAATGGCTATCAAATAAGTCGCAAAATTCGAGAGATGGTGCATTTTTCCGTACACAGTCTAATTAAGGACCCGCCTTTTTCAAATATCGATCTGCTAACCTGTCGAAATCTATTGATTTATTTCGAGACAACTCTGCAAAATAAAGTAACGCCGATTTTTCACTATGCATTGAACCAAAGCGGCTTCTTGTTTTTGGGCGCTGCGGAGTCGTTAACCAGTATTGAAGAATATTTTGATGCAATCGATAAAAAAGCAAAACTATTTAGACGCCGTGATGTCAAAACGCCCGTCCTTGGCTTGCCAATACTAGAAGAAAGTCAGGCCTCAATACCATCGGCAATTTCGAGCGTGAAAAACGACAAAACTCTGCTAGAAGACGATGTTCGTGGCCGGCTGCTCGCCAGCTACATGCCGCCCCATATTGTTGTTAGTAAAACTGGCGCAATACTGTTCGCTTCAAAGCGAACCGGCAGTTATCTGGAATTTCAACCAGGCGTGCCAGTATTGAACATAGAAAATTTAGCGCGCGATCAGCTAAAACAACCAATCGCCGATCTCATTAGAGATTTGGAATCTTCGCCAGGGCAGCGTCGTCATTATATCGATGTTGATATCGGTGACAATGATACGACGCTGGTAATCGACATCTATGCGGAAAGGACGGAGGACGGAAATTTTCTCATTGTTTTTAACGATCGTAATCTCATGTCTGGCGCCGGGGCTGTGCGACCTGAAGAAGCGCCATTAAACAAACACACACACCCAGAAAAAATGAAAATTCTGGAAAGGGATTTGCTTGGCGCTCGCCAGGATCTGAAGACTACAGTTGAAGAGCTGGAGACAACGAATGAGGAATTAAAAAGTTCGAACGAAGAAATGATGTCGATGAACGAGGAGCTTCAATCGGCGAATGAAGAATTAACTACGGTGAATGATGAGCTGCAAGAGAAGATTCGTGAACTTGCTGTCCTAAACGCGGATCTCGCAAATTATTTGAGCAGTACAAACATCGCTGTTATTTTTCTCGACGATGAATTTATGATCCGCGAATTTACGCCAGCGTCAACAGAAGTTTTTCGCGTCAAGGACGCAGATAAAGGGCGCCCGCTTACCGACATTGGATCAATACTGGACGTCGACGGGGTCATGGAATTGGCAGTGTGGGCTCGCGACAAGAATGAAGAAATAACTATCGAAGATAAAGAGAAAGGCGGCAATCGTGAGTTTCTTGTTTCGGCATCGCCATATGTCAATGCAGAAAATGGGGTGTTTGGCGTCGTCCTGTCGTTTGTAGATGTAACAAGTATTAAAACGTCTCATGATCGCTGACGGGTTACACAATTTTAGCGTTGAGAGTGGCAAATGCCGATTTACCAAGTTCTGCGCCTTGTAGGCGAAGGACGAGGGCTGCATGGCCGTCCGGCGTCCGTTTGGCTAAGCCGCCCTCGCAAATCCAACTCCGAGCACCTTGATTGCTATCGCGAAGCGATAGCGCGCCGGGCAGCGGTCCCCGCGTTTTTGCACATTGATGAAGATAGCGCCGAAAATCAGCGGGGTCGGTGATGTAGTTATTTAAATCGGAGCCCGGGATAATTTCAGGCATAGCGCGCTTTGACGCGGGGTTAACGGCAATGACCGTTCCGTCTGCGTTGAGAAGCATACAGATGCGTGTATCGGAAGCCGCGAACGATTCAAAATCAAGCGCAACATTATTATGGTGAAGAGTAATATTCGCGTCCATCGGTTTCCACTGCCTCACCCATGGGTTGCAGATAAATCACAACTCGACATTCGCCATGGCCGGCGGCTATTGTTTTCTCTAGTTTAACCTTCGCATAGCCAAGATTTTCTGCTGTGATGTTGCCAAATACGTTCGACGTCATCATGCACATAGACGGTCGTCCAATCACTTTTTCGCCAAAGGGGCAGGCGTCATTACCCAACACGATCCTCTCGTCGTTTTCCTCAATGATGTAAAACTTACCATTAATACGCCGTTTAAGATCGACCAGCACGTCCGCAACCTGCGCGCGCGAAAGTTTCTCCAGCTTTAACGCCTTACGATACGACTGATCAATACTTTCGCCTATTGTTGTCCCGACAACACTGATAAAACCAGCGGCGTCTTCAATCCCGACTACATTTTCCAACGTACCTGCAAGCTCTCGAATCAGCGTTCGCATAAATAGATCGCGATCAAGTGGTATGGCAGCATCTGAAGCGCGCCCCAAATCTGTACTCATTCGATTTGCCTTCCCATAATCTAACCCTCTTAACTGCCCGAATAGTAGGTAGGCACTAAGGCGCTTCACGCGCTATTGGATGTTTATTAGACAGAATACCTTTTAATCGCCGATCACAACGTTACCATATTTTCAGCTGGCTACCGCCCCGGTAAATGTAAGATTGTTCAAGCGTAGCATCACGGCTAATGGAACACACCCTCCATTATCATATTCGACATCAAGGGCCGTGGGAATGAAACGAGTGACGAAGTTTACCGGGGTGACGCACAAACAGAAGCATTCGAGCAAATATTCAGTTGTTTGAAAACGGCGCCAAGCACCCGGCAATGCAAATTGCTGGAACGTGGGGCCTCTGTAGCCTCGTCAGAACGCATCAGCGTGGAACTTTTAACGCCTTGAAGCGTTGAAAGGGCATGTCCGCAACGCCGGTGATTGGCGCACCGCGTTTTGATCGCTGAATACTGAGACTCGTAAAGTCAAACCGATTAGAGATAGCCATTGAAGGAAGCGCCGAAGATGGGCCTCAAAAAAAGCTTACTGGTTATCGGTGGCGGTGTGGTCTCATTGGTTGGGGCCGTCATATTTGTATCGCCACTTCCATTCGGCTTTGCAATTATCTTGCCCGGCCTCGCCATGCTCATCATGGGAAGCGACAAATTCGCAGACTGGGTTGAGCAACGCCGGCGTAATAATGAATCGATCGATAAAAAGCTTTGCGAAGCGCAGGAGGAAGCGCCGGACGCGATTGTCAAACCGCTTGAAAAAACAGACCCTGAAATCGGTCATTGAATTATAGATCGGCATTCCAGCAGCAAGATTTACTCGCATGCAACTTCAGATAGCGCAAAATGCAGATTGAATTATGAATTCCGCAAAATCGTTTTGGTTGTTTATGGCGATCGCGTTTGCGATCACCTGGTCTTTCTGTGGACTATACTGGTTGACGCGGTCGGGCGTTGAAGCGGCTCCCGGTTTATTTGTCCGGGCCGGTAATATTGCGGCAGTGTGGGGGCCATCTATCGCGGGGTTTGTTATGGCGTGGATAGCCGGCGGGCGTTCAAATGCGATTTCGCTTCTTGCACGGGTATGGCGATCGCCAGGGCATTGGGTTTGGGTGGCGCTCGCGCTGGCTATACCGTTAACACTTCAATTAAGTGGCGCTATCGCAGGCGAACTAGTCACGGCTTATTCATTCACAAAAGCAATCCCGCAAACCTTCGCAGCATTTTTGTTCGGCGCTTTCGTTTCACTCATTTCGGGCCCGTTAGGTGAGGAACTGGGATGGCGTGGTTTTGCGCTTGAGAAGGGCGCCGAAGCCTATGGTCCATTGACTGTGACGCTAATAATTGGCGCAGCCTGGTCACTGTGGCATTTGCCTGCATTTATTGTTCCTGGATTACAAAACATTATTTTTCCGATCGGCATTTCTTTTTGGGAATTTTCAGGCTTCACCATGTTCGGCGCTGTTATCATGTCCTGGTTGACATTTCGGGCACGCGGGGCGCTGGCGCCTGCAATCATTTTTCATTTTTGTAGTTTGATGGTGGTCATGATGGTCGATCAGACGCCGCCGCTGACCCTGTCGCTCATCACGCTCGTTTTGTACGCGCTTGCTGCTTGCGTCGTAATTTGGCGGGAGCCTGACCTCGGATATCAGCGCTATCTTGACGAGATCAAAAGCGCCTGAATACAAAGGAGATTGAGATGGAATGGTTATTCGCGCCTGTAAGCAACATACCGATGATTGCACTTAGCGTCATCGGCATCTGGCTGACAGTTGTGATACTGGCGCGCATCGCCGGTGTGCGCAGTTTTTCAAAAATGTCCGGATTTGACTTTGCCGTCACGGTCGCCATTGGATCAGTAGTAGCAGGCATTTCGCTCTCTCCGAATCCGCCTTTGTTACAAGGCGTGTTTGCCCTTGTAATTTTATTTGCCGTCCAGATTGGCGCTGCTAGTTTGCGCGTCTATTTTCCTGCTATTAGCGCCGTCATGGACAATCAAGCGCGCTTGATCATGATTGGTGATGAGATGATAAAGGACCAGATGCTGAAAGCAAAAATAGGCGAGGGCGATTTACGCGCTAAACTCCGCGAGGCCAACGTTATCGATTTTGCGCAGATCGAGGCCGTCGTTGCAGAAACGACCGGCGATATATCTGTGCTCCACCGTGACTTGGACGGTCCACACCTAGATCCAGGCTTACTTGAGGGAGTGATTGGCGCGGAAAAATTTTCTGCATTTTGCGCCAAGTCTAATAGTATCTGAAACTTGGTTGTTCCGTTAGCACATCTATCGCCAGTTCGTATTTAACTCTTCGCTTTTGACACTAACCACACGCTAAAAATTGAATTGGGTAAGCGCGCTCGCCTACACCTTTTTTGGGTGCTGACTGAGGCGCCCAGCGCGCCTTTAACTTAAGTCAAGGAACGCGTCGGGAGTTGGTTCGTGCAAAAATAGCGCGAATGCCACCTAACCACACCTACATTTATACTTGTCGCATTTGTCCCAGCTCAGGCTCTTCATCCTCCAATTTCGCCTTAGCAATTGCATAAACCAACCCAAACGCGGAAATGTCGGTCGCCCATATTCGTCAATCGTCTTTGTATCAAAGTGCGGCGACAACCTGCCTTTGATGCAGGCTTGGTAGTTTTTTTCGATATAACATAGATGAAAGGTTGCCGGTTCAGCAAGAATTGCTTGCCTAGTCACGCTTGAAACGCGGATTGGAGCTTAAAACCATCTGCGAAGAGCAAAACTCGCTCTCAATTTTTATTGGAACTTTCGCCCCCTCCATGCATTCGCAGAGTGTATTCGCGAAACCGTCAAATGGCGTCCCGCGAAAGTTGGTAATCTAAACAAACGGAGATTAAAATGACGACGCACTTACTTTCTTCAAGTTCCATCAATGGCGATGATGTCGTAAATGCTCAAGGCGAAGACCTTGGCCACGTCGAAGATTTGATGATCGATACGAATGAGGGCAAAATCGAATATGCTGTATTGTCGTTTGGCGGGTTTTTGGGCTTAGGCGATAAATACTTTGCTATTCCATTTAAGCAGTTCAGCGTTGATCGTGAAAACAAAAAAATGGTTTTAAATGTTGACAAAGATCGACTGAAAGATGCGCCGGGTTTTGACAAGGAAAATTGGCCGAATTTCGCGGATCAGAAATTTCGCTCACAAATAGACGCTTATTATAATTAGGAATTACTCAGCAAAAATAGGCGTTACCAATGACATTAGCTGTCACGAGTTTCGTTGCAGCTAATGTCTATTACGACATGCGGATAAGGTGTCTGGTAAATAAATCGCATCCTGTTTCATTGACTGTCGAAGAAATTCGTCAGTTGGATTGCGACATTGACCCAAGAATAGCCAGGCGATGAGTTTTTTTGACGTGCTTCGCTAAAGTCGGGTGGCCCAACTAAGGGTAGCGCATCACATTCTGGGGCACGGTAAGTGGAAATCGGAATTGCCGGCCCTATCCAGAAGCCGACATTAACCGTATGCGGCGGCAGGATGATGTCATCAGAGCCGTAATTAATGTGTGCCGTCAGCTCCACCCGAAGAGTGTCAGCGGTTCGCGCCAGAATCCATTTTCTAACTGCATGCTAGCGAGTATCGCCGCCGGCCCAATTGCGAGCGCCAGCGGTACGGGCGCCCCTTTCTGCAACGGACGCCAAATATTTTTTGAACCCTTCTCAATCGAGTGAAGCCTTCGCCCTATGACCAAAGCGATGACAAGAAGTGCGCAGCTAACGCCAAACCAAAACAAAAAAGGGATCACACCGCCGGCGCCCAACCACAACATTACGGCCGCGATGAATTTTGCGTCACCTGCGCCGAATCCGGTAAATTGATAAAGTGCATAGCCTGTGGCAAGGGCAATTCCGGCAATAATGAGATGCCCGCCTATGGCGCTAGGGGATAGGAGCAAAATTGCGAAACATCCGATGAGCGCCAATGCGCCTACATAAATATTCGGAATGCGATATGAATTAGCATCGATAAATGTGATGCCCGTGACGCAGACGACAAAGATAAGCCAGAATATGGTCGCCAAGGTAATCATGGTAGCGCCTGAATAAGAACGGAGGTGCTATTGTTGCGTTGTTCTTGCTGTTTTGAGCGTCTGAAGATTTTTATGAGCAACCGCATAAAAAGATGGGTGCACGTCGATAGCCTCCTGGAAGTAGGCTTCTGCTTCGCTACTGTCGCCCCGCATCATGGCTGCATATCCCTGATTATTTAGTTTGCGCGCGCGCGTTTTCCCGTCGAGGTGCTTGTAGCTAGATCCATCTGCGTCATCGCCAAGCGATGACTTCGCCAAGTCTATATTCGTCTGGACCCGCGATGACCGTGGATCAATTGCAGCGGCCATTTCAAAATAGACGAGCGCCGTTTTTGCATCGCCGCGGGCAAGCATCGAGACACCGTGATTATTAAGAACTGTTGCCCGATCATTGGAATGGGCAAGCGCATCCTTGTATGCTTCGTCTGCGCCTTGCCAGTCCTGCGCCAGATCACGGAGTTGCGCGAGGCCAAGCCACGCCTTCCAGGCGGCCTCATTCTCGATAACCGCTACTGAAAACATCTCAAATGCGCCATCCGTATCGTAATTTGAGAGCTGGATATGGCCGATACCAGTTAAAGCATTATTTCGATATTGGACACTTTCCAGTAGTTTCGCATACTGAACTTCAGCCCGCTCAGAGTATCCCGCATATCGATAGGCTTCCGCCAATCCAAAACGGAGACTTTCATCACTAGGCTTTTTCGAAATTGCCATTTGAAAAGCCGGTATGGCTGCGCCATATGCACCTTGGTCAAGATAGTCCCAACCAGTTTGAACTGTGTTTGCGACGGGTAATGTCTCTGTGATTGAAATTTCAGGCTTGGCGCCCGATGAAGCGAAGCAACCGCTAACCGCGATTGACACTGCAACAATGATAATGACACGGGTTGGCGCTTTTCGGATGCACGGCGACGATGTAATTTTTGTTTTCATGGTTAGAAGGCCACTCCTGAAGATGCTTTCGCCATTTCTCGCAAAATTAAGATGACTGAAGGGCCAATCAAAATAATGATTACAGGCGGAATCGTGAAAGCAATAGCGCCGATCGCAAGTTTGATTGGCATCATATTCGCCTTTTCTTCAGCCCGCATATAGCGTTTGTGGCGCATTTCTTTTGAATAAACACGTAATGTATCTGCAATACTTACGCCAAATTTGTTGGCTTGTTTGATCACAGTA
>JAJFGC010000194.1 GCA_021776345.1 Hyphococcus sp. | reverse complement strand
AACCCCCTCCGACCCTTCGGGCCACCTCCCCCGTAAACGGGGGAGGAATTAGATCGAGTTTGTGGCTTCCTTTTTCTTCCCCCGCTTGCGGGGGAAGTGGCCGCGGAGCGGTCGAAGGGGGTGCTTTGTGTGCCAGCCGATTCCCACCCACCCCCATTCCGTGCTACTCCCCTCCTCATGACCAACAACCAACGAGAATTTGACGTCATTGTCTGGGGCGCCAGCGGGTTTACCGGCCGGCTCGTCGCGGAATATTTGAACAAGCAATATGGGCTTAACGGCGACGCGCCCAATAATGTGAAATGGGCCATGGCGGGGCGCAATGCGGCCAAGCTGGGCGAGGTGGCCGAGGCGATTGGCGCCAATCAAAGCAAAGGTGGCGGTGTGTCCCTCGTCACCGGCGACGCGGCGGACGCCAAATCCCTTGGCGAAATGGCGCGGCGCACGAAAGTCATCATCACCACGGTCGGGCCTTATCAAATTCACGGCGAGCCGCTGGTTGCCGCCTGCGCCGCCGCCGGAACCGACTATGTCGACCTCTCCGGCGAGCCGCCCTTCATGCGCCGGATGATCGATCAATACAGCGACGAAGCGGCGATGACTGGCGCACGCATCGTTCATTCCTGCGGCTTTGATTCGATCCCGTTCGATCTCGGCGTTTATTATGTGCAGAAGCTCGCTAAGGAAAAATTCGGCGCACCCGCAAGCGAGGTGAAGGGCCGCGTTCTCGCGGCAAAGGGCGGCGCTTCCGGCGGCACGGTGGCGAGCATGCTGGCGACGCTGGAAAAGATTGGCGACCCGTTCGTGCGTCAGGTGATGCGCGATATTTATTCGCTGGCGCCCGATGACAATGCCGTGCGGCCGCGCCAGCCAGACGGCAACACGCCGCATTATGACAAGGATGCAAAGAAATGGGTCGCGCCCTTCATCATGGCGGCGATCAATGCGCGCAATGTCCATCGCTCCAACATGTTGATGGGCTATCCTTACGGCGAAGGCTTTCGTTATTCAGAGATGATGGCGGCGCCGAATGCGCCCGCCGCCTTCGCCATCGCCGGCGGCATGGGCGGTTTCGCCGGGGCGCTCGCCTTTCCGCCGACCCGCGTGCTGTTGAAAAACACCGTTCTGCCGAAACCGGGCGAGGGGCCAAGCAAGGCCCAGCGCGAGGCGGGCTTTTACAAGGTGCTCTTCGTCGCCAAGACCGATGACGGCGACAGCGTCAGCGCCATCGTCAAGGGCGACCGCGACCCGGGATACGGCTCGACATCGAAACTCATCGCCGAGGCGGCGCTGTGTCTCGCCTTCGATGTTTCACGAGAGGACACACCCGGCGGCGTCACCACGCCCGCCGCCGCCATGGGCGACAAACTGATCAAACGCCTTCACGAAAAGGCCGGGCTCACCTTTGAGCCTGCCTGAAGCGCCCGCCTTGCCGGGTATAGCGAACGCTTATACGCCCTAGTCCTGTTGAAATAAGGACTTTCCCATGGCTATTGCGCTCCTTTCTGTTGGTCTTCTCGGCATCCTCGTTTTTCTTCTGGGCGCCAACGTCAGCCGCGTACGGCAGTCGGTGGCGGTGACGCAACATGAGGCGGAGGCGGACCCGGAGAGCAGGCTCCGCAAGGCGATCCGCGCTCATGGCAATTGCATTGAATATGTGCCGATGCTGTCGTTGATGATCCTGGCGATTGGCCTCGCCATCCCCATGCTCATGTCCAAGTGGATCGTCGCCTTGATGCTCGCGGCGGTCGCGTCGCGCTATGTCCATGCGGCAGGCATCATAACCGGCGGCAGCATCTATTCGGCCAATCTGATGAAGCAGATCGGCGCCGCGGGTACGTATCTTACCGGGCTTATTCTTTCGGTCATTCTGGTCATTCGGGCGCTGTCGCTGTTTTAACGGCCGCGCAAGGATCGGGACTGACTCCGGAATCTTTCATTGTATTTGTAACGCCGCACGCGACAAAATATTCCTATAGGTTGTGTGAGGGCTGGCTGATGCCGCCTTTTGCGTGCGCGCCCTAAAGGCTGCAGCCGTTTTTCGTCGTGAGGCGCCGCCTTGCGCTGGCGAAATTATCGACCGCGTCCTGCGCCGCCTTATGCTGCCCGGCAGATTAAATAACACTCACAGATAACTCAGCCATCCCCAGGTCTTGCGCCGCCGTTTAAAAGCGCCGAACCAGCGACAGGGGAGATAGAGGAGGCCGACAGTAACCAATGTCGCAGCGTAGACGCGCAAAAGGCTTGGATCGACATCCGGATAGGTCTCGCCATTGTAAATATCATAGTCCCAGGCGCCGACGCCGGCGCCGAACCAGACGATAGAAAGAACATGCAGCAGGAAGAAGTGGAGAATGTAAAAGAAGAACGGAACCTTGCCGAAAGTCGTGAAAAATTCGCCGACGGGGCCTCGCATGCGCTCGAACAAGGGCGTCAGCGCCAGCGCCGGGCCAAGCGTCATCAACAGGAATAGGAGCGAGGCCGGATATTTCGTGGTGTTGAGGAAAGAAAGAATCGTAGTGATGGGCCCGCGTTCTTGAACACCCCAGGGCGATGGATCGCCATAGATATTGAGGAGGCGAAGACCAATAAACGTCGCGGTGGCGGCAAGGCCGATCGCCATCAGCGTTCTGTCGCGCTTTGCTGGTTCCGCGCGAAACAGCGCACCAGCGGCATAGCCAAGGCCGATGACGCCCATCCACGGGATCAACGGGTAGACGACCGCGACGCCAGCGATCGGCGCGCCTTCCGGGAACGCGATCCAGCCGCGTGCGTGGAGGATTTTCCAGACCCAGCCGAAAGACCCGAACTGGTCTGGTGAAATACCGTCTAACAGATTGTGTCCGGCGACCAACACAACGCCAAGGGCGATAATCGCGGTCCGCGGGAGGTAAATGAAGCCAGCGAGGAAAATCATCGAGACGCCAATCGCCCAGATAACTTGTATGAAAATAAATCCGTATCCGAATTGCCAGGCGAAATTGATGATAACGATTTCCACCAGGATCAACCAAGCGCCGCGCAAAGCAAGAAACCGCGCGAGCTGGTTTTTGCTGAGGCTCGCGCGCTCGGCATGCAAGAAGGCGCTGACACCGGAGAGGAATAGAAATACAGGCGCGCAAAAATGGGTGATCCAGCGGGTGAAGAAAAGCGCCGGATAGGTCTCAGCCATGTCCTCAGGTCTAATGGAGCTGATGTGGAAGAAGTCGCGCGCGTGATCGAGCGCCATGATTACGATCACGAGCCCGCGTAAAAGATCGATGGAACGGACGCGGTCGTCGTGCGTCGTGATGTCAGCAGGCATCGTTGATTTTTTCCCGTCTGGCGCACGGCGACCATAGCGGACTCCGGCGGTCGCGCGCCTTCTTGAGCTAACGGTTTGCCGCACCAATCGCTCATTTTGCCGCATGACGCCTGGGCTGGATTTCGTTGGGAGCAGACTGATAGAACATGCGTATGAACCATTTTAACCCTGTTTTCTCCGATCGCCCGCAATCCATTTTCCCGACCATGTCGGCGCTGGCGCGAAAGCACGATGCGATTAATCTGGGGCAGGGTTTTCCAGACGAGGACGGCCCGCAAGAAGTTTTGGATATCGCGGCGCAAGCAATTTCGGCAGGGCCGAACCAGTATGCGCCGGTGGAGGGGATCGCTGAATTGCGCGAGGCGATCGCGGTCGACAATAAACGGTTTTACGATCTTGATATTGATCCGGACCGTGAGACTCTGGTGACATCGGGTGCAACCGAAGCGCTCGCTGCGGCATTTTTCGGTTTCCTGCAGCCGGGCGATGAGGCGGTGTTGCTGGCGCCATTTTATGAGTGTTATGCGCCGCAAATTGAAGCGACCGGCGCGACGATCCGGTTCGTGAATTTGGCGCCGCCTTCTTGGCGTGTTGACGCTGCAGCGCTTGAGGCGGCAATCACGGACAGGACGAAACTGATCGTGATTAACACGCCGCACAATCCGCTCGGCAAGGTGATGACCAATGATGAGCTTGAGATCGTTGCTGATGCTGCGCGCCGTCACGATCTGATTGTTGTGTGCGACGAGGTTTACGAGCATCTGATTTTTGATGGCCGCAACCATGTGCCGTTGATGACGCTGCCGGATATGTTTGAGCGATCGATCCGTATCGGCTCCGCCGGGAAAACATTCTCCGTTACCGGCTTTCGTATTGGCTATGTGACGGGGCCGGCGCATTTAATCACCGCGGTGATGAAAGCGCATCAGTATCTGGCCTACACAAGCCCCGCGCCCTTGCAAAAAGCGGTGGCGGCCGGCCTCGCCTTGGGTGACAGCTACTATTCCAAATTTGTCGCAGACATGCAGGCGAAACGCGATCAATTAAGTGCCGGGTTAAGCGCCGCCGGGTTTGATGTTCTCCCTTGCGATGGAACCTATTTTATTACCGTTGATATTCGCTCAGTCGAACGAGAAGATGACGCGGCGTTTTGCCGTGAGATCACAGAAAAAGCCAAAGTAGCGGCAGTGCCGCTGTCGGCGTTTTATCACCCCTCGATCAAAGATGCACCGCGCAATTATGCGCGCTTTTGTTTTTGCAAACGCTCTGAAGTATTAAGCGAGGCTGTCTCGCGTTTAAACTCGTATTTCAATTAAGGTATAAGGGGGCGTCAATGCCAAAATCTACAATTACGTCAATGATTGTTATCAGTATTGCTTTCTTGGTCACGGCCTGCGCCAGAGGGGTCGAACCTGGCGCATACGAGGCCATAGCTGATGAGCGAACGATGGAGACGTTCCAACTCAAAAGCGAAGTCTTTGGTAACACCCGAAATATCCGAGTGTATTTGCCGCGTGATTACTTTGACCTTCGCTCGGTAAACAAAGCCTATCCTGTTTTTTACGTTACCGACGGCGCGGCGGCGTTTGATGGGCGCGGCTGGAATTTTACTGGCGTTATTGATGATTTGGATGCACGCGACGGCTTTAGAGAGTTTATTTTTATCGCAATAGACAATGGCGGCGGTGCGCTTGAGTCTACCATGCCGCAAGTTGATCGCGCATCAGAATATTTGCCGTATCCAGATCAGAGCTGGACGCAAGAACCCATACCACAGGCGCGAGGAGGCGATTTCCCTGCTTTTTTGTTTGACGAAGTGGCTCCTGAAATTGAGCGCCGGTACCGCATCATGTATGGTGCCAATAATACCGGCCTTGCAGGATCGTCTTATGGCGGATTGATCACGCTTTATACTTTAATGAATCATCCTGAAAAAATTGGCCTGGCGCTAGTTGAAAGCCCGTCTTTGCATGTCGGCAAAGGAGTTATGATTGAAAAAACATCTATGCTCTCAGAGTGGTGCGGCAAGATCCATATCGGTGTTGGCGGTAAGGAAGGGGACGAGGAGGCGCATCAAACAGAAATGAAAACGAACGCATTTGCGCTCGCAAACGCAATTAAAGAAGATGCGCCCGGCGCCGAGTTACATTTTGAGTTCGTTGAGGATGGCGTTCATTGGTATGATGCCTGGAAAGCTAGATTGCCAGACGCGCTCAGTTTTTTGTTACTCGACACAGAGGCCGCAAATAATGACCGGTGTTCAACCTCAAAATAGCTAACCCATCTCAGTTAGGATTTCGATCCTTGTCCTTTCTGCGTATCCGTCCAATATGAAACGCAAGGAATTTTGGACTGATCGCAGCGGTCCGCATATTTACGGGCGATTTCCGTCACCTCATCCATCAGCCCGGCTTCAAGCGTAATCGGATCGAGGCCAAGACCGAGAAGGCGCTGGTTCTCGACGTCGAGGTCGTTTTCCGCGGCCTCGTTGCGCGGGTTGTTGACGTAAGCGATTTTGGCGCCGGTCTTGTCTGCTATCATTTTGGCGAGATCACGCACCCGGTGGGTCTCGGTCATCTGGTTCAGGATCTGAACCCGCTCACCATGTTGCGGCGGATTTTCAACCGCAAGCTGAATACATTTGACCGTATCCTGAATATGAATGAAGGCGCGTGTTTGGCCGCCCGTACCATGCACCGTCATCGGGTGGCCAACCGCTGACTGCATTAAGAAGCGGTTCAACACCGTTCCATAATCACCGTCATAGTCAAACCGGTTGATAAGGCGCTCATCTTTGCGGGTCTCCGCGGTTTGCGTTCCCCAGACGATCCCCTGATGCAGGTCGGTTACTTTCAGTCCGTCATTCTTATTATAGAACGCAAAGAGGAGCTGATCTTGTGTCTTTGTCATATGATAGATCGAGCCAGGATTTGCGGGGTAGAGAATTTCCTGGGTAATCTCGCGCCCATCGTCAGTTTTGATTATGACCGGCAGATAGCCTTCCGGAATTTTCATGCCGGCGGTTCCGTAACCATAAACACCCATTGTACCGAGATGGACCAAATGCGAATCGACGCCGGATTCGACTATGGCGGCCAGAACATTATTCGTAGCGTTGAGATTGTTATCGACCGTATACCGTTTGTGGTAAGACGATTTCATCGAATAAGGTGCAGCGCGTTGTTCGGCAAAATGAATGATCGCGTCGGGTTTTTGTTCTTCGAGAAGATGCAGGAGACGCGCATAATTTTTTGCGACGTTGATATTTTCAAAGCTTATTTCTTTGCCACTCACTTCTTTCCATGCGGCCAGGCGCACCGAGATGGGTTTTATTGGCGTCAGCGATTCAACTTCCAATTCAACATCAATTTTTCGGCGCGATAAATCATCAATGATTGTGACGTCGTGGCCTAGGTTGGATAGGTGCAGGGATGTTGGCCAACCGCAAAATCCGTCGCCCCCAATTACCAGGATTTTCATAACTTTTCTCCGTACTGTGCGCGCGCTCATACCCGAGCCGCGGCCCCATTTGTCCCTCATAAAGCGGCTAAGTGGTGTCTGCGCAACCCCAAACTGTGTGATTATTTGTGACCCAATATTGCAGCTATAAAAAGGCGGCTTAACTCAGGCTTTTGCTCAATAAATTGACGGTTCGGCGCAGTTCAATCCGCCAGTCCGGCATGGCGATGCCGAAGTCTCGCTCAATGCGGGCGCAATTTAATTGCGAATATAGAGGTCGTTGTGCAGGCGTCGGGTACTCAGTCGTTGGCGTTGGATTGATCTTTACGGATAGGGTCGCATGGTCAAATATTTTTAATGCAAATTGCGACCAGCTCACGGGTGGGCGACCCTGATAGTGATAAAGCCCTGCGCCCTCGGCGCCGCGATTTTTCTTGGTGGCAATAGTCAGAATTGTTTTTGCAATATCCCGGGCTGGCGTCGGGCCGCCAGTTTGATCATCGACAATGTTGAGGGCGTCATGTTCGGCGCCGAGCCGTAACATGGTTTTGACGAAATTGGCGCCATGTTCAGAAAACACCCAGGATGTGCGTAATATAACGGCCTTCTCATTTACGCTGAGGACAGCGTTCTCGCCTTCCAGCTTTGTCCGGCCATAGACGTTGACCGGATTGGTTGTGTCGGTTTCCGCGTAGGGCATTTTTGCGGCGCCATCGAAAACATAGTCCGTCGATATATGAATGAACTGGGCGCCGATGGTTTTCGCGGCGCCCGCCATCTCGCCCGGTGCAACTGCATTCAGGCGATGGGCGGCGTCAAAATCATCTTCGGCCTTATCGACAGCAGTATAGGCAGCGGCGTTGATAACGATGTCGGGCTTGTGGTTGGTGATCGCCGCTTGCGCAACGCCTGCCCGCATGAGGTCGGCCTCGTGGCGATCAAGCGTAATCAGGTCAACGCCCGTAGCTTCCTCCGCGAGGCAGCGGGCGATCTGGCCATTGCGTCCAAACACAAGAATGCGCATGGCGTATTATGCCTTCCTTACTTCTTCAGACCTTGCCGTGCGGCGGTGTCAAAGCCGCGAGCGCGTATATCTTCCCACCATGCTTTGTTTTCGAGATACCACTGCACCGTTTGGCGCATGCCCTCTTCAATCGTTACTGATGGCGTCCACCCAAGGTCGCGTTCGATCTTGTCGCAATTGATCGCATAGCGATGGTCGTGACCGGGGCGATCCTTGACGAAACTTATCAGCTGCTCATGCGGTTTTGCTGAAGGGCCGCTGAGTTCGTCGTCCAGGATGGCGCAAATCATTTTGACGAGGTCAATATTTGTGCGCTCTGCGCGCCCGCCAATATTATAGGTCTCACCGGGTACGCCCGTTTGCGCCGCGCGCAAAAGTGCGTCCGCATGATCGCCGACATAAAGCCAGTCGCGAACATTGTCGCCTTTACCATAAACGGGAATGTCTTTACCCTCGAGGGCGTTGATGATGACGACAGGGATTAACTTTTCCGGAAACTGGTAGGGTCCGTAATTGTTAGAGCAGTTAGTCACAACAACCGGCGCGCCATACGTCTCGCCCCAGGCGCGCGCGAGCATGTCGGAAGATGCTTTTGCGGCGGAGTAAGGGGAGTTGGGTTGGTAAGGCGAGTCTTCCGTGAACTCGCCGGTTGCACCCAATGATCCGTATACTTCATCCGTAGAAATATGGTGGAATCGAAAATCCTTCGGCGCCGTTCCGGCTTGGACATAGTGGCGCGTCGCTTCGAGAAGACTGTAAGTGCCGACAATGTTGGTTTGGATAAAGGCGCTCGGTCCGTCGATTGACCGGTCGACATGGGTTTCCGCCGCAAGATGCATTACGGTGTCGGGCTTGAAGTCCCCAATCAGCGCCGTCATTGCCGGCTGATCGCAAATATCCAGCTGGGCGAATTGATAACGCTTACTGTCGGCGACACCGGCCACATTTGCGGGGTTGGCCGCATAGGTTAGTTTGTCGACATTGAGAACGTGGTGGCCCTCGGAGATCGCCTGACGCACCACGGCCGAGCCGATAAAGCCTGCCCCGCCGGTAACCAATAGCCTCATGAGTGTCTCCTGAAACGCACCTGTCGCGCGAAGCAAGTTCTGCGCCGTTGGTTAACTAGCACGGGCTGCATGGAATGAAAGCAGCCGTGAGGGTTAATGGTGGGGCTGAAGCGCGACCTTCGAAAGTTAGAATGTGGAGGAGGGTCAGAAATCTCACCGAGCTGCGTTCGTTTTACGAACGGTCTCGGTTCGTGGTGGAGCTAAACGAACAAACATCGAACCAGATATTTGAGATATTGCAGGAATGGGAAGCTGATCTACAAGATATTTCTGATCTTTTGAAACCTTTATCATAAACCTAAACAACCATAATTCAGAGGGATATTTGAAACATTATCCAAATACCCGAAAATCCGCAAAGGCCATTTTTCCCAACTAATTCACTCATTCACCATGTGAGACCCTAGGGCGTGATTTGGCCATTATTGATATACGGGTCATGGTAATTGAACGGTAAGAAACGGCCCCGAAAGGGACGTGACGCAACAATCCCCTAATCCTTCTGGAAAGCTGGAAATTGAAGCGATGATTACTAAAAAATGCCTAATACCCGCTTTATTAGAAGCTATAAAGGCATCAGTTCGTAAATTGTCAGGCCACTGATATTCAATCGATTTTATAAATTCGCCAATGACACTGAATTAAGTTGAATTTCGGCTAAATATCCTTATGTGTGTGAACGTATCCCTTGCAATGCACCATAGCGTGCTAATCACAAGCGGGTTCACACTTAGCTAGAGCTATACTTTCTGTTCGCCCGAAAGGGTGGAGATCAACGACAATTCGATAAATTTCCCGATATGGCGCCCGCCATATCGAAAATCATTTTTTATGGAATAGATTCTACATGATTAGATTCAGAGACAAGAAAAAAGACAAAGCCGCTAACGCGAATAAACCGGCGAAGGATGTCGCACCCGCGGTCGCGGCAACCTCGGCTGCCACCAAAGATACCGAAACTGTAGCGGGGCCGCTTCCAAAAGCTGAGCTCGCAAAGAGCGAAGACGTTAAACAGTAATTCGTTGTTCGTCCCCGGCTGCTGATTGTTTTGCAGGGGGCTTAAGCGTCTTAATTTCGCTTCCAGGCGAAACAATGGCGCTGAAGCCAATAAAAATCGAAATCAATAAAAGAACATGACTGTGCAAACTCGACCAACCGTTAAACGTGTACCTTTAACCATAAAGGCTGCCGGCGCTTTGCTGTTTGCGTTGATCATCGGTTTACAGATGTCATCAGTAATGGCGCAATCATCAAAAATAATTCCGGAGAACGCCACGGCGAGATCTTATGGAACTGGGTGGGAATGTGACCGGGGTTTCCAGGATCGCGATGACGTCTGCTTGAAAATCATGATTCCAGAAAATGCACACCGGACTCACCAAGATTATGGGCATGTCTGGAAATGCGACCGAGGATTTTTGCGTGAAGGAGATGTTTGCATAGCTGTTCATGTGCCGCAAAACGCTTTTTTGACATCATTTGGTGATGGGTGGGATTGTGATCGCGGTTACAAGAAGGCCAGCAACGCCTGCGCTGCTATTGTCGTGCCGGAGAATGGTTATCTGGATGACGACGGTTACGGCGATGCCTGGGGGTGTAACCGAGGATTTAGATCTGTTGATGGCGCTTGCGCGGTGATCGCCATCCCGTCGAACGCATACTCCACAAACACATCCTATGGCCGAGGTTGGGAGTGTCATCATGGCTATTCTCGTACTGAACAGGCCTGCGAAAAAGTGACCGCAC
>JAJFGC010000193.1 GCA_021776345.1 Hyphococcus sp. | reverse complement strand
CAACAACGGCCGATCCATCATGAGTCCCAGCATTACGGCATTCTCCCTGTAAGCTTTTTTGTTGTCTTCCCTGTTGCCTCTATCAAATCGCCGAACGCTCCCTGGGTCAAATGGGTTTAGCTGTTAGGGTCGGAAAATCAGCTAGAATCCTGCATCGCTAGCCGGCGTTCATCTCTGGATCGCGCCGATATGAGCGCTCAGAATTTCTTGCAACCGGGCCGCCTCCGGAAAATCCTCCTCGACCCATTGTGATTCTATAGCAGCAAGAAGGCGTGAAACAGCCGGACCAGCCTTGACGCCCGCCTCTATGAGATGGCGCCCAGAAAGAGGAAATATCGGCGCACGCCACTTTGCAGCAAGCTTTGTCAAATTTGCAAGAACGGCCAGGTCGATCTTTGCCAAAGCATAGCTTATCCTTATGGCATCGTGAAACACGTCGCTCCCCAATGTGTAGATAAGCGCACGCGTGTCTTTTTCGGTCAGGCCTGTCCTAATCTCGCGCGCGCCGTTTAGGGCATTGGTGCGGATAGCGCTTTCAGCGTTGGAAAGCCGGAGGCGAGCGCCAACACCCTCGCCGTCCTCACCAAAGAGCGCAGCCAAGACCAGTGACGCTGACGCGTCCGGCGCTATTTGCTTGAGACGTTCAACAGCCTCAACCTTCGGCGGCGCTGGCCAAATCTTTTCAAGCACGCCGCATGTCTGCATTACGTCCAATGCATAAGGCGCGCGCGGAACGATCAGTATCGCCATAAATTCCGCGCCGATTCTCTCGGCTGAAAGACTGGCTATGCCATCTATGTGAGCCCTACATGCAGACAGCCCGTCCGGATCGATCTGGCTGGCAAACCGTGCCGTGAAACGGAAAAACCGAAGGATGCGCAGATAATCTTCGCGAATGCGCGTCGCCGCATCGCCAATAAACTTAACGGCGGCGCTTTTTACATCCTCCATGCCGCCAACAGGGTCATACAACCTCCCATCGGGCGTCAGATAAATTGCATTGATCGTGAAGTCCCGGCGACCGGCGTCCGTTGCCCAATCTTTGGTAAAGGCAACAGTCGCGCGGCGCCCATCCGTCGACACATCGGCGCGCAGCGTCGTGACTTCAACGCCCTGATGATCAACAATGGCCGTGACCGTCCCATGCTCTATCCCGGTCGGCGCGGATCGTAACCCAGCCTTTTCAAGCGCCTCGATTACCGCTTCAGGAGTAAGCGTTGTCGCGATATCGAAATCCTTCGGCGCGACGCCAAAGAGCGAGTCGCGCACGCAGCCGCCAACAAAGCGCGCGCAATCAGGCTCTAATGCTTCGAGCGCGGAAATTACTTTTTTAAGAGGGTTGGAGTTCAGCCAGTCAAAGGAATTATGTTGCGCCGCCGTCAACGGGATAAATTCGTCAGCACCCATCAGACTGGCTCTTCATCCTGCAAAACCTCTGCAAGAGTTCGCAAAATGCCGGCAGTAAGGCCCCAGATATGAAACCGACCATAAGGGGCAGCAAACATGTTGTATTTAACGCCCTTGTGTTCCCGCTCTTCCATCACATGGTTGGAAAGATCCGCAACAAAACCCAATGGCACCTCGAAAACTTCATGCACCTCTCTTGGGCAGGCGCGAATGTCCGCTTGCGGATTAATGATTCCAACAACAGGCGTTACGGAAAAACCGAGGCCTCCTTCATGAATGCCTAGCTGCCCAATAACATCGACGTCATTACGATCTATGTTGACCTCTTCGTGTGCCTCACGCAGCGCCGTATCAATTCGCGAGCGATCATGTTTTTCAACTTTACCGCCGGGAAAACTGATTTGCCCCGCATGTGACGGCATTTCTGTAGACCGAACTGTCAACAAAACGCTTGCGCCCTCCTGCCTGTTAACAATTGGCACCAACACAGCAGCGTCCTTTCGGATATCACTCCACCGGCTTTCAAACAATTTATCTCCAACCAGATGCGGATTCATCTCACTGAAAAGCGCGCGCACGCGCTGGCCGCTCATCTGATTGAGGTTGGTCTCAATACGGCGTCGCCAATCAATTTTTTGCAGTTTTCCGGTACTATCAGCCACACTCATGAGCCTTGCCTAGTCAAAAATTTCGTCGGCGCGCCCAAATGGAAAAAACATATCGCTGGACCAGACGCCAAACATCTCGGTCCCATCCATTTGGCGCCGCTCGCCTAGTTCTACAAGGTCGTAAAATACCGCCCTGGAAATACGCGCCTCAAGGCCTGACCTGACATCGATATAGGGAGAGGCGGCGCTGATTTTCGAGGCTTTTCGAAATTCCATTTTGTGGGCCGGCCCGCCTGTGACCTCATCGCCCACATTGGTTGTGAATGTCAGGCTTTGTTGCGCGCCTTCTCCCGTAACATTCATCAACACACCAACAAAGGGAACGTCTTCGACAATGATCTTTAATTTCTCGACCGGCGTCACCAAAAAGTACTCATCGCCTTCACGTTTCAAGACCGTCGAGAACAGACGGACTAATCGCGCGCGGCCAATCGGTGTTCCTTCGTGAAACCATGTACCATCGCGTTTGATGATTAGATCAATCTCACCGCAATATTCAGGATTCCATTTGTCGACCGGCGGCAGGGGTTTACCGCCAGTATTTTCCAGCTTCGCCGCGTAACTCAATAAGTCTTTCATCATAAAAAAAACCGGCAACGCTCATGCAGCGATGCCGGTCCTTACCTTAATT
This sequence comes from Hyphococcus sp., assembly GCA_021776345.1. Lineage (GTDB taxonomy): Bacteria > Pseudomonadota > Alphaproteobacteria > Caulobacterales > Parvularculaceae > Hyphococcus. The sequence continues at coordinate 4,781 of JAJFGC010000193.1, read as the reverse complement.
TAAACCAACGCGGAAGCGCCAGCGTCTTGCACGAGTGTTATTCGCAAGCAAGGCAGCGTGCATAAGCAGCATTAGGGTCATTAAACTCTTCGAAGAACAGAAGCTGACTATCTGCTTTTGCCACCAGTTTCTCGATAGCGCCGCGACGACGCTCAGCCATCGCCTCCTGGATACCAGTCGCCTCCAGAATACTCGTCGACATATTACCAAGAATAAGCTCAAACGGCGTCTTCTTTTCTTCCATTTCGACGACGTCATATTTCTCAAGGTTGGCTAGGACTGCAGCGCTTGCAATCGCATCTTCCAGCCCGCCGAGCTTATCAACCAATTTCAGATCTTTCGCCCGCTCGCCAATCCAGACGCGGCCCTGACCGATTGAGTCGATATATTCTTTATCGAGATTACGACCCTCGCCAACGACAGTCAGAAATCGGTCATACCCATATTCAGTCGATTGTTGAATGATATCAGCAATATTGGCTGGCAGTGGACCAATCCCCGTCGCCAGGATCGGGGAAAGGTTGGTCGTACCTACACCGTCAACGAAGACGCCAATTTCTGACGCGGTATTTTCAAACGTGTTGAAATAACCGAAAATACCGATTGAACCCGTAATTGTTGTCGGCGACGCCCAGATTTCGTCAGCTGGCGCCGAAATCCAATAGCCGCCAGACGCGGCAAGCGAACCCATGGACGCGACAACAGGCTTACCCGCTGCCTTGATTGCGAGAATTTCGTCTCGGATAATATCAGACGCAAAGGCCGATCCGCCTGGGCTATCAACGCGAACGACGACCGCTTTCACATTATCATCCTCACGGGCCTTTCTGAGAAGCGCAGCGATTGTGTCGCCGCCGGCGGCCTGACCTGCGGGCGCTTCGCCATCAATGATTGTGCCTGCTGCGGTAATAACAGCGATGTTCGGATCGCCATCGTCAACATAGTCATTGATCGCTGAGAGGTAGCGACGGAAGCCGACATTTTTGAAGGATTTGCCGTCTTTCGCTTTGCCAAATTCGTTCGTTAGAAACTCATTTTGCTCTGCGCGTGACGCCAAACTGTCAACAAGCCCTGTTTCTAGTGCAGCCTTTGCAAAATCGCCGCCGACAGATTCCATAATCCCGCCGAGGTTATTTGCGTATTCTTCTAAGGTGCCCGTTGAGAGGCCGCGGGCGTCTTCTACGGCGCGCACATATTCGCGCCAAAGGACCTCAAGGTAAGCTATGTTTGCTTCCTTGGCTTCCGGCGACATGTCATCGCGAATGTAGGGTTCAACAGCAGATTTGAAGGTGCCTACACGAAACACATGGCTTGTGATTTTAAGCTTTTCCAGAAACGACTTTACGTATGTGCCGTAGCGGCCATAGCCGTAAATTACGACATTGCCATAATCGTTCATGAAAACTTGATCTGCGTTAGCCGCAAGAAGATATTGGTCCTGGCTATAGTAATCGCCAATTGCAACAATCTTTTTACCGCTTTTCTTGAACGATTTTAGTTCGTCAGAAATGTAGTGGAGTTTGCTGGCGCTGCTCGGCGCCACCTGGAGGGAACCAAGATCAAGCACCAGACCTTTAATGCGCTTATCGTCTTTGGCTTTCCGGATCGTCCGCACAACATCGTGGACTTCAATCTGCTTCGGTTGGTTAACGCCGTATGCCTCTTCGATAAACACTTCGACAGGATCAACATCTTCAGCCTGCTCTACCAACACGCCATTCGGGTTGAGAACCAGCGCGGCGCCGTCCGGTATGGTTACAGAAACTTTTTCCTTGTTGCCGGCAATGCCATTGGTGACGCTGACGAGAATACCGACAAAAAGCAGCATCACGACCAGACCAATCAGCCCCTGCACCAGCAACAACAAGCCGATGATGAGCTTGCCAAAGCCTTTAATGAAACCCCAGACCGTAAAATTTGATTCACTATCAGACACAAACTGCCCCTTTTTTCACCGGCATACAGCCGAAAATACGGCGTTCTGTTTAACGCCGCAGGTTGTTGACCCCTCATTGGCTTGTCATATGCACAATTTCTATGACGCGAACCATGACAGTATCGTAAAGAAGGTGGGCTCCCGTCCGCAAGAGGCAAGAGATTTGCGACAATCCGTTCTGATTTCTTGCCAAGCCGCGCCGAAACCGGCATTGACCCGTGGTATTGGAAATTTCCACACAAAAAGAGACAGTTGAGCCATGACCGTTGAAGCCCCTAATGACCATCTCTTACGGAAATTTGAAGAAGTCACCGCGAAATTGTCGCGCGCTAAAACCGGCCTTAGCCAGGTGGTCTTTGGCCAGCAAGAGGTTATCGACCTCACCTTAGCCACCCTCGCAGCCGGCGGGCACGGGCTGCTCGTCGGGGCGCCGGGTCTTGCCAAAACGCTGCTGGTGACATCTGTCGCAGACCTTATGGGCCTTTCCGCCAAACGCGTGCAATTTACGCCGGACCTGATGCCAGGCGATGTCCTGGGGTCTGAAGTGCTTGAAGAAACGACGGATGGCAGGCGCGAATTCAGGTTTATCCCAGGGCCGATCTTTTGCCAGCTCTTGATGGCGGACGAAATAAACCGCGCTTCGCCGAGAACACAATCAGCATTGTTACAGGCTATGCAGGAGCACCATGTAACGGTCGCCGGCGCTCGCCATGATTTGCCGGCGCCGTTTCATGTTCTGGCAACCCAAAACCCGATCGAACAAGAAGGAACATATCCGTTGCCCGAGGCGCAGCTCGATCGATTCCTCCTGCAAATTAATGTTGGCTATCCAAACCTCGAGTCGGAACGACACATGCTCGCCGCAACGACGGGCGCCAGCGACACAAAAGTCGATCCCTTGATGAGCAGCGCAGATCTGCTGGAAATTCAAAGCCTTGTGCGCGAAATGCCGGTCGGTGAACAAATTGTTGAGATGATTTTGAAACTCGTTCGCTCTGCACGACCGGACGAGGCTGCGAACGCCCGCGTTAAATCGCTGGTTGCCTGGGGCCCTGGTCCGCGCGCCAGTCAGGCATTTTCCCTTGCAGCGCGGGCATTGGCTTTAATTGACGGGCGCCATGCGCCATCGCCGGATGATGTGCGCCGCCTCGCCAAACCAGTATTGCGCCATCGGATGGCGCTCAATTTTGCTGCAAGATCAGAAGGTCTTGATGCAGATCAGTTTATTGATGAGCTTTTGGGCGGGCTTGACGTATAAAGTAAGAGGATATCTTCATACCAATGACAGAAGATCAAAACGCCCTTACTATCCGGCACGACGCCGAAGAGACGGCCTCGCTATTTCCTTCCTTGCTCATTGAGGCTGAACGCATTGCACAAACCGTAACAGCGGGGCTGCACGGGCGGCATCGCGCCGGGCCCGGCGAGACATTCTGGCAGCACCGGGCTTATGCCTTTGGCGATCCAGTCTCGACAATTGATTGGCGCCAGTCAGCACGCGTCGCAGACAGGCTATATGTGCGTGAAAATGAATGGGAAGCCGCTGCCGCCGTATATCTGTGGCGTGACCCATCCTCATCACTCGACTATTCATCCTCGAGAAATGCGCCAACCAAGCGAAGACGCGCAGACGTTCTCAGCATCGCGCTTGCGATTTTATTGTCGCAGGCCGGCGAACGGATTGGTCTCCTTGGCGAAAACCGCCGCCCCTTCCAGGGGCGCAATGCACCGTCGCGCGTGCTAGAGGCGCTACATGTTGAAAGGTTTAATAACAGCCGGCACGCCCCACAACCGACACAACTGCCGGTAGGCGCCCGGATCGTCATGTTCAGTGATTTCTTTACCGATCTTGACGCGATCGAGCAGGCGATTGCTGGTTTCGCCGCGTCTGGCGCCCACGGCGTCCTGGTTCAAATAACTGACGCCGCTGAAGAAGAATTTCCCTTTCGAGGCCGCGTCGAATTTCGCGACCTTGAAAGCAAGGACCGATTGACCTTTGGCGAAACAGGTTCGCTTGCTGAGACCTATCGCACAAAATTTTCGAACCATCGCAACGCCCTTTCAAGCCTTACACAGAAAATCGGCTGGACGTTTACCGCTCATCGCACCGATCGCCCACCGCAGACAGCGTTGCTTGCCCTCTTTACGGCGCTCGGCGACACACGAAATGGGAAATATTAGCTTCGTGGGCGCACTTTCCTTCACCACTCCTTTGATCCTGTCAGCACTATTCGTGCTCCCCTTGGTGTGGTTTCTGCTGCGCGCAACACCGCCATCGCCAAAACAGGTGCAGTTTCCTGCGTTCATCATTTTGCGCCAATTAACAACAAAAGAAGAAACACCCGACCGGACACCATGGTGGCTGTTGTTGCTTCGCTTGCTGCTCACCGCTTTTGTTATTATTGGCCTTGCTGGACCAGTACTCAACGCAACGCCCGCAAGCATGGCTCAAGGTCCGATTGCGCTGATCGTCGACGATAGCTGGGCCGCGGCGTCGAACTGGGTCGCCAGACGAGACGCCATTCGCCGGGCGGGTGCTGAAGCGGCACAGTCTGATCGGCCTGTGTATATCATCACAACGACACCAAAATCGACGCCAAGCGCGGTCGAACCAATCACCGGCGAGGAAGCCCGCTCACGTGCGGATGAGATCGCGCCGCAACCCTGGGCAACAGATCGCAGCGGCGTGTCCGAAGAGTTGCATGCACTCGATCAGCTAACCGAAGGGGCGGATCTTGATATTCGTTGGCTATCGGATGGACTTGCTGGCGAAGACGATCAGATATTTGCAGACCAACTCGCCCGCCTCGGCGACACCATGATTTACGTAGACGCCCAATCGAAT
>JAJFGC010000192.1 GCA_021776345.1 Hyphococcus sp. | reverse complement strand
GTTTCGTAAATCGTCGCTGCTTGCGTCTCGGTGATCTCGCCCCATTCGCTGTGCATTTTGTGGTCTTTAGTATTATCAACCGAAACCGGCAAAAAGGTTCCAGCGCCGACATGCAGCGTGATGGAAAGATGACCGATGCCTCTCTCTTGTAGGCGGCCGAGTAAATCTTGGGTAAAATGCAGGCCTGCCGTCGGCGCCGCCACGGATCCTTGCTCCTTTGCATAAACAGTTTGGTAGTGCTTGGCGTCTTGTTCATTTGCTGAACGACGCCGCGCGATATATGGGGGCAGGGGCATGACGCCGGTTTGCGCCAGGGCTTCTTCGAAGGAGGCGCCATCGGTTTTAAAATCCAAAACCGCTTCTGCGCCATCCCTGCTGCTAACGGTTGCATGTAGTTTCCCAAAATGCACCATATCGCCATCGCGCAGTCTCTTTGCCGGGCGGATGAACGTGCGCCATCGATTATCGCCGAGGTCTTTGTGCAGCGTCGCTTCAATCAAGACAGGCTCGCTCACCCCGTCCCGGGCCGCGCGCGATCCGAACAACTGCGCAGGAATGACTTTCGTATTGTTGGTAACGAGGAGATCGCCGGGCTTTAGGATATCGGGCAAATCAGCAAACGCGCGATCATGAAATGCATCCGGGGCAATGTGGAGCAGCCTTGATGCGTCGCGCGGATTTGCCGGTTCCAGGGCAATGCGCTCGGGTGGTAGGTCAAAATCGAAAACATCAACGCGCATGCCGCGCCCTTCCTTCAGCGCGCAGATGCAGTGCTAAATTGAATAGGTGTCGTAATAAAAATTTTGATCCATCGACTTGGCCGGGATTTGTTCCCGACATTCGCCAACCGGCTTTGCGGGAACGCCAGCGACGGTGCAGTGAGGCTCCACATTTTGCAACACGACGCTTCCGGCGGCGACTTTGGCATTCTCGCCAACTTCAATATTGCCAAGGACATTAGCGCCGACGCTGATTAATGCGCCACGGCGAATTTTCGGATGGCGGTCGCCGGTTTCTTTTCCGGTGCCGCCAAGCGTCACGTTTTGCAGGATCGATACATCATCCTCGATCACGGCCGTCTGGCCGATCACAATTCCTGTTGCGTGATCGATGAAGACGCCTCTGCCAATTGGTACGGCGGGGTGAATATCGACGGCAAACAATTCCGACATGCGGCTTTGAAGATAAAACGCCAGCGATTTTCGGTCATGGCGCCAAAGCCAATTGGCGACCCGTTGGGACTGCAGCGCAAGGTAGCCTTTAAAATACAAAAAGGGCTGCATGTATTCATCGCATGCCGGATCGCGATTATAGACGGCGCGCAGATCACGCAGCGCCGCCTCAACAATTGCTGGCTCGCTCGCATAAGCAGCATCACAAACTTCTCGCCACAGCATGGCGCTCATTTCCGCATCGGAAAATTTCTGCGCCAGGCGATAAGATAAGGCGGCGGCGTAACTTTCGTGATTTAAGATTATCGAATGCAGAAAGCTTGCAAGACTTGGCTCCTGCGCGGCGGCGCTCGCCGCCTCAACGCGCATGCGAGACCATGTTTGATTGCCCGATAGTTCAACCACGTTGGATTGTTCTGGTGATGGATTGGCCATGGCCCGATATTCCTATTTTCCGGCGGCGCTCGCAAGGATAAGCTCGCAAATAGGTGCTGGCGCCTCGCGCCGCAAGGCTTTTACATAGGCCATTAACGTCATGGTTGTGGTTAACCCGTCCCGAATTTCGCCGGTCATTACTAAATCTAACAATGTTTTGAAGGAAACCTTTTTCATGGCTAATTCTTCGGATGGCTCCGGCGCGGCGGCGCCCCCAGTGAGGTCCCAGGCAAAAAAACACGCCGCGCGTTCGTCGGTCACCGAATTTGAGACATCAAACGCGCATAATGGCGCCCAGGATTTCGCCGTAAATCCGGTTTCTTCAGCAAGCTCACGTTTTGCTGAGTCAAGCGGCGGTAGCGTTAATGGACCGCCGCCCTCTGGCAACTCCCAGCTATATCTGTCCAGCGGAAACCGGTGCTGTCCAACCAGCGGTATCAAACCATCGCGATCAAACGGCATGATCCCGATCGCGATATTTTTGAAATGAACGACGCCATATTCGCCGTTGGCGCCGTCGGGATGGGTAACGCGATGATCAGCGAGCTTGATCCAGGGATTTTCAAAAGCAGTTTTTCTCGATTGAACCGTCCACGGACCAACTTTGTTATTGCTCACTCGGTTTCTTCCACGGGTTGCTCGCGCACCGGGACCGGCAGATCGCAGACGTCAATATGGTTGGGCCGGTAATAGAAAAATGCCTCAGGACGGTTGCGCCGTGCAGCAACATAATTGTCAAAAGTATCGGTGTTCGGCGCCAGGGTTTCCAGCGAGACTTGCTCGGCTTCCGGCAAATCCGACCCGACCCTGATCGAGACGATGGTTTCTCCGAGATCATCATCCTGGGATTCTGCCGGCGCCACGCGGCGAAGCGCTTGCAAGTGTTCCATGCCCTGAACGACCCGGCCAAATACGGTGAGATTGCGATCAAGATAGCGCTGTGGATGAAGGGGAACATAAAACTCCGTTCCCGCGGTATCCTTCTCGTTGCCGCGCGCCATGGCGATGGCCCCGGCGCAATGAAGATGCCAGGCGCGTCCGCGTTTTTCATCAAGCCCGACCGGCAACCCGCCAACAAAACCTGTGACGGACGCATAGCCGTCTTCGTCGGCGAGGGGGCGGAAGTCGGGCCAGGCCGGCGGCGCCTCATCGAAGGCGGCTTTCAGTGTTGTCTTAGCGGTTTTGATTTCGCGCTTTTCGAGGACATCGCCGCCTTGGGCGACGAACCCGTCAATCACGCGGTAAAATGAAAGCCCGTCATAAAACCCTTCCCGCGCGAGCGCTTTCATTTGCGTAACATGGCTCTGGGCCAGGTGGTCTGACAACGAGACGACAACAACGCCGCGTTCAAGGGTGATATAGAGCAGGTTTTCTTGCGGCAGACGCAGCCAGTCATCTGTTGTTGCTTCCGCCAGAATTTCGGCAGAGGATTTTTTACCCTCAAGGGCGTCAGCGAGAACAACGCTTGGTATTACCACCGCGATGGTTGCCACGCCTGCGGCCAGCTGTAAAAATCTCGATCCCGTCATAATTGTCATCCTCTTCCACGATACGGCGCGACGCCGGGCTCCGGCAACCACATACCTTTTGGCGGCTCGCCGGTTTGGTAAAAAACATCGATCGGAATGCCGCCGCGCGGATACCAATAACCGGCGATCCTGAGCCATCGGGGTTTCGCCGCCGCGACCATGCGCTTGGCGATCATTATCGTACAATCTTCGTGAAAGGCGCCGTGATCACGAAACGACGTCAGAAATAATTTGAACGACTTCGATTCAATCAAGAGCTTGTCGGGCGCATAATCGATCACGAGATGAGCGAAATCCGGCTGGCCTGTGACCGGGCAGAGCGAGGTAAATTCGGGCGCCGTAAACCGCGCGACATAGAGCGTGCCAGCCTGCGGATTGGGCGCCGTCTCCAGGCGCGCCTTGTCTGGTGATCCTGGCGTTTCGGAGCGCTGGCCCAGCTGGGTCAGGGAAGCGGCTTTTTGTTTGGTCCTGGCCGGTCGAGCCTTACGGGATGCTGATTTTGATTTGGTCGCCATTTGAATTGCCTGAATGCGAATCTATTGTGGATTAGGACTTGTAGCCAAGCGGCCCGCGCTTCGCAAAACCCTTGACCGAGAGCGGCGAAAAAGCCCCCAATTACCCGCTCAAGCCCCATGGACAAGGCGCGGGATCATGTCCTATAAGCCGCGCTCCGCCACGCTAGGGCTCGCCCCAAGCGATGGCGCGCCCAGGTAGCTCAGTTGGTAGAGCAGCGGACTGAAAATCCGCGTGTCGGTGGTTCGAATCCGCCCCTGGGCACCATGTTTCAGCTTCGTTCGCGAAATGAACGCAATCTGAAAAAATCTTTCATGAGAGTTTTATTCTTTAAATCTCAAACCGATCGAGCGCCGCACTTGTGCCCGTGCCGCCAGCTTGTAAGGCGCCGCCCGCCACATAAATGCTGTTGCTTAAGGTAACGGCGCCGAGACCGTGTCGCGGCCGCGGCATCGCGGCGATAGCGCGCCATCTATCGGCGCGGGGATCATACTCCCAGGCTTCGGCGAAGACGCCGCCGCCGCCGGGCGTAAAATATTCACCGCCAAAGACGTAGATTTTGCCGCGCAATACGGCAGCCGCAAGGCCGGCTTGTGCTTTTGGCATTGGACGCGCCTTTTCCCAACGGTCAGACAACGGGTCGTACACATCAACGTCGCTTGTATTGCCATCATTCACCGTGCGCCCGCCAATGACATAAAGAACATTGTTGACGACGACGCCGGCAGCTGAGTTGCGCGGGGTCGGCAACGGCGCCAGCGCGCTCCAGCGATCCTCTGCTGGATCATAAAGCCAGTGTTCATCCGTATCGATATGATCTGACCAGTCGCGGTTGATGCTGCCAGCTGGCGCTCGCCCGCCTGCGACATGTATGAACCCGCCAAGGGAGGCGCAGACTGTTTCCGCCTGTGGGTGAGGAAGGCGCGCCATTTCCTCCCACGGCTCGTTGATACCGCCAATGCGCCAGTTATTCGCCCGCATCTGCCAGCCTCCACCAGCATCACGAGCGAAACCGCCAACGCCAAACAAAAACCCATTATTATTGACAAGCGCAATATGATGGCGCGCTTCAGGCAGTGAAGCGCCATAGCGCCATTGATCGTCAAGCGGGTCGTAGTAGGTAACGGCGGCGGTAACGTTATAGGTCCCGCTCGGGGTTAAGCCGCCGGCGTTTACAATGATGTTGAATGGTTCCGGTTTTAGACTTGCGGGTCCAATTGGCGCTTTCCAGAATGGCGCCGGATAAATTTCCTGCACCGGGAAGAGCATGTCGGCCATCCGCGTCCATGCACCAAGAGGGATTTCAACGTCGTGTACGTCAATTGCCCTGCCAGTTCCGCTCGCCGCAGCAACTGCTAATGCGCCGCCCCCAGCGACAACCATCCGTCGATTTATTCTAGACATAATTTACCCCACCCAAACAGAACGAAAGTCTAAATCGAACCGGTTATTGCCGCGCACGCGACCCTTTCGCCAGCGCCCCCGATTGGCTGTGTCGTGTGATCATCTGCATTCAAATGGATAATGATTGCAAAACCATCATCGTCGAGTAACGGATAAGGACCACTTTGCGCAGTGGCGGCCTCGCTTGCGAACAGGGCGACGCTGTCATTGAAAATTTCGACAGTCGCTCGTCCGTCATCGCCAGCATAAATATTCGGCATGTCGGCCCGCTCGGGGCCGAACGAGTTTAAGATACCGTGTTGGTTTTCATCCGGATCAATATGGCCGCCAGATGCTTTGAAGCCGTCAGCATAATCGCTGCAATTTCCAATCTGGTGAAGATGTGCGCCGTGCCAGCCTTTGGAAAGGCCGACCAGATCGATCCGCATCAGAACGCCGGCGCCAGGCGCATTGGTAAGGACAACGGCGCCCATATCGGCGCCGTCGCGCCCGATAAAGCGCGCGGCAGCATCCGCCCAACTGGCGGGGGCCAGCTCTTCAAGCAGCGCGGCATCTGAAGAGCCAGTCTTTGACGATCCAGAATTTTTCCCACAGGCGCTCAAAGCAAGGCTTGAACTTATTGTTATCAATAGTAATTTTTTGGGTAATCTCACAATTTTCCTCAGGCCACAGCGAGCCAGGACCATAGCGCAGGTTTGGCGGCGAATAAACCAGTGTGAAAAGCCCGCAAATGCTTGGCTTTGAGGAGGGCGAATGCTAAGCGAAACCCTCAATTTCCCAGCTGATTCCGGAAGGCTCACCGCGTGGCGGACGATAACAACGACGACATCCCGAATGAAGAAGACGGCCCGTTAAACGAACCTGGCGTTTCCTCAATTTCAATTGAAGAAGAAATGCGCCGGTCTTATCTCGATTACGCCATGAGCGTGATCGTCAGCCGCGCTATCCCAGATGCGCGCGACGGTCTGAAACCGGTGCACCGACGCATTTTATGGTCGATGCATGAGAACAAATATTTCTGGGATCGCGCCTACAAAAAATGTGCCCGCGTCGTCGGCGATGTCATGGGTAAATATCATCCCCATGGTGATCAATCGATCTATGACGCGCTGGTGCGCATGGCGCAGGATTTTTCCATGCGTCTGCCATTGCTCGACGGGCAGGGCAATTTTGGCTCGATCGACGGCGATAGCCCGGCGGCGATGCGCTACACAGAAGTGCGCATGGGAAAGCCTGCCCACAGCCTGTTGAGTGACATCGACAAAGACACAGTCAATTTCAAAGAAAACTACGACAATACTGAAAGCGAGCCGGAAGTTCTGCCTGCGGAGTTTCCAAACCTGCTGGTGAATGGCGCTGGTGGCATCGCTGTCGGCATGGCAACCAACATTCCGCCGCACAATCTGGGTGAAACAATTGATGCCTGCCTGGCGTTGATGGATGAGC
>JAJFGC010000191.1 GCA_021776345.1 Hyphococcus sp. | reverse complement strand
GCGCTGACTGCAACAACGCTTGATGATGCGAGCCTGTCAAAAATCGACCTCGTCGCTGTTTTTGAAACCCAGCTCACCAGCCGCCGCCTCGATCTTGAGGCGCGCCGCCTTGGCGCTGAAAAACGCGGGTTTTATTCCATTGGCAGTTCCGGCCATGAAGGCAACGCAGGCGTCGCCCGCGCCTTTCGCATCAATGATATGGCGTTCCTCCATTATCGCAGCTGCGCGTTTTATCTTGAACGGGCAAAAAAAGATCATGGGCAGACGCCGATCTGGAATATGGCGCTGTCTTTCGTCGCGTCGTCGGAAGACCCAATCTCGGGCGGGCGCCATAAAGTCATCGGATCAAAATCATTATTCATCCCGCCACAGACAAGCACGATTGCATCGCATCTGCCCAAAGCCATGGGCGCCGCTTTTTCGGTGACACTGGCAAAGACACAAAAGAAACCGGATGCGGAGATGCCTCACGATGCGGTCGTGTTGTGCAGTTTCGGCGATGCGTCCGCAAACCATTCAACCGCGCAAGGCGCGATCAACACCGCGGCGCTCACTGCTTATCGCGGACTGCCCATGCCATTGGTTTTTATCTGTGAAGATAACGGGATCGGCATATCGGTAAAAACGCCGGAGGGTTGGGTTGCGGCAAATTATGGCGCCCGGCCAGGCCTCAATTATATCTATGGCGACGCCCGCGACATTGCGGATGCGACCCGCGCCGCCCGCGAAGCGGAATATTGCGCGCGCATCACTCGGCGTCCGGTCTTTCTGCATCTACGCACAGTGCGGCTGATGGGGCATGCGGGCTCCGATCTTGAGACCAGCTATCGCGAACGCAATGAGATTGAGACCGAGGCGGATCAAGACCCGCTTCTTCATACGGCGCGGCGCGTTATCGAAGCCGGCGCCATGTCGGCCGATGATATCGAAGCGCTTTACGAAACCATCGGCGCACAGGTTCGCCGTGCGATGGAAAGCGCCTGCACACGGCCGAAATTAACAAGCGCTGCAGACGTCACCGCCGCCTTATCGCCGCCGAAAACCGGACGGATTACAAGAGCGACGAAACCTGTCGCGAACGCCCCGGACGACACCCGCGCCAAAAGCGAACCGCAACATATGTCGAGGCTGATTTCTCTCGCCCTCGCCGAACAGATGCGACGCGACCGCGATGTCGTCGTCTTCGGCGAAGATGTCGGCAAAAAAGGCGGGGTTTACGGCGCGACAACAAGGCTTCAGCAAAAATTCGGACCAGCGCGGGTTTTCGATACACCACTTGATGAGCAATCCATTCTCGGCATGGCGCTCGGGCTTGCCCATAATGGCTATCTCCCCGCGCCCGAAATCCAGTTTCTGGCTTACGTGCATAATGCCGAAGATCAACTCCGAGGTGAAGCGGCGTCACTTTCCTATTTTTCCAATGGTCAGTACACAAATCCAATGGTTGTGCGGATTGCGGGCCTTGCCTACCAGAAAGGCTTTGGCGGACATTTTCACAACGACAATTCCGTCGCCATTTTCCGCGATATCCCGGGCCTCATCCTTGCTTGCCCGTCCTCTGGCGCTGAAGCGGTGAAACTGATGCGTGAAGCCTTCCGCCTTGCCCGCGAAGATCGCCGCGTCGTCATTTTCCTGGAGCCAATTGCGCTTTATGGCACAAAGGATTTGCTCGAAGACGGCGACGGCAAAATGACCGCCGTCTTTGACGATGTCGAGGGCTCCGCCGCTTTTGGTGAGGTGAACATCCTTGACGACGGCGACGACCTTGCCATCGTCACCTATGGCAATGGCGCCTATTTATCACAACGCGCCGCAAAGACACTAGCGGCTCAGGGCATAAACGCGCGCATCATCGATCTTCGATGGTTGACGCCCTTGCCTGTCGATGCCGCTATCGACGCCATCGGCGAGCGAACCAAAGTCCTGATCGTCGATGAATGCCGTAAGACGGGCAGCCCCAGCGAAGAACTCATCGCCGCCTTTGTTGATCGCGACCTGCGCTACAAGGTTTCACGGGTTACTGGCGTCGATACCTTCATTCCGCTTGGGCCTGCCGCAGACGAAGTACTCGTCAGCGAAACCGATATCGTCACGGCCGCGCTAAAACTCACTGGCAAGAAAGCAAAGGCGGCGGCGCAATGACCAAAAAGTCCGCCATCGTCATATTTCCGGGCCGCGGCACCTATGGCAAGGACGAACTCGGCTATCTCGCCCGCCACCATAGCGACAAGACCGACTTTATTGCCGGTGTCGATCAATGGCGCGAAAAACAGAACCGCGAAACAGTCACCGCGCTCGATAACGCCAAAGGCTACGCCGCCTCAAAACACGCGTCATCGATCAATGCCTCTGCAATTATCTACACATGCGCCCTTGCCGACTTCGCCGCGATCAACCGTGACAAGGTTGATATCGCCGCCGTCTATGGCAATTCCCTTGGCTGGTATCTGACGCTTGCCGCCGCTGGCGCGCTCTCACCAGCCAACGCCATCCGCCTTGTCGATACGATGGGCGCACTGATGGAAGAGCAAGGCGTCGGTGGTCAACTGATCTATCCGTTCGTCGACGAGGACTGGCGCCCGAGCCGTGAACGCGAACGCGCTATCGCTAATGCGCTTCACGCTGGGCGGACGGACGGCATTGCATTTCTGTCGATCCGCCTTGGCGGCATGGCCGTTCTTGCCGGCGACGAAGCCGGCATGGCGGCGATGGAAAAATCATTACCGCCGGCGGAAGCACGCTACCCCTTTCGGCTCGCGCGCCATGCGGCGTTTCACACGCCACTGCTTGAGCATGTCTCGACCGCGGCCTTTAAGGCGTTGCCTCGCGACATGATGCAACCGCCTTCCATCCCGATGATCGACGGCCGCGGCGCCATCTGGACGCCCCATAGCACCGACGTCGATCAGCTTTATCAATATACGTTGGGTCATCAAATCATCGAGACCTATGATTTTTCAAAATCGGTTGAAGTCGCCGTCAAGGAATTTGCACCGGACGTCTTGATCCTTGCCGGCCCGGGCTCAACCCTCGGAGCGCCGATCGCGCAGGAGCTGATTGCCCATCGCTGGCAGGATCTGACGTCAAAGGCAGACTTTTCCGCACGCCAAAAAGAAGACCCGTTTGTCCTGGCGATGGGACGGACCGATCAGCGTGCGCTGGTTGTGTAGACGGCCCACCCCTTCAATTTTGGTGAAACGCTTTACAGCCTAATCTTCAAACCCTCTGTCATTGCCGGGCTTGTTCCGGCAATCCAGTGGTGCGCCGCACGCGACAACAGACACTTATAGGTTGAACGATCTGTGGCCTTTTCGCCTTTCGCATGCGCCACGTAAGACATAGGGCGGATCAGACTTGTCAAATGGCGCCGTAATTGGGGGCCCAGCCCGATCACCCCATTTTGACGGTCGAAAACTTATCGAACATCGCGCCCGGCGCCATATACTTCTCTCAACGTCGCGATGCGAAACATCACAGGCGCTAAAAATTCCAACGCGGAATAGCGCAGTTCTCAACCACCACATCGACAGACATTCATGCGCGAGGCGCGGATTGCGCGCTCGCGTGGGCTCTTTGACAATTTAATATTTGGCGGGCATCGGTCGGTTCTGCTGACAGCCGCCAATTTGATAGGCTCGCGAACGCCTGCGCGCTTAGCGGAGGATGTCCGCTATCTGCGCCATAACGGTGAGGTGTTCGCGGGCGAAATTGCGGCATCGTTCCGGCGACCAGCCTTGCGCCGGTTCCGGATTAACGCTCGCATCCTTGAACGGCATTTCAAGCGTCATCGACAGGCACCCCCAGGTCTCGGCGACATAATTATTCGCAACATCGAGATTAGCTTTGCCGGGCGCGGGCGCCGGGTAGCCCTCCTCGGTTTGAAAATCCTTGCTCTCCTCGAGAAGCAACGAAGAGAACCGGTCAAACCGAGCGGCGTGGGTGTGATCCCAGGACGGAATGTTGATTGCGCTGTCGAGGAAATTGTTCGCGATGGCTTCGTCACCATGCACGTCAAGGAAGAACTGGACGCCGGTCTCGCGCATCTTTTCACGTACGAGACAGACCTCCGGGCTTTTATCCATTGTGGTGTTTTGCCATGCTCGATTAAGATCAATGCCCGCGGCATTAGTGCGCAAATGCCCGCGCTTTGATCCGTCAAGATTCATACACGGGATAATGTGGAGTGTTGCTTTGGCGCGCAGCGCACGCGCCGTTTCATTGCTTTCTTCCGTAAGCGCGGTGAGAAAGCCTTCCATCCACCACGAGCCCATAGTCTCGCCGGGATGCTGGCGCGCGATGATCCAGAATTGACGATCGCCTTCGCCGGTTTTGAAATAATCGATCGACTGCCCGTCCAATGTTTCGCCAATGACAGCGTGATCCAGCATGCCCGATGCTTTGACGTCGCCAACAAAGTCGCGATACCGCGTTGTCGGATAAGCGGCAAAATACGCATAATGAACAGCGTTATTATCTGGCGTATGATTAATCGTCAGCGTCTCGCCGTCAAACACGGTATCTACGCGAAACCAGGCTTCGCCATCATAGGAAGCGACTGCCTGGTAATTTTTCCAGCCATTTATGTAAGATGAACGATGAACATTACGGATCGTCATCGTAAGCGGCTGGTCGGCGGCGCCTTCAACGCGGAAATTAAACCACTGGAAGAAGTCGGCTTTGCCGTCGGGTTTGATTTCAAGTTGAATATTGGAAGGATCGGATGCATCCACGCAATGGATATTGCCGTGGTCGAAATCGCTTATTATCTCTATCATGGGGACTTTCTTAAGAGGCTACTGCAACAACTGGTTTATGATCTCCCCGTTGGGGCCGCATACCACTTTTTGCGGCCTGTGCAACCTGCCGAAAATACGAATTAAGAGGGTGCTACACTTTTTTCTCGGTAATTGGCTGCACGACCCGGATATGCACTTCTTTTAGTGACGCCTCATCCGGTTCAGCAGGCGCGCCAAGGAGCAAATCTTCCGCTTGCTGGTTCATCGGGAACATCGTCACTTCACGAATGTTTTCCTGATCCGCGAGCAACATGACAATCCGCTCCAGCCCGAGCGCGCACCCGCCATGAGGCGGGGCGCCATATTTAAAAGCATTCAGCATACCGCCGAATTTATCTTCAACGACTTCCTTGCCATAACCTGCGACTTCAAAGGCTTTGTACATAATATCCGGGCGATGGTTCCGGATCGCGCCGGAGCCGAGCTCGTAGCCGTTACAAACAAGATCATACTGGAAAGCTTTTAGCGCCAGAAAGTCCTCATCAGTCTTTGCCGCTTCAAGCGCTTCGAGGCCGCCTTGCGGCATTGAGAACGGGTTATGGCCGAACTCGACTTTCTTGCGTTCTTCGTCCCACTCATACATCGGAAAGTCGATGATCCAGGCGAGTTCGAAACTGTCTTTGTCCGTGATCCCCATTTCCTCGCCAATAAGGACGCGCGCCTTGGCGGCGACGGCAAGAAAATCTTCAGGCTTGCCGGCGAGGAAGAACGCAGCATCGCCGGCTTTCATGCCGAGTTGATCGCGCACGGCTTCGGCGCGTTCCGGGCCGATATTCTTGGCGAGCGGGCCTTTGACTTCATCTTCGGCAAAAATCATATAGCCCATGCCCGGCAGGCCCTGTTTTTGCGCCCAGCCATTCATGCGGTCGCAAAAAGCGCGGCTGCCGCCGCCTGGCGCCGGGATCGCGCGGATTTCATGGCCCGGATCAGCATCGAGGATCGACGCGAAAACCTTAAAGCCTGAGCCACGGAAGTGATCGGAAACCACCTGCATCTCAATCGGGCAGCGAAGGTCAGGCTTATCAGTACCATATTTCGCCATCGCCTCGTCGTAAGGGATCAAGGCGAATGGATAGGTCGAGACCTTCCGATCGCCGGCAAACTTCGCGAAAGTATCTCGCGTCACCGGCCCCACCGCATCGAAAACATCCTGGCGCTCAACAAAACTCATCTCGAGATCAAGCTGATAAAATTCGCCCGCTGAACGATCCGCACGCGCATCTTCGTCGCGAAAACAAGGCGCGATCTGATAATAGCGATCAAAGCCCGAAACCATGATGAGTTGTTTAAAAATCTGCGGCGCCTGGGGCAGCGCATAGAACTTGCCCGGGTGCAATCGCGACGGTACGAGAAAATCCCGCGCGCCTTCTGGCGACGATGCCGTCAGGATTGGCGTCTGGAAATCGGTAAAACCTTTGTCTTCCATGCCCCGGCGGATTTCTTTGACCACCGCAGAACGCAACATAATGTTCGCGTGCAATGTCTCGCGGCGGAGATCAAGATAGCGATGGGTCATCCGGATGTCTTCCGGATAATCCGGCTCACCAAAGACCGGCAGCGGCAATTCTTCGGCCTCCGACAGAACATCAAAGGATGAGATGCGAATTTCGATCTCGCCGGTCGGCAGGTTCGGGTTCATGACGTCCGCGTCGCGGGCGACAACCTTGCCCTCGACCCGAATGACGCTCTCTTGCCGGACGCGCTCAACATCGGCGAAAAAACCCATCTCCGGCTCAACCACCAGTTGCGTCAGCCCATAATGGTCACGCAGGTCAATAAAGAGGAGACCGCCATGGTCGCGCTTTCTGTGCACCCAGCCCGACAGGCGGACCGTCTCTCCAACTTCTGACTTGCGCAATGCGCCGCAATGATGGGTCCGATAGGCGTGCATAAAACTTCTCGTAAAGGGCTGAAATGACCGGAAAAGGCGACGCGCCGGAGTGGCCTTGGCGCGGACGAATGTCAAGGTCCGGGCCGCTTGTTTCAGGCGTTTTCCCCCAAAGCGCGGTCTTCGCACCGTTAATGGGTGACGCCCTTGGCCGACGCTGATAGAAGCCGCGCCCATGCGCATTATAAAGACCACCGCCGAGCTCAAAGAATTCTCAACCGCCCTCGCCGAAAAGCCGTTTGTCGCGGTCGATACGGAATTTATGCGGGAGAAGACCTATTGGCCAATCCTGTGTCTTATCCAGGCTGCTGGCGAGGGCGAAGAAGCCATTATCGATCCGCTCGCCAACGGCATAGATCTCGTCCCCTTTCTCGAGCTGATGGCCGATCAATCCGTCACCAAGGTTTTCCATGCCGCCCGCCAGGATCTTGAGATTTTTTACCAGCTCATGAATGCGGTCCCCGCCCCGCTATTTGATACCCAGATTGCGGCAATGGCGTGCGGCTTTGGCGATCAGATTGGCTATGAGCCGCTGATGCGGACGTTGGTCAGGGCGAAAATCGACAAGGGCTCGCGCTTTACCGACTGGTCCCGCCGTCCGCTTTCAGATGCGCAACTCACCTATGCGCTCTCCGATGTCACCTATCTGCGCGAGGCCTATCCAATTCTAAAAGACAAGCTGGAGAAAAATAACCGCTATCATTGGGTCGAGTCGGAAATGGAAGCGCTTAACGATCCGGGGCTTTACTTTGTGAAACCCGAAAACGCATGGAAGCGACTAAAGCTCAAAGGCGTCAGACCAAGAGAACTCGGGCCGCTGATGAAACTCGCCGAGTGGCGCGAAAAAGAAGCGCAGGCAAAAGATACGCCGCGCAACCGTGTCTTAAAGGATGATGCGATTTATGACCTCGCCCGTCTGCGCCCGTCCTCGGTCAAGGATCTCGGCCGAGCGCGAAGCATCTCATCGGGTTTTGAAAAATCTTCCGCCGGCGGGGGCATTCTCGAAGCGATCGATGAAGGCATGAAGATCGGCAAGGACGCCCTCCCCGATATCGACCAGCCAGAGCGGCAAAGACCGCCAGCGGATGTCTTAGACCTGATGAGAGTTTTGCTGAAACGGCAGTGTGAAAAATATGACGTCGCGCCAAAGCTGATTGCGATCGCGGCGGATCTGGAAGCCATCGCGCTTGACGACAACGCCGACGTGCCCGCGCTGTCTGGCTGGCGGCGGGAGGTTTTCGGCGAAGCGGCGCTGAAGCTAAAGCGCGGCGAGCTGGCGATGAAGCTCAAAAACGGTGCGGTCGAACTGGTCGAAGTCTAGGTGCTGTCCTTCATGGATGTCGTCACCAGATAGAAAATCGATCCGACGGCGATCAATCCGAGACCAAACAATCCCTCGACCGGGCGCTGAACCAGAACATAGATAAGGGTCCAGCCGGTCAGCCCCAAAAAGATCAACGGCGTAAACGGGTATCCAAATGTTTTGTAGGGCCGCGCAAGCGTTGGCTCGCGCCATCGCAAAATAAAGACGCCCAGCACCGCAAAGAACGTGTTTAGAGCGAGGGTAAATCCGGCAAAGACCAGAATAGAATCGAAACTGGATGTGATGATGAAGATGATCGCAATTGCCGACTGAAAATAGATCGCCCACATCGGAATGCCGTCCTCGTTGACGACGGCGAGCCGGCGGAAAGGGCTGAAATCTTGCCCTATCACTTGCAGCACGCGCGGCCCGGCAATGGTCATCGCGCTCACCGTTGAAATCAACAGGCTCGCCATCACAAGGCCGGTCAGATCGGCCCCGGTCTCGCCAAATAGTGCTTTTGCCGCAATAAACCCGATTTCTACCTTGCCGACCATGTCTTCTATTGGCGTTGAAACCAGAAAGACAGCGTTCAACGAGACATAGAGCACCATCACAATCAGCGCGCCAATCGTTAATATACGCGGTAGATTTTTTTGCGGGTTCTCAATTTCGTCCGTCAGATAGGTGGCCGCGTTCCATCCCGCATAAGCAAAACTTACATAGATGAGGGACACCGCAAAAGCGCCGCTGGTAATGATCGAGCCATCGCCAGCTGTTGCAAGAAAAGTAACCGGTTGCGGCGCGTCCAGCAAAAACACGGCTGCGGTGCAGAAGGCGATGATCACGAGCAGCTTAATCAGTGTAAACACCTTTTGCAGGCTGCCGCTGGCGCTGCGGCGGCCGCCATGGATCGCCGCCATCACAATGATCAGGGTGCAGGCGAGCGCTTGTTTGCGCCACTCAGCGCCGCCCTCATCGAGAACCGACATCGCGTAAGCGCTGAACGTAATCGCCGCCAACGCTACCGGCGCCGCGAACCCAATCGTCGCTGACACCCAGCCGGAAACGAACCCGGCGGCCGGGTGATAGATCCGGGTCAGAAAATTATATTCGCCGCCGGACCGCGGCAGCGCCGCGCCCAGTTCAGCATAGGTCATGGCTCCGCATAATGCGGTGACGCCGCCGGCGATCCAAAGCAGAAGTATCGCAAAGCCGGATTGGATGCTGACCAGCTGAAACCCGAGGCTGGTGAAGACGCCAGTGCCGATCATGTTGGCGATGACCACAGAAATCGCCGTATAAAACCCGTAAACTGAGGGCTTGTGCTTTTTCGCTTGAGGTGAACCGACAATCATCCGGCGAAACGCTCAACCGGGATTGTAAGTTCTGTCAAGTTGGTTGGCCGCAAATGACAGTCCGTTGGCGCGCGTAAAAAAGCGCCTTCATCGTCATCTGGGATAGCCATCGAATACGCACCAGGCCTTAATCGTGATCGCAAATTCGAGGCCGATGTTCTTCGCCCTCAAAATTATGCTTTTAGGTGCGCCGCAACCTAAAGCCGCCAATATGCTGTGATTAAGAAAGTTAGGCCGCCAAAAAGCGGGATTTTGTAGCAAAACATGCCAATAAAACATTTGCGGACAGCATGTTGCACATTAGCGACAGGTGGCCCAGCCTCGTTAAGTCAAGCTAAGACTCTGAAATAATTAGAAAACATCGAGCCGCTAGGGCGAGTGTCCTAATTCTCCGATATTCGCCCCCGAAGAAACCCTGCAATCTTAGGTTTTATATAACTCACGAACAGCATAGATTCGAATAGCGCAAGCGAATCGGTCGCTTAGACGATTAACTGGAGGGAACAGCAAGTGAGAAAAACGCTACTGAAACGATCTGCTGCGGGGGCTGCAATTGTGATCGCATTGGGAACGCCAACCGGCGTTGTCTATGCACAAGACGGCGACAGCGCAACAAATGATGTCATAATCTCGGTCGGCACGAGGCGCGACCAGCGATCTGCAGCCGATTCGCCGGCGCCGATTGATGTTATCGGAGCCGATGAAATTCTTAATCAGGGCGACAACGATATCCAGAATATCCTTCGGACATCGGTTCCTTCCTACAATGTGAATACCTATCCGATTGCTGACGCGGCGACGATTATCCGCCCAGCGAACCTGCGCGGCCTGGCGCCGGACTCCACGCTCGTGCTGGTCAACGGCAAACGCCGGCACCGTGCGGCGGTTATCTCATTCCTCGGCGGCGGTGTTTCTGACGGCGCCCAAGGTGCGGATATTTCGGTTATCCCAGCCATAGGTCTGAAACAGGTTGAAGTCCTGCGCGATGGCGCCTCCTCACAATATGGTTCAGACGCAATCGCTGGCGTGATCAACTTTGTTCTCAAGGATTCCGATGACGGCGCCTCTTTTGAAGCTGAGTGGGGTCAGACCTATGAGGGCGACGGCGACCAGTACTCGGTTTCAGCCAATATCGGCTTACCGATTCCGATCGGTGAAGGCGGTTTCTTCAATGTCAGTGCTGAATATGGCGAAACTGATGCCACCGACCGGTCTATCCAGCGCGACGATGCCGCAGCATTGATTGCAGCCGGCAACACAGCCGTTGGTGATATAGCCGTCAACACTGTCTCCGCAGACGCTGTTCAGATTTGGGGTCAGCCAAACCTGAATGACGACTGGACAGTGTTCGCTAATACCGCAATTCCATTCTCTGAAAAATTAGAAGTCTACGCATTTGGGAACTACACTCAGCGCCAAACTGAAGGCGGCTTTTTCTTCCGTAACCCAACCAATCGCGGCGGCGTTTACGCTGGTCCGCTCGTCAACCCTGCAAATGGCAATCCCTTGATCAGAGACGAAATGGGCACGCCGGATGATGAATCTGATGATACGTTTACAGACGAATTCACAACCGATCCGGTTGCGATGCCCTCTGAATCAGTCCTGGTAGGCAACCTTGCCGGCGTCGACGCTACAGCTTGCCCGGCAGGTATTCCACTTACCTCTGGCGGCGGTTTAATTCCTGACGCAACAATTCTTGCAGATGTTACAGCTGATGCAAACTGCTTCTCATTTGCTGAGACCATACCAGGCGGGTTCACGCCGCGTTTCGGCGGCGACTTGACTGACAAATCGATCACGACGGGTTTCCGTGGCGCGTTGGGTAATCTTACCTATGATTTCAGCTACACATACGGTCGCTCCGATGTTGATTTCTTCATCAACAACACAATAAACGCGTCGCTTGGACCAAACACGCCGCGCGACTTCGGACCGGGCGGTTACAGTCAGATTGATAACAACTTCAACGCTGATCTCTCCTACGCGATCCCAAATGATATGTTCGCATCCGATATCATCCTATCGCTCGGCGGCGAACACCGAGAAGAGCAATTTGAAATCCGTGCTGGCGATGCTGCCTCTTTTGCGATCGGCCCACTAGCGGCGCCGGCGCCGGCCTTCCCAGGCGGTCAGGGTTTTTCATCTAGCTCTAACGGCTTTGGCGGCTTTACAACCGCCAGTGCTGGTACAACATCTCAGAAAAACTACGCCGTTTATGGTGAAGTTGAAGCTGACATTGTTGAGCAGTTCACGCTGCAGGGCGCTGTGCGCTATGAGGACTTCTACGATTCCTTCGGCGATACGGTGAACTGGAAAGTTGGCGGCTTGTATAGTGTCAATGACAATTTGGTATTGCGTTCGACCTATTCAACGGGCTTCCACGCTCCGACAGCTGGTCAGGCAAATGTTACCAACATTACCACCCAGTTCAGCGGTACTGCATTGGTTGATCAGGGCACCATTCCTCTCTCCAGCCCGGCAGGCCAGTTCATCGCTGATCGGCTTGAATTATCTACAGGCGTAAGACCGGCGCTTGGCCCTGAGAATTCTAAAAACTTCACAGCTGGACTTGGCTTCGACCTTGGCGGGCTCGATGTGACGATCGACTACTTCCGGATCACTGTTGAAGATCGCATCTCGATCTCAGACCAACAGGATTTCCTCGGCGAACTTGAAGAAGTCGCCATGGAAAACATGGTCGCAATCCCATCTGGATCAACGACCAGTCAGGTATTGAACCTTCTGGACGGCGCCGGTGTTCTTAACGCTTCGGACTTCCAGGGCTCTGAAGACCTGACGTCATTTGGCTTCTTCACCAACTCGTTCGATACCCGCACCCAGGGTCTCGACATCGTCGCGAGCACAAACTTCGAACTCTATGAAGGCTCGAATACGTCGATGGCGTTGGCGTTTAACTGGACCGATACGGAAGTGACCGATCGCGGTCTCGACGGCGCAGCGCCGTTGTCATTGGGTCGGGCGCGTCAGTTGGAAGACACCATTCCGAGCACACGTGGTAATGTGACGTTCAACCACAATGTGGGCGCCCTTCGCGGGCTTGTCCGGTTTAACTACTACGGCAAGTTCTTTGAGTGTCACCTCGATGCGACCAGCGATGCACCGCCTGAGTTCTGCGATTTGCCGCATGATGGCGATGCACAGTTCCCGATCGATTTGGAACTTGGATATAGCCTTGGCGAAAACGTTGAGTTGATTGCCGGCGCTCAAAACGTCTTTAACTCTTACCCGACCGAACTTAGCGCCGCTAATGGCGCAGGTGTCGCGGGCGCTGTTTATCCGCCAATCGCACCGGCTGGCTTTAACGGCGGCTTCTACTACTTCAAAGTTCGCGTCGACCTCTAACCGATTGCGATACATAAGTTGAGAAACGGCGGCCCAAGGGCCGCCGTTTTCTTTTGTCATTTCGTCAGCACGCTAACAAACTCACGGTCAAAAGCTCTCTCTCGCTATCCCTCGTAGATCTCCATCACCTCCGCGTCGAACGACGATGCGAGAGAGTCCAGCCGCCGGCGCGGCGCCTCCCCCATCAGCTCTTCGCGATCAACCGGCGCGCGGAAAATCAGGCGGCCCTCTTCCAACTCGACTTTGCACCCATCGAGCAGATGCGGCGCTTTCGGCGCAAACGCCGATGCAAACCGCATCGCCAAGCCAAACTGCGTCGCGCTTTGCTGGTCTTCCCATTTTATCAGGCTGATCAATCGATCATAGGGAAGCGATATTGTCCGTCCCTCGTGGCGGCAGTATAGCGCCAGCGCGATCCAAATACGGTCCTGATGACTGACGCCCACAAACGGCGCCCCAAGCGCCGCGTCAAAAGCCTGGCGGCCCCGAAGATCCGGATGAAAATAAGCGCCAATGTCAATCAGCAAGCAGGCCGCATAGGCGAGGCGTTGCTGGCTTTTAGTGAAATGTTGAAACAGCGGCAGGATCGTATCCGCCGCGCTCTGCCCGAATGCCGGGTCAGGGCATAATTTGTCAGCATAAAAACGACATGCAGTAATCAGCGGGTCTAGCGCGCGGTCTTCCTTTGACAAACCTTCAAATAAGAGCCCTTCTCGAACACCGCCCGCAGACACAATAACATTTGTTGCGCCCATTTTTCGAAGAACCGAGCGCAACGCAATTGCCGCAAATGGCAGCGTATCGAGACGGCGGCGTGGAATGCCGGGAATATTTTCAAGCGATCGCCGGCTTTGTTGAGCAACGAGATCGCAGATTTCATAAGCCTCGCTCGACGTCATTTCATAATGATGCAGAACCGAGAGCGGGTAGTTCCGCAAATTCATGTGAATGCGCGCGATCGCGCGCCAGGCGCCGCCAACCGCATAAAGCGTTCGATAGCTCTTTTTCTTGATTAAAGTGACTTCATTCAGCGTTTTGTCGATTATTTTTCGGGCTTCTTTTAAGTCATCAGGGCCGACACGCTGCATGATGCTCAGCGGACCAATCGGCAAACTAGTTGTTTCGACGATCTCACCCTTCTTTAACGCAACAAGTTCAAGACTGCCGCCACCCATATCGCCGGCAATGCCTGTAGCGCCAGGCTCAAAGGAAATAACGCCAAGGCCGGCAAGCTCTGCTTCTTTTTCTCCGGAGATAACGGTCACGTCGAAACCCAGATCTTTAAGCCTGGCGACAAATTTTTTGCCGTCTTTCGCTTCACGAACCGCAGACGTTGCGATTGCCCGTGTGGGCGGTGAGCCATGTTCTTTCAGGACACGCTGGAAACGAACCAGAGTCGCGAGCGCTTCAGCTGCCGCGTCAGGATTGAGCAGGCCATCCTTAGTCATGTCGCGGCCGAGGCCGCAAAGCGCTTTTTCGTTTAAAATCGGCGCCGGCGACCGCGCAGGCCCGTCATAGACAACCAGGCGCACGGAATTGGAGCCAATATCAACAACGGCGCGCCGCATATCGCGGCCTTTACGAGATAGATCACCAACTGATTGCATAACACAAAGTGCGCCCGCCTGACGGTAAACGATTACCTTTGGGCGATTCGTACTCTCTCTGACCTGTTATTTCCGGGGCTTGGGCTCTTTAGGCGCGTTGTATTTTATTGACGCGCCGCGCCCCGACAGGCTTGGGTTTGTCATCATATAGGTGTGGATATTGAACTTATCTGTCTCGTCCCCAACGCTGACGCGAGCATACTCGCCATTTGGCAGGAGGTTCCAGCTTTGAGCCTGATCCGCCAAGTTCGCCACCATGATGTAGTCCAAAATCTGACGATGAACAGTAGGGTTTTCAACTGGACAGAACACTTCGACACGGCGATTTAGATTTCGCGGCATGAGATCAGCAGAGGAGACATAAATTTTCGCTGATGAGTTTGGCAATGCGTCGCCATCGCCAAAACAATAGATGCGCGCATGCTCAAGGAATCGGCCAATAATGCTTTTTACTCTGATATTTTTAGAAAGGCCCGGAACCCCCGGCCGCAAACAACAAACGCCGCGAACGACAAGATCAATCTGCACGCCAGCCTGTGACGCTTCGTAAAACTTATCAATCAATTTGCCGTCAACCAGCGCGTTCATTTTTGCCCAGATTGCAGCTTTCTTTCCTTTTTTCGCGTTCTTGATCTCTTTGTTGATCAGGCGTTCAATATGTTCTCGCGCTGTCAGCGGCGCGACCGCAAATTTCTCAAAGTTCTCTGGCGCAGCATAGCCGGTAATGTAGTTAAAAACCTTTGCCGCATCGCGTCCGATCGTCGGGTCACAGGTGAAGAGTGATAGGTCAGTGTAAATTTTTGCCGTGATCGGATGATAATTGCCTGTACCAACATGAGTATAGGTGCGGGCGCCATCTGCTTCTTGTCTGACGACGAGAGACAACTTTGCATGCGTTTTATATTCAACAAAGCCGTAGACGACATTGACCCCGGCGCGCTCCAGCGCCCTCGCCCAGCGGATGTTTGCTTCTTCGTCAAAGCGCGCTTTTAATTCAACCAGCGCGGTAACGTTTTTACCGGCCTCCGCCGCCTCGATCAACGCTTCCACAATCGGCGACTGCTTAGAGGTTCGGTAAAGCGTTTGCTTGACCGCTACGACGTTCGGATCGGCTGCCGCCTGCTTTAGAAATTGCACGACCACATCGAAGGATTCGTATGGGTGATGAACCAGAATATCTTTTTCGCGAATGGCGGAAAAGCAATTGCCGCCATGTTCCCGTATACGTTCGGGAAATCGTGGCTCAAATGGCTCAAACTGCAAGTCCGGACGGTCTGGCGGAATAAGCTCATTGATCTGGGCGAGGCCAAGAATACCGTCAATATAGATCATGTCTTGTGTTGACGCTTGAAGTCGCTCGCGGATCATATCGCGCAGATGCTCGGGCGTGTTTGAATCAATCTTGACGCGAATAACATCGCCGCGACGACGGCGCTTTAACATGGTTTCAAAAACGCGAACGAGATCTTCTGCTTCTTCTTCAATCTCAACGTCTGAGTCCCGCAACACCCTGAAAGCGCCATGCGAGAGGATTTCAAAACCCGGAAAGATATGATTGATGAAACGGACAATAACCTGCTCAAGTGAAATGAAACGGATCGTTTCAGGTAGGCCTGTTGTTGTCGGCTTGGTCGGCAGGCGGATAAACCGGCCGATCTTGGAAGGAACCGGCAATAACGCTTGCGCCACCTTTTCGTCGGTTCTTTTCAACTCAAAACACAAAACGAAACCAAGGTTTTGAATGAAAGGGAACGGATGCGCGGGATCCAATGCAAGCGGCGTTAAAATCGGAAAAATATTGGATTCAAATTCATTTTCGAGCCAGTCGCTCTCATCATCAGTGAGCTCTTCATTTTGCAAAACGACAACACCAGCATCGCGTAATTTTGGCTTTAGATCGCGCCAGCATCGTTGCTGCTCTTCCATCAGCTTCAATGCCTGCTCATTAATCAAGGTCAACTGATTTTGCGGCGTCATGCCCTCCTGGCTAAGAGCGGGAACGCCTTCCCTGACCTGCCCGCGCAGACCAGCGACGCGAACCATGAAAAACTCATCAAGATTACTCGCGGAGATTGATAGGAATCTCAGCCGCTCCAGGAGTGGATGATTTTCGTTAAACGCTTCTTCCAGAACACGCGTATTGAACGACAGCCAGGACAGCTCTCGATTAATGAAACGTTCGGGCGCATCAATGTTAATATTCAACTTGTCACCATTACAAAAAAGCCGTCAGGGTTGAGTTTACTTTGGAGGCTGCATTATCTGTTGCCATATCTCACCCGCGCAGCACAGTGGCTTATACCACTCCTAAACGACTAAAATTTGTTAACGGATACGATCAACCAGCTTTTGCGCAAGGGGAACCGTGACGCTGCGCTTTTCAGAAAGCGCCAGATCGTCGGCGCGCGCGACAAACTCATGGGCGGCTGCGAATGTTCGCGGTAGACGCGGGACGGCGTAGTCGATGATGGCCTGCCCGACCTCAAGCTGGCGGTCCCGAAACTCTTTCGCGATCACCGCCCGAATCAACGCTTCATCAGGCTCTTCAATTTCAACGCGCGGCGCCGACTCAATGCGGGTCACGAGATCTTTCAACCCATCCGCCCATAAAGATGGGCGGCCATTCCCAACGAGCACGACGCGGCGACCATGTTGCGTGATATCATTAATGTAATTCAGCAGATGTTGCGGCGCCATTGACGGTAAATTATCAAAAACAAACACGCCAAAGCTATCGAGCTTCGCCAATGACAATGTCCCGTCACAAAAGCAGCCACTTTGATCAGCCAGAATTTTCGCCAAATATGATTTTCCCGAGCCCTTCGGTCCACAGATAATCAGCAACGATTCGTCTGACGTCTGCCATTTGCGCGCCGCCAACCAGGCCGCCTCATTAGATTCCGAGACAATGAACGAACCGGGCTCATAATTCGGCGAAAATGCAGGCAAGGCGAGCGGCAATTGTTCGGCTTTGTCGATCACCGCGTCCTTCGTTGTGCTCGTCATTTCTCAAGTGACCAATTCGACATGCCTTTTACCGAACGACTAAAACCTGGTTTCAGTTTTTGCGGGCTCGTTTTCGCGGTCATCAAACGATGTTGGCCGATAGGCGTCATCATCGTCTTCTGCTGCGCCAAACCGACCGCCGCGGCCCCGGTTTTTTCGCCGTTCATCCTGCGCTGCTCCCGGTGTCGCGATCTGCCAGTAGTCGCCATCCTCCGTCCAAAG
Source organism: Hyphococcus sp. (assembly GCA_021776345.1). GTDB lineage: Bacteria > Pseudomonadota > Alphaproteobacteria > Caulobacterales > Parvularculaceae > Hyphococcus. Next base: position 2,626 of record JAJFGC010000191.1, on the reverse strand, counting down.
AGCAAGGCCTTGCGCTTCCATGGCGACAATCAGTTTCGATGGTTCGCCATAAGACTGAATAAGCATTTCGGCGCCGAGTCGCGATAAGGACCGCACCTGCACATAACCAATGAGAGGCGTGGAAACGAGGGCGGAACGAATTTGCGCCCATTCGCCAAGCGAGCGATAATGAGCGCTGACGCTCAATAGGGCTGACGCCGAATGATCAATGAGTGTTCGCTCTTTCCACGGCTTTGCGTGTTTGGCGATTGCGCCCTCGATGGAGCGTTCAGCGAGGGTCGGAAAATTGCCGGAAGGCTGCTTGAACCAGCTTTCAGCTAGAACTTCGCCGACCCTTGCCGAAATAAATTCGTTCGTCGCCGGGCCTTGATTGTAGGCGCTGACAACAGTGTTGCTGTTTTCAATCTCACCGAGCTCTTCGATGTCGTCGACGCCCGCTTGCTCCTTGAAACCGTTTATCAGGCGCACGCGCAATCGATCTTCGCCCTCTGCTTGCTGCAGAAAGGCATGCGCCACAATAATCTGGCTTACCGAGTATCGATCGGCGAGAGCGGCAAGCGCATTTCCATTGAGCGCCAATGCTTGTTGCGCAGAAATCGTCGCTGCGTCTTCAAGGTCGCCCAAAGGCGCAACCATCGGCGTTAATTCATTATCGTAAGGACGCACTTTCCAGGCCGCCATCCACGGGTTGTTGTCTTCCCAAAGATAAGTGCCGTTTCTGGTCTGCAGAACAGGCAACACAAGCGCTGTCCGCGTTTGCGCTTCACTGTAAGGAATGCGCGCGTCCCTCAGCAGTTTCCGGATGGTATCCGGCTTGAACCGATAGGTGATAAAGGCGCGATAAGTCTTCGCCGAGCTTTTCTCGTTGTATACTTCAAAGCCGGATTCAAGCAGTTCCAGGTCGCGGTCCGTCAACGAGATGACGCCGCGATCGGCATAACCTTCCGCCGCCGCCGGCTCTCCGGTGGCGAGCGTCGGCAAATAGATCCAGTCCTCTTCGACGGTTAGCCGCCGCAACAGAAAATCGATCGCCTGGCGGCGGCCTCTTAGTTGAGCCGCAGCTTTTGCCGCAGTTGCGCTATCAGCCTGCGCCTGAACCGTCACCCGCGGAACCACAAAGACATCCTCGCCAATCGCCAGGGCTGCTGGCGCATAGGTCGTCATCACCAAAATCAACGAGCCCAAAAGTACTTTCAACCGATCCATAATCCGCAACATCCTGTAACGACCGCAAGGGAATTTGATCTGGTATATATAGCCGGGCTGCGGGCCGGAAACGACCCTATTTTATGGGCGGCGCAGCAATTAGTTGCGCTGGAGGCCCAGCATTGGCTAGGACGGCGCTATGAGTGACGCATATAAAAAGGCCGGGGTTGATATTGATGCAGGCGAACGGCTCGTCGGCGCGATCAAACCATTGGCAAAATCGACGGCCAGACCCGGCGCAGATGGTGCGCTTGGCGGTTTTGGCGGGCTTTTTGACCTCAAGGCGACGAATTATAAAGACCCGATCCTCGTTTCGGGAACCGACGGCGTTGGCACCAAACTCAAAATTGCGTTTGAGCTTGATAAACACGACACGATCGGCATCGACCTTGTGGCGATGTGCGTCAATGACGTCTTAGCACAAGGCGCTGAGCCTCTGTTTTTCCTTGATTATTTTGCCACGGGGAAACTCTCGGAGACGACAGCGGCAGATGTCATTGCCGGCGTTGCAGAGGGCTGCCGCCAGGCAGGCTGCGCCCTCATTGGCGGCGAAACCGCCGAGATGCCCGGCCTCTATCGCGCCGGAGAATACGACCTTGCCGGCTTCTGCACCGGCGCCGTTGAACGCGCCGCCATGCTGCCGCGAGCGATCGCGCCCGGCGACATTATGATCGGCATTGCCTCATCGGGCGCCCACTCAAATGGGTACTCGCTGATTCGAAAAATCGCCAAGGAGAGCGGGGCAAAATTGTCCGCAATAGCCCCCTTTGACGATACGAAAACGCTGGGCGCAGCCCTGCTCGAGCCAACTAAAATTTACGTAAGGTCGGTGCTGCCGTTACTCGCGAACACTGGCGTCAAAGCCTTCGCGCATATCACCGGTGGCGGACTGACCGACAATGTTCCACGGGTTATCGATGATCACTTGAAGCCGGATTTTGACGATGATGCGTTGGCGTTGCCGCCATTGTTTTCATGGCTGCAGGAAGCAGGCAATCTTTCTGGAGAAGAAATGCGCAGAACATTCAACTGCGGCATTGGCGGTGTTTTGGTCTGTTCGCCTGCCATGACGGATGATGTCATTTCAGCGCTCACCAGAAGTCATGAAAATTGCCGCGTTATCGGCGAGATTGTTGGACCCTGATTATGGCCGGAACAAAGATCGCTGTTCTTATTTCGGGCCGCGGCTCAAACCTTCAATTCTTGATTGACGCCGTCGCCGCAGAAGACTTTCCGGCGGAGATTTCGCTGGTTATTTCCAACCGGCCCAAAGCTGCAGGCTTGGAGCGTGCAACGAAAGCGGGCATTCCACAAACCTTCATCGACAACAAAGATTTCGAGACCCGCGACGATTTAGACGCCGCACTCGACGCAGCATTGAGGAGGGCGGAAATCGAATATATCAGCCGTGAAGGCTTTA
>JAJFGC010000020.1 GCA_021776345.1 Hyphococcus sp. | reverse complement strand
TGCATCAGGCGCTGGTCAAGGTTCGTGACGTTGTCGCCGGCGGCGGTCGTGTGCTGTTTGTCGGTACAAAACGTCAGGCCCAACAGCCAGTCGCAGAAGCTGCACAGCGCTGCGCGCAATATTATATGAATGTGCGTTGGCTCGGCGGTACGCTGACGAATTGGGAGACTATTTCTGATTCAATTCGTAGACTGAAAGATTTGGAAGAACGTCTCGGCGCTGAGTCCTCAGGTTTTACGAAAAAAGAATTGCTCGACACCACCCGTCAACGCGACAAGCTTGAAGCGTCGCTCGGCGGCATTCGGGAAATGGGCGGTCTGCCGGACATTATTTTCGTGATTGACGTTAAAAAAGAAGCAATTGCGATTAAGGAAGCTAAAAAGCTTGGCATTCCGGTTATTGCTGTGGTCGATACAAATTGCAGCCCCGATGATATTGACTATGTCATTCCGGGCAATGATGACGCCTCGCGCGCGATCTCACTCTATAGCAACTTGATCGCTGAGGCTGTCATTGACGGTATTGGCGAGAGCCAGGCCGCGCTGGGTGTTGATATTGGCGCCATGGAAGAAGCGCCGGTTGAGCCAGCGTTGGCGACAGAGCCTGTTGCTGAAGCGGCGGCGAGCGAAGCTGAGCCAGTCAAGAAAGCTGAGGCAGTCAAGGAAGCTGAGACAGCGCCGCCCGAACAGCAGGCCAGCGCCTAAAGCCTTGAGTTTCTCGGGTTTTTAAAAACCTTTACGAACCGGCGATTACTCGCCGGTTTTAACTGACAAAGTTTTTTGAGATCAAGACGCGCTAGCTGCGCGTTGTTGGATGGAATAAAAGGAGCGTACCAGATGGCTGGCATCACAGCGGCAATGGTAAAAGAGCTGCGCGAAAAAACCGGCGCAGGCATGATGGACTGTAAACTTGCGTTAAAAGAGACAGACGGCGATGTGGAAGCCGCTGTTGATTGGCTGCGGAAAAAAGGTCTTGCAAAAGCAGCGAAAAAAGCGGGTCGCACAGCAGCGCAAGGACTGGTCGCTGTTGGCGTTGAGCAAGAGAGCGCCGGATCTACGGGGGTTCTCGTCGAGGTTAACTCGGAAACGGATTTTGTCGCCAGAAACGAAATCTTTCAAAAAATGGTGGCTGATGTTGCGCAAACCGCAATCAGCGCCGGTGGCGATATTGAAAAGCTCCGGAAGGAAACTTTCCCCGGTTCCAGCAAATCTGTAGACGAGCATATCGCGGAGATGGTTGGCAAGATTGGTGAAAACATGGCGCTTCGCCGTGCTGCAGGGCTTACTGTCGATGAGGGCGTTGTTGCGTCCTACATCCACGGTCAGGTAACGCCAGGCGCCGGCAAGATCGGCGTCATTGTCGGGCTGAAATCTTCCGGCGACAAGGCGAATCTTGAAGCGCTCGGCAAGCAGATTGCGATGCATGTCGCGGCGGCGCGCCCGCTCGCTGGCACGATTAGCGAACTCGACGCCGATGTCGTGGAGCGCGAGAAAAACATTCTCGCGGACCAGGCTCGCGCCTCAGGCAAGCCGGAAAACATCATTGAGAAGATGGTCGAAGGTCGGCTGCGCAAATTCTATGAGGAATCAGTGCTTCTGGAGCAGATTTTCGTGATTGATGGTGAAACGAAAGTTGGCAAAGTGATCGAGAATGCAGCGAAAGACGCTGGCGCGCCGATCGAATTTGCCGGTTTCGAGCGGTTGGAACTCGGCGAGGGCGTTGAGGTATCCAACGAGGAAGACTAGGCGTGAGCGTGGTGTTTGACGCTGCGCCGCAAAACCTTCAAAAGCGCCGTCAGGATCATCCTGGCGGCGCTTTTTCATGGGGAATGAGGCTGCCTCATATTTCAATTTTAAGCGGACCGCGTAATCTAAGGTTCGCCCGCAACCGAAAGCTGTTCACATGACCCAGGCGCCAGAAGCCTCAACGCCGGCCGCGGCAAGATTTAAACGCGTTCTGTTGAAAATATCCGGTGAGGCGCTGATGGGGCCAGGCCAGTATGGCATCGATAATGACACGGTTGAGCGGATTGCGAATGAGGTGAAGGACGCCAAGGCGCTGGGCGTGCAGGTCAGTCTTGTGATCGGCGGCGGCAACATCTTCCGAGGCGTCTCGCCGGCGGCGCATGGTATGGAGCGCGCGAGCGCTGACTATATGGGTATGCTCGCGACAGTGATGAACGCGCTTGCTGTGCAAAATGCGCTGGAGCGGATTGGCGTCTATACGCGCGTTCTGTCGGCAATCGAGATGACAGCGATTTGCGAGCCCTACATTCGTCGGCGCGCTTTGCGGCATTTGGAAAAGAACCGGATTGTGATTTTTGCCGCCGGTACGGGGAACCCGTTTTTCACAACCGACACGGCGGCGGCGCTTCGGGCCGCCGAAATGGGCTGTGACGCCCTTCTAAAGGGCACGCAGGTTGACGGCGTCTACTCCGCAGACCCGAAAAAAGACCCGAACGCGGAACGGCTTGAAAAGCTGACCTATCACGAAGTCTTGGCGCGTGATTTGAAAGTGATGGATCAGGCGGCGATCTCACTTACCCGGGAAAGCGGCATTCCAATTGTGGTATTTCCGATCGGCGAGCAGGGCGGTGTGGTTGGTGCGCTGACCGGAACAGGGCCATCTACGATAATCACCGATAAATGATGGAGATGCCCGGATTTTGTCGTAAAATCAGGCTATAAGAACAAAAGGAGAAGAAAAGCCATGAGCACTGACGGAGTTGATCTCAAAGACCTGCGCAAGCGCATGGAAGGCGCTATTACAGCGCTTAAAAGCGAATATGGCGGACTTCGGACCGGCCGCGCCAGCGCCGCTCTGGTTGAGCCGATTGAAGTCGATGCTTATGGCTCAAAGATGCCGATGACCCAGGTAGGCACTATTGGCATCCCTGAACCACGCATGATCACGATCCAAGTCTGGGATAAGGGTCTCATTGGCGCGGTTGAAAAGGCGATTCGAGAATCCGGGCTTGGCATCAATCCCGTGGTTGATGGTCAGAATGTTCGTATCCCGATCCCGCCGCTCACCGAGGAGCGCCGGGTTGAACTGACAAAAATTGCAGCGAAGTATACCGAACAGGCGAGGGTTGCGATCCGCAATGTTCGCCGCGATGGCATGGAGTCGATTAAGAAAGCCAGCGGCATTGGCGAGGATGAGCAGAAAAAACTGCATGATGATGTGCAGAAGTTGACAGATGAAATGGTCAAGACCGTCGATGACGCGCTTGCGGCCAAAGAAGCTGAAATTATGCAGGTCTGATCGATTGGCGCGCTTGTCACTGTCATT
>JAJFGC010000190.1 GCA_021776345.1 Hyphococcus sp. | reverse complement strand
CATTAGCGGTGATCCGCTTTTATTGATACACAACTTTTTCAAAGCCCCACTCCCCAGGTTTAGCGTATTCTATTGTGGAACACGCTCGGATTTTACTGTTGATGTCCCCTTGCGTACGCGCACATAGATGCCATCATTTTTGACTACTTTTTTTGGTCCGTCGATGCCAAGATCCTTCACAGAAACACGCTTGACTTCAGCATCCTCTAGGTTTGCGAAGTTGCGCAAGGTTAGGCTTAACGTCCCGAGCTGTTGCGCCAACGCCAACTTTTGCGCTTGTTCCGGCGTCACCTCGACGGTCGCCGTCTTTGCCACGACTGGATTGTCGGTTTCTTCGCTCGAAAGCTGGTCAATCGCGAGAACGCTGACATTTTGAATGATGATGTCGGTGATCAGGTTCTTGTGATCTTTGCCCAACTGCCGCGTCAGCTGCACATCCACATTATCGCCGGGCAATAAGAAACCGGCGACACCGTTCACATCATTCACGCGAACCGAAAAGGCGCGCATATCGTCAGCGATTTTCCGCGACAGGATTGGGCGCTCGCCGTATCCCGAAATCTTGGATTTTAGGATGGGCTCACCCGTAACAAAGCTGCGAATGGCAATTCGTTCGCCATCGGGTCCTAACAATAAATCATCACGATCAAGCGCCGCGTTTTTCGGTACAGAATCTTGCGGCCATTCAGCAGCTTTAATGAAGTCTGCCTTTATAGGGTCGCCAAACGCAAGGTCCGTTGAAGCGATGAGGACAGTGGTTGTTGGGAAAATAGCTGGCGCCGCCTTTGCGACTTGCCCGGCGCCTCTTAAATTATAGACGATGAACAAGGCGCCTGTAGCCAGAACTAATCCAATCAGTAGGCTGATAATTGGTCTTTGCATTTATCGTCCCCTTTACGCAACAATTGTTCTCGAACCAGGCAAGTCTGCACGCGACCGAAACGGGCGAGCATTGTTCTAGGGCGTAGTTCCGTTGATTTGATCTGCAGTAGAGCTCATTTGTCCTGCGACAGCGCCGCCAAGAGTATTAGCACCGCCTAAAAGCACGCCGGAAATTGCAATCGCTGCGATAAATGCCACAGCAGCGATGGAAACCCATTCGATAGCAACGAGGCCGTGTTGATCTTTCCAAAAAATTTTCAAGGTTTTCATGGACCACTTCCTATACCAAGCTGATTGAGATTTCGGCATTTACTTTAATATCAAGGCCGCGCAGCGTTCTGCGCTAGAGCGATATACTCTGCGCGACCTCTGTTACGCGTGAACCGAAAGGTTATTGCGGTATTGTAGCTGTTCTTACGGTGTCCCGAATACTGGCATCGCAGGTGCGTCAGCGCCTTCAACCATTGTGCCTGTCGCTACACCGAGATCCGTGCCAGCGTCAAAAACACCAGTCATGACCGCGCCGGCAACTGCGATTGCAGAAACCAGCATAACCGCGGCAATGCCGACCCATTCGATAGCCACCAGGCCATCGTCTTTTTTCATAAAGCCAAAAAGTTTTTTCATGGAAAGTCCCCACTCATGTGTGTTTACCCAACACCGGGGAACGGTCTTCCAGATTGTCTCCCCGGTTGCCGCCCCACCGGCGACATGATCGCAATTTTACGACCGTGGTTTACGGTTGCATAAAATATGCCACCGAATCAATGGATTAATTACAGAAAAGTTAGTTAACGATGTGATTTTATTCATGTTTTCCCGCAATTAGGGCGGAGTAATGGTCAGGTATTTGTTTTTGCTTATTTATTTAGACAGGCAGAAAACTCCCGATTACAAAAAACATGCTATGCTTGTGCTCAAATTGCTGGAAAGATCGTTAATTTGCCGCAGCATTCGACGGTAAGGCCGCGTAAATCAGACTTTCCCCAGTAGTTTGGCATGAAATTTGATTTTATTTTACGAAGTGCCTTGATGTTTTTACAGGCTTGGGGATACAAGTTTTATACCAATAGACTGGGTTCTGGCGGGCGAGTTTGTAGATTTTATCATGGGGGAAGTTATGAAAAAACTTCTGAGTTTGGTCGCAGCAACCGCGACTATAGGGATTTTTGCATTGGCCAATGCAAACCCGATTTCTGTCAATTCAACATCCACTTCATTTACCTGTAATCTCAACGCCGCTGGCGCATGCGATGCAATTATTGGCGGCTCTATCGTCACGGGCGCAATGAACAGAGTCGATGTAGGCTTGAGCAGCGCAGGCACGCTGTCGTCCACAAACGCGGATGTCTATGACATCGGCGCGAATAATGAAGAAAACGAAATTACAGCGCTGAATGTCCTCGCGGGCACATCGTTTGTGGTTGCCGACGCTGATAAGACGAACAGCCCGCCGGCTGATATGGGCACGACCACTCAGTGGACAATTGATACATTGGCTGCGTGGGTAATCATTAAAATCGGCGCCGGCCACTTGTTCATTGAAAATGACACCGGCGGTGCACTTTCGATCGTTTTTTCCGGTATCGGTACGGCGGGTGGCGTTAGTCACTACACTGAAGTTGGCGGGACAGTAATCCCGATCCCTGGCGCGATCTGGTTGATGATTGCCGGTCTTGCAGGCCTTGGCGGACTTTCAACCAAGAGCAAGAAAAAACCCTGAAAAAGGTTCCCCCAAAAAACTGAAAAGCCCGTCGCAAGGCGGGCTTTTTTATGTTGATAGTTTGAAAGCCGGCGACATGGGCTGAAAGAAATTTTCGAGTAAGCTAGCGCCGCTCAGCAACGCATTTCTTGGCACGTCATGACAGGGTCTCAGTTTCATACAGGAGTGGCGCCAAGGTATGATATTTCAGCTCCGAAAGTCGGCTGATATCTACGCCAGACCAAACACAAACTAAAATTGACGTCCGTTCCGGCAAGATCCGATCAATGAGACTGGTCACCCCATGCCAGAAGATGGATAGCAGCGGAAGGCGCGCCGCGCGCATTCATCGCCGGAAAGCGCGCCAAACCGGGCTATTGGTCCTAACCTTTGAACATCAGCTATTGGGATTTTTGCGAATCCCAAAATCAAATTCGTTATGTCCGCTTTTGCGTTGGAGCGCACACCAGCTTTTTATTTCAAGAAAGCTTAACCGACGCTGGTTCCTTTTTCTAAGTTTACTGATGCTGGAAGAAGCGATTCGTTCTCCGGCGATATCCCGGCACATAAACTTCACCGGGTTTTGCGAGCCGCAAGCCATCAATTAGGTATTTTGATTAGGTGAAAATGGCTCCCCTTCGTGTATGCTTATCGAACCCTTTGCCGACGGCCAACGGCCGAATTCCGGCATTTATTACAAGTAATTGGCGAGGTGGCCAATGGCTGAACTAGCTGGATGGAATCTACAATCTGTGAATTCGGTTTGAATAGCGGCGGAATCAAAGATGAAGGGCAGGCGCTATGCAGTAAAAGCAAAAAGGTTGCAACTGCATCTAAATTCTATTAGATTGAAAAAATAAATGCAATGGAGCGTATGTTGGCCCCCTCGATTGACAGTCTGAACGCGCCGCTCGCCTATAAGGCGGCGTTTGATGGAGAACCGCTCGACGATCTCTCGGAAGGCGATGAGGCGTTTATCGTCGTCAAGTCGCGTTCGCTTGAAGGAATGCAAAAAGAGGCGCTGGTGCATACCGGCATGTCCGGTTCGAGCTGGCGGCTGACCTGTGATGAGGGGCCGTATCTTAACGGCACGGACCTTGCGCCGTTTCCGCTCGCTTTCTTCACGTCGGGGATGATTATTTCTTTCGCCTCCAACCTGCGTGCGATCGCCCGCGATCAGGGGGGCGAATTGAAGTCGCTCGAATGCACCCTGGACAATTTTTATACGATGGAAGGGTCCGCCCTGGGCGGCACCATGACCGGCGGCGCTTTGCCTGCTGAATTCAAGGTGCGCGCGTCGGGCATCGACCGCGATGAACTCAAAGCCATGAGCGAGGCGGCGGTGCGCTGGTCGCCGGCCTCGGCGTTTTTGCAACGTGAGCTCATCAGCGAGTTTTCGATGCATTTGAATGGCGCGCTATCGCCGCTCGATGGCGTCAAATCGACGACCTCGGACATTCTTCCGGGCCCGGGCGCTGACTTTGAAAAACTTGCGCCGCTGTCGAACGGCGCTGGCGACACGCCGATATTGAGAAAGCTTGAGGCGGCGGAACAGCTTTTCGATGTTGAAGGCGGCGTCGGCAGCAGCCTGAAATCGGAGCAAAAGCGCATGCTCCATGTTCGCGGTGTACTGACGATCAACGAAAACGGCATGTTCGATACGCGCATCCAGCTATTCAAACCGATCGGCAGCGTTTTTCACTTTCTTGGCGACGATCCCGTTCATCGCGGAGGCGAAGGCCGTGCCCCAAGCGGGCTTGACTATCTGTCCGCTGGCGTTGCGTTCTGTTTTATGACGCAACTGGGGCGCTACGCCCACATCGTCAAACAGGATTTGTTGTCCTATGAACTTATTCAACTGACGCGTTTTCGCGCGGCCAAGCCGTCTTTGGGGCCGGGGCAGGCGGAAGCGTTTCCGGTTGTGACCCATGTTTATCTTAACTCGAATGAAGATCTGGAGCACAATCAGAAAGTCGTGCAGATGGGAGAGCAGACCTGCTTTCTCCACGCCGCATTGCGCGAAAGCAATCCGGTTAAAATCAGCGTAGAGACGGATTAGCCGGTCGCGCCGTCGTGGGATTTGTCGGCGCGCAACCCCTGACAGTTATATGTCGTCGTCGCGCTCTTCATTCTCTAGCCATTCAATCTGGTTTTTAAGTTTTTGAATGATGTTGAAAAACTGGGCGCGTTCCTGCGCTGTCAGCGCCGACTCAAGCACTTTCGCCCGCATTTTGGCGAGCGGGACAATGCGGTCATGCAAATCGACGCCGGACCTGGTCAGGCGAACTTGTTGTTTGCGGCCGTCAGTATGGTCGGGCAGTCGCTCGACAAAGGCGAGTTTTTCCAGCGTTTTGACCGCCCGGCTGACGGTGGCTTTGTCGAATGCCGCCGGACCGACCATTTCAGCGGCGCTTGCAGGGCCGTTGTCTCCGAGAATAGCGATCACCCGCCATTCCCGAACGCCGATGCCGAAATGCTTTTGGAAAGTCCGCGAAGCGCCAATGGAGAGCATGCGCGACACCTGGCTCAACAAAAACGGCAGGTGGCGGGCAAGTTCGAGTCGCTCGGCGATCGGGTGCGGCGGCGTTTTGCTGGCGCCGGGTTTAGGACGTTTCATGGGCTCAGGCCTGGCTCGGTCTCATTGCGCCGATATTCTCTGCTCGGCGGGTTTAACGGATGGTCGCGGGTACAGGTTTCCTTTGTCTGTTGCGATCGGGTGAGTAAATTTGACCAATAGTCACATTCGCATCGATAGACGAGTAAAACATGCGGTTTAATTTCAGTATGATCAGCAAAATTAGTTGCAGCCGCAAGCACTTGCCGCCTAAAGTGTCGGCGTCGAGCGGGAGTTGTAGAAAGGAAATCCATACACCGCCGCGCCAAATACGCTATTTCCGCATCTCACACGGCTCACAGGATTATGAGAATTAGAGCATTGCCCTTTTTGATTGGACTGACGGTTTTCGCCGCCAGCGTCGCCCATGCGGAGGCGGACGTTTTGCGTTTTGGCGTGACGGTTCCTGAGCGCACGGTGACGGTCAGGGCTGCGATGAAACCCTGGGCGGAAGCGGTGACAGCGGCTTCAGGCGGCGAACTTGAAATCGAGTTTTATGCGGGCGGCGCCATGGGCCGCAACGGAAAGCTACAATACTGGATGCTGAAACAGGGCGTTCTCGACATCAGCTGGATCCTGCCGAGCAACACGCCAAACCAGTTTCCAAGCACGGACTTCTTTGAAATTCCGCTTCGCACGACGGATCCGATGGAAATGTCAATGGCGTTTTGGCGCCTTTATGAAGAAGGGCGCCTTGAAGGATTTGAAGATGTCAAAGTGCTCGCGCTTTATGTGTCGCCGCCTTACCGCTTTCACTTGCGCTTTCCTTACGAGAACAGCGACGATTTGAAAGGCAGAAAAATACGCGCTGTCACCCATCTGCAGGCGAAAATGCTTGAAGCGGCTGGCGCAACACCGGTCGGCGGAATCACCACCACGCAAGTCGCCGAAAGTTTAAGCCGCGGGCTTATTGAGGGGGCGCTGTTTAGTTGGCACGGGGTCAAGCCGGTAGGAATTATGCGTTCGACCAATGTACATGTGGATCAGGCGATCACGTTTGCGCCGGCGATGATTGCAATGAACCGCGATGTTTACGAGGCGCTTTCCCCCGGCGCCCGGGCGACGCTGGACAAAATGAGCGGAGAGCCGCTTATTCGTATGATGGTCGATGCAATGACCGGCGAGGCCGAAAAAGCAATAATTGAAGCGCGCGCCGATTCTGTGCGCAGTTTTGTTGAATCCGATCCGGCAGACAGCGCGGTTTGGCGAGTGCGCTTCGAAACGGCGGCTGAAGACTGGCGCAAACGGAGCCCCAGCCATGACTTATTGATCAAACGGTTCGACGAGATTCTTGCGGACATGCGCGCGATGAACGGCGAAAGCGCGGCGCCGTGACATCATCAACGATTGGTAAAATCGATGACGTCATCCGGCGCGCCGCGACAATGTCTGCGCTTGTCGGGGTCTCGCTCCTTCTTGTGCAGGCTTTCCTGATCGTCTTTGACGGTCTTGCGCGCTGGTGGTTCGCAACGCCGATTCATGGCCTTGAAGATGTCAACGGCCTTTTAATCGCGATTGTCGTCGTCAGCCTTTTCCCGGTGATCCTGATCGACCGACAGAACATCCGGGTCACGATTCTTGGACGGTTTTTGGAACGTGGCCAAGCGGTCTGGCTCGACGTTTTCGGCCATGTTGTGCTT